>CAXPTW010000015.1:0-36902 GCA_964220165.1 Abyssibacter sp.
GACCTTAGGAGACCTCTCGATGCAAGACCTCGCACCCATGCGCCGTGCGCTCATTTCCGTATCCGATAAAACCGGCCTCGTAGATCTGGGCAAAGCGCTGGCCGCACGCGGCGTCGAGCTGCTGTCCGCCGGCGGCACCTCCAAGGCTCTGCGCGACGCAGGTCTCGAGGTCAAAGACGTCTCCGAGATCACCAACTTCCCCGAGATGATGGATGGCCGCGTCAAGACTCTGCACCCCATGGTCCATGGCGGCCTGCTGGCGTTGCGCGACAACGGCACCCACGTTCAGGCGATGCAAGAGCACGGCATCCCCGAAATCGACCTGCTGGTCGTGAACCTCTACCCGTTCGAAGCCGCTCTGGCCCGCGGCGCAGAGTATGACGAGATGATCGAGAACATCGACATCGGTGGCCCGGCGATGATCCGTGCGGCGGCAAAGAACCATGGGTTCGTCACCACCGTGGTGGATGTCGAGGATTACGACGCGCTGATCGCGGAATTGGATGCCAACGACGGCCAGACCTCCTACGCTTTCCGCCAGAAAATGGCGCAGATCGCCTATGCCCGCACGGGTGCCTATGACGCCGCCGTGTCCAACTGGATGGCGGATGCCATCGGTGAGGCCGCGCCGCGCCGTCGTGTCGTGGCCGGTCAGATCAAACAAACCCTGCGTTACGGCGAAAACCCGCACCAGTCGGCGGCCTTCTACGTTGACGGCTCCGAGCGTCCGGGCGTTGCAACCGCGGTCCAGCATCAGGGCAAGGAGCTGTCCTACAACAACATCAACGACACCGACGCGGCGTTTGAGCTTGTGGCCGAATTCGATCCGGCGGAGACCCCCGCCGTGGCGATCATCAAGCACGCCAACCCCTGTGGTGTGGCGAAGGGCGCGACGCTTTTGGAGGCCTACAACAACGCGTTCGATTGTGATCGCACCTCTGCGTTCGGTGGCATCGTTGCGCTGAACCAAGTGCTGGATGCGGAGACCGCGAAAGCCATCGTCGAAATCTTTACCGAGGTCGTCATCGCACCGGGTGCCTCCGACGAGGCCAAGGCGATTTTCGCAGCTAAGAAGAACCTGCGTCTTCTGACCACCGAAGGCCTGCCGAATGTCATGGAAAAACCGAACACGATCCGTCAGGTCGCGGGGGGGTATCTGTTCCAGGACAAGGACGCCGGCTTTGTCGGCATGGATGACCTGAAGGTCGTGACCGAAAAAGCGCCGACGCCGGAACAGATGAAAGACCTTCTGTTCGCGTGGAAAGTGGCGAAACACGTCAAATCCAACGCCATCGTCTACGTGAAAGACCAGGCCACTGTTGGCGTGGGCGCCGGTCAGATGTCGCGTCTCGACTCCGCGCTGATCGCCGCCAAGAAAGCGGAGCGCATGGCCGAAGCCATGGGCCTGCCGGAGCCGCTCACCAAAGGCTCCGCTGTGGCTTCTGACGCGTTCTTCCCCTTTGCTGACGGTCTGTTGGAAGCTGCCGCCGCTGGCGCGTCTTGCGTGATCCAGCCGGGTGGGTCGATGCGCGACCAAGAGGTCATCGACGCCGCCAATGAGGCCGGGCTTGCCATGGTTCTCACCGGCATGCGTCACTTCCGTCACTAAGAGGCAACGACCATGCGCACGGCGATCTGGACCGCGATAGCGACCTTTGTGCTCGACCAGTTGAGCAAGATCGCCGTTGTGCATTGGATGAATCTCAAAGCGGTGGGGGCCATTGATGTGCTCCCGCCGTTTCTCAATTTCCGCATGGCGTGGAACCGGGGCGCGAATTTCGGCCTCTTGTCCGGCCATGGCGATCTTTTGCGCTGGGGATGGGTGGCTCTTGCGGTGGTGATCTCCGCTTGGGTCGTCGTTTGGGTCAAACGTGAATCGTTTTCCCGCCTCGGCAATCTCAGTGCGGGGCTGCTGATTGGTGGCGCTTTGGGCAATGCGATTGACCGCATTCTCTACGGCGCTGTGGCCGATTTTCTCAATATGTCCTGCTGTGGGTTCACGAACCCGTTCTCGTTCAACGTGGCGGATATTGCGATTTTCGCCGGGGCCTTTGGTCTCGTGCTTTTCACGGGCGAGACGAAAAACCGGACGTGACCTCGCGCGCAAGCTGGTCTAGAACGTCATCGGACGCAGTTCTGCGAAGGGAAGAGTTCATGGTGTCGAAAACGGTTCGATTGGGTCTTGGCCTGATGGCTCTGGCCGCGCTCGTGGCCTGTGGTCGCAAGGGCGAGATGATTCCGAATGAGGTCAAATCTGGCCCGGACGAATTTTCCATCGTGCCTGCGAAACCGTTGCAGGAACCTGAGAGCTACACCTCATTGCCTGTGCCGACACCGGGCGGGACCAACCGGACGGACGCTACGCCGAATGCCGATGCGATCATCGCGCTGGGAGGCCGTATGCCGCCAGCGACCGGGATTGACGGCGGCATCGTGTCCTACGCGTCGCGTTATGGTGTGGATGAGAGCATTCGCGCCGATCTCTATGCCTCCGATGAGCGCCGCCGGACTGGGCGTGGCAAATACGAGCGCGCCTATCGTGGCTATGCGTTGGACGCCCGTGCCGAATGGGAACGCCTGCGCGCCCTCGGCATCATCGTGCCCTTCGCCCCCGAAGAGTAAGCGCCTCTTTACCAACAGCTCATCAAATTCCCGTCACAGCGGTTGTCGCCGCCTGTCTTTCACGCCACATTCACCCGTGACGTTTCGTGAAAGGTGACTGCATGAAATACGGATTGATGGCGGCTGTGATCGCCGTGACCGGCCCGGGCTTGATCAGCTCGGTTCAGGCGGCGGAGGTGAGCACCACCACGCTCGACAATGGGATGGAGGTCGTCGTTCTCGAAGATCACCGTGCCCCTGTCGTGGCCCATACCGTTTGGTACAAGGTGGGCGCGGCGGATGAACCGCTCGGCAAAAGCGGGATCGCGCATTTCCTCGAACATCTCATGTTCAAAGGCACCGATGATCTCGCGGCGGGTGAACTGTCCGAGACCGTGACCCGCAACGGTGGCTCTGACAACGCGTTCACCTCTTGGGATTACACGGCCTATTATCAACGCGTCGCGGCGGACCGCCTCGGCCTCATGATGGAGATGGAAGCCGACCGGATGCGCGACCTCGAAATGACCGAGGACGATGTGCGCACAGAACGGCAGGTGGTGTTGGAAGAACGCAATCAACGCACTGACAACGATCCCGGCGCCCTGTTCATGGAACAGCGGAACGCGGCGCAATATCTGAACCACCCTTACGGCATTCCGATCATCGGCTGGCGGCATGAGATGGAACAGCTCAACCGCGACGACGCCTTTGCCTTTTACCACCGCTACTACGCGCCGAATAACGCCATCCTCGTGGTGGCGGGCGACGTTGAACCCGAAGAGGTGTTCGAACTGGCCGAGACCTACTACGGGCCTTTGGAACCCACGCCTGATCTTGCCCCGCGTGTCCGGCCACAGGAGCCGCCGCAACTGTCTGAGCGGCGATTGACCATGGACGACTCGCGTGTGGCCCAGCCCTATGTGATGCGCAGCTATCTCGCCCCGGAACGTGATCCGGGCGCACAGGAAAAGGCCGCCGCGCTTGAGATTTTGGCGGCGCTTTTGGGCGGCAACTCGACCACTGCCTATCTCGCGCGTAAACTGACGTTCGAAGACCCCAAAGCGATCTATGTGGGTTCCTATTACAACGGGACCACCATCGATGACGGCACATTTGGCCTGATCATGGTGCCGACGCCGGAGGTGTCGTTGGAAGAGGCCGAGGCCGCGTTGGACGCGACCGTGGCGCAATTCCTGCAAGACGGCGTGGACCTCGAAGAGTTCGAGAGCCTGAAAACCCAGCTTCGCGCGGGCCGAATTTACGCGGAGGACAATATCGAGGGGCTTGCCCGTCAATATGGTCAGGAGTTGGCCATTGGCCTGTCGCTCAACGACATCGAGGCCTGGCCCGAAATTCTGCAGGCGGTGACACCCGAAGACGTGATGGCCGCCGCTGAGGAAATCTTTGACCGCCGCAAGGCCGTGACCGGATGGCTTATGCCCAGTGCATCTGAAACCGAGGAGACCGCCGGATGACACGTTTGATCTCTCTCTTCTCTGCGGCTGTGATGACGGCCTTGACCTTCGCCGCCCCCGCACATGCGGCCGTCGATATTCAGGAAGTCACCTCGGAAAAAGGTATCGAGGCCTGGCTCGTCGAGGAACACTCCATCCCCTTCACCGCGCTTGAAATTCGGTTCGAGGGGGGCACGTCCCTAGATCGTGAGGGCAAGCGGGGCGAGGTCAATCTCATGATGGCGACGCTCGAAGAAGGCGCCGGAGATCTTGATTCCCAAGGCTTCGCCAAGGCACGCGACGCGCTGGCCGCGAGTTTCAAATTCGATGCCTATATCGATTCCGTGACGATCTCTGCGCGGTTTCTGACCGAGAACCGTGACGAAGCGATGGCGCTCTTGCGTCAGGCGATCATGGAGCCGCGATTTGACCAAGATGCCGTGGACCGTGTGCGCGGACAGGTGCAATCCATCCTGCGCTCGTCGGCCACCGATCCGGGCGATATTGCGTCGAATACGTTCTACAACATGGCCTTTGGCGATCACCCCTATGGCACCGATGCGAATGGCACGTTTGAAAGCCTCGCCTCTCTGACCCGTGAGGATATGTTCACGGCCAAGGAACGTACCATGACTCGCGACCGCGTTTTGGTCGGGGCCGTGGGCGACATCACGGCGGAGGAATTGTCAGAGCTGTTGGACACGCTGTTGGGGGATCTGCCGACAGGCGGCGCACCTTTGCCGGATCGCGTTGAACCGGCTCTGACCGGTGGGACCACGGTCGTGCCCTATGACACGCCGCAGTCGGTGGTGATCTTTGGCCACAAGGGTATCGAGCGCGATGACCCGGATTTCATCCCGGCCTATATCGCCAACGAAATCTTCGGCGGGCAAAGCGACTCGCGTCTGATGGAGGAGGTGCGTGAAAAACGTGGCCTGACCTATGGGATCAGCTCCTATCTCGTGCCCTTCGATCACTCTGAGCTGATCATGGGACGGTTCTCTTCGGGTAACGGCGCGGTCGCGGAGGCGGTCGAGGTCGTCAAAGACGAATGGGCCAAGATCGCGCAGGACGGCTTGACCGAGGACGAGTTGGAGATCGCAAAAACCTATCTAACCGGGGCCTACGCCCTTCGGTTTGATGGCAACGGCCCGATCGCGCGCATTCTCGTGGGGATGCAGGCACAGGGGCTTTCGCCGGAGTACATTGCCACGCGCAATGACAAGGTGAACGCTGTCACGCTTGAGGAGGTCAATGCGGTGATCAAGGGCCTTTACGACCCGGAAAACCTCACATTCGTGGTGGTGGGTCAGCCAGAGGGCCTCTCGGTCAACTGATTTTGCCCTCTGAAAAAGGCCCGGTTTTGTCGTGGTCGAATCGCGAGAATTCATGCTACCTCTAGTGGTATGAATTCTCCCAGCCGCAACATAAGCCAAGAAGCTCCGCGTCCGGTCATTCGTCAGCTCGACGAGGGGGCGATCAACCGTATCGCTGCGGGTGAGGTCGTCGAACGCCCGGCCTCCGCCGTCAAAGAACTCGTCGAAAACGCCATTGATGCGGGGGCAACCCGCGTCGAGGTGGACTATGCCGATGGTGGGAAAACCCTCATCCGGGTGAGTGATGACGGCTGTGGCATGAGTGCCGAAGACCTGCCGTTGGCGCTGTCGCGCCATGCGACGTCGAAAATTGACGGCTCTGATCTTTTGGACATTCACACCTTTGGATTTCGGGGCGAAGCATTGCCGTCGCTGGGTGCCGTTGGACGGCTGAAACTCACCTCTCGCGTTGAGGGGGGAGAGGGCGTGACGCTGTCTGTCTCCGGCGGCAAGATGGAGCCGGTGAAACCCGCCGCGCTGAGCAAAGGCACGGTGGTTGAGCTGCGCGATCTGTTTTACGCCACTCCCGCGCGGCTCAAGTTCTTGCGCACCGACCGGGCGGAGGCGCAGGCGATTTCCGATGTGATCAAGCGTCTGGCGATGGCCGAACCCTATGTCGGTTTTACGCTTCGCGATGTGTCGGGTGGCGGCGAAGGCCGCGTGACCTTCCGCGCCGATCCCGAAAATGGCGACATGTTCGATGCGCTGCATGGGCGGTTGGCGACCGTCTTGGGCAAGGAGTTTGCCGAGAACGCTCTGGCGATTGATGCGGAGCGCGAGGGGCTGACACTTACCGGCTATGCCGCTTTGCCGACCTATTCGCGCGGCTCCGCCGTGGCACAGTATCTCTTCGTCAATGGCCGTCCGGTGCGGGACAAATTGCTCGTCGGCGCATTGCGGGGGGCTTATTTCGATTTCCTCTCCCGCGACCGTCATCCGGCAGCGTGTTTGTTCATCGACTGCGATCCGCATCTGGTGGACGTCAACGTACACCCGGCGAAATCCGAGGTGCGGTTCCGGGAGCCGGGGATCGCACGCGGGCTGATCGTCTCGGCGCTCCGCCATGCTTTGGCGGGGGCGGGGCATCGGGCCTCGACCACGGTGGCCAATGCGACGCTTGGCGCGATGCGGCCCGAGGTCACCGAGCCGCGCGTCTACCAGATGGACCGTCCGGCGCAGAATTATTCCGCGCCCTATCGTCCGTCCTCCGAGGTGATCGAGCAAAGCTATAGCTGGCAAGCGCCGGAGCGACCGGAGCCACTGACCACCCCCGGCTTTGCAGAGATGTCCGTGCCGTCTGCGCGGATGGAAGAGGTCGAGGCGGCGCCGGCGACAGAGGCGTTGCCTTTGGGGGCCGCGCGGGCACAGGTGCATGAAAACTACATCATCGCGCAGACCGAACGCGGCATTGTCATCGTCGATCAACACGCGGCGCATGAACGCTTGGTCTATGAAAAGCTCAAACATCAGATGGCTGAACATGGGGTCAAGGCGCAGGCGCTTTTGATCCCGGAGATTGTCGAGCTGTCCGCGAATGATGCGCAGATGCTTTTGGACATGGCAGAGGATCTCGCGAAGCTGGGTCTTGGCATCGAACCCTTTGGCGGTGGTGCCATTGCCGTGCGCGAACCGCCCGCCATCTTGGGCCGGGTCGATGCCAAGGCGATGATCGAGGACATTCTCGATGAGCTAGCCGATCTGGGCGACAGCTTCACGGTGCAGGCCAAGATCGAAGCGGTCCTGTCGCGGGTCGCCTGTCATGGTTCAATCCGCTCTGGCCGCCGGATGCACGCCGAAGAGATGAATGCGCTTTTGCGTGAGATGGAGGCGTCGCCGCACTCCGGGCAATGCAACCACGGTCGGCCCACCTATGTGGAGCTGAAACTTTCCGACATCGAACGGCTTTTCGGACGCACATGACACTCGATTTTTCTGATCCCCTGACACTGGCCGCCATGATCGGCGGGGCGGTGTTGCTGGTCTTTTTCCTGTTGCTGATCGTGGTGCTGAAACGCTCCGGCGAGGCGGCGAAAATGGCTTTGCCGATTGCGCAGCAGATGAATCAGCTCGGCCAACGGGTGCAGATGCTCTCCGACGGGCAACAACAGCTCGCCGGGGGGCTGACCCATGTCTCGGAGGCCCAAGTGGCGTCGCAGACGAAGATGCTGGAACTGATGGAAAAGCGTCTGGCGTTGGTCACGGAGTCGATGAACGTGAACTTGCAAGGGTCTGCGCAGCGCACAGCGAAATCACTGGGCGCGTTGCATGAGCGGCTTGAGACCATCGACAAGGCGCAGGCGAATATCGAGAAACTCTCGGGCAATGTGCTCTCGTTGCAAGACATCCTGTCGAACAAGCAAACGCGCGGGGCGTTTGGGGAAATTCAGCTCAATGACATCGTGGGCAAGGCGCTTCCGCGTGACAGCTATACGTTGCAGGCCACGCTCTCAAACGGGCGGCGGGCGGATTGTCTCATTCACCTGCCGAATCCTCCGGGACCGATTGCGATTGATAGTAAATTCCCTCTGGAGGCCTATGAGGCGCTCCGCCGCGCGGACACGCAGTGGGAGTTGAACGAGGCCGCGAAACTGATGCGGCAGGCGGTGAAAAAGCACATCGCGGATATTTCCGACAAGTACATCCTAGAGGGGGAAACGGCGGATGGGGCCTTGATGTTCCTGCCGTCCGAAGCCGTCTATGCGGAGCTGCACGCGAATTTCCCGGAACTGGTGCGTGAAGGGTTCGAGAAGCGGGTGTGGATCGTCTCGCCGACCACCTGCATGGCGACACTCAATACGATGCGGGCGATTCTCAAAGACGCGCGGATGCGCGAACAGGCCGGGGCCATTCGCAAGGAATTGTCTCTTTTGCATGCCGATGTCGAACGGCTCGGCACCCGCGTCGGCAATCTTGACCGACATTTCGGGCAGGCGGCGAAAGACCTCGAAGACATCAAGATTTCCGCCGAGAAAGCGGGCAAGCGCGCGCATCGCCTCGACAATTTCGACTTTGAGGAATTGGCCTCAGATGCGGCCCCGTCCACGCCCGCGCCGCTTGTGCAAAAATCGAAACTCTCGCCCTCGCAAACCTGACTCTTTGACTTAGGTCATGTGCTCCGGAGGGTGTAATATGCACACTCAGTTCAGGAGTATTGGAGGATCCCGTCATGGATATCAGCCCGCACAAAGTCGCTTTTGTCATCGTGCGTGCGCGCGAACTTGGGGCAAAAGTCGGTCGATGGGATACACCGTCGGATGATGCCGACGGCGATACCATTCTTGAATCCCGTCCCTCGGATGGCACAGGGCGTGAACTCAGCAGCTTTATCAAAAACCTCAATGAGGATGAAAAAGCCGCTTTGGTCGCGATCATGTGGATCGGACGTGAAACGTTCGACGACTATGACGAAGCCTTTGAGACGGCGAAGCAGGAGGCCGTGGGGCCGACTGAGTCCTACCTCCTCGGCATCCCGCTTTTGTCCGATTATCTTGAAGATGGTCTCGAAAGCCTCGGCATTGATACCTCCGAGCTTGAGGATGAGATTTATCGCAAAGTGTAAGGGCACCGGTAAAAAGACCTGTGCGGAATTGGCGCTTGTTTGAGCGACGCCTGTTCCGCATGGTCGCGCCATGACAGTGCACTCGTATCGGCCCCGGCTCATCATCTTTCTTCTCTGGATCACGGGCATTTTGGCGGCCGGACAGTTTGCCAAAGTGGCGGTGACCTTTCCCCTCTTTCGCGACATTTATCCCGGGCTTGGACCCAAGCTCGGGTTTCTGGTCTCCGGGCTGAGCCTCATGGGACTTGTGTTCGGGCTGTTCGCGGGGATGATTCTGTCCCGCTATGGGTTTCGCAAGCTTTTGGTCCGGGCCTTGGTCCTCGGCGGGGCCTTGTCTTTGTTTCAGGCCAGCCTTCCGGCCTTTGGCTTTATGCTCGCAAGCCGTGTGGTTGAGGGGGCGTCCCACCTTTTGATTGTCGTGGCCGCGCCGACGCTCATCGGGCAAATCGCGCCGCCGAATATCCGCAATACCGCCATGGCGCTCTGGAGTACGGTTTTTGCGGTGGCATTTGCTCTGTTTTCCTGGATGGGATTGCCTTTGGCGCAGGCGTTTGGCGTGCCGGTGCTTTTGGCTCTTCACGGGGGGCTTTTGATCGGAATGGCCGCGGTCCTAAGTCGGATCTTGCCACGGATTTCCTCGACGCCCCGCACGCCCGCGCTCCGTTTGCCGGAGATCATCGCGAAACATGTTTCGGCCTATGGCTCGCCTTATATCGCCGCGCCCGCGGCGGGGTGGTTGTTCTATGCCATGGGGTTTGTGGCGATTGTCACCGTGTTCCCGGATTTCTTACCAGAATCGCAGCGTGGGATGATTTCCGGGGTGATGCCTTTGGCGGCGCTTTGTGTGTCGATGACCCTCGGCATCGCACTCCTCAGGTGTCTCTCACCCGTCCGGGTTCTGATCCTTGGATTCGGACTCGCGGCGCTTTTGGCGCTCGGTCTGAGTCTGGGTGTGGCAGAGGCTTGGCTGGCCGTCGCCATTCTGGCCGCTCTCGGATTGGTGCAGGCCGGGAGCTTTGCCGCGATTCCCATGCTCAATACGACGCCGGAGGACCAGTCCCTCGCCAATGGCGCGCTTGCCCAGACCGGCAATACCGGGAACCTGATTGGTACGCCGCTTTTGCTTTGGCTTGTGGAACATTTTGGCATGGCCGGGTTTATCGGATTCGCCACCTTTGCCTTTGGCGCCGGGGTTTTGGTGCATCTTTGGCTGAGCAGGCTACGTCGCAATACATGAGCAACCATGCAGGCATAAAAAAACCGCCCGGAAATCCGAGCGGTTTTTTTAGAGTATCGCTGCTGAACTTAGCCCTGACGGGCTTTGAAGCGGCGCTGCGTCTTGTTGATCACGTACACGCGGCCTTTGCGGCGCACGACGCGACAGTCGCGGTGCCGGTTTTTCAGCGAGCGGAGCGAGTTGCGAACTTTCATGTTCTTCTCCTTGTCGCGGCGCCTGCGTGCGCCTGTTAAAACCAGTGACTTGAAAGGATGGTGGGCGTAACAAGGTTCGAACTTGTGACCCCTTCGATGTCAACGAAGTGCTCTACCACTGAGCTATACGCCCGTCCTTCCTAGGAAATGTCGCGCCTTGCTCTATCTTTGCCTTGCGGCTGAATGAACAAGACGCGGGGCATTCCCGCGTCAGTCCGCGTGCGTATAAAAGGAGTCGATGCATTGTTCAAGGGCTTTTGGTCGAGAATTTCCGTCTCTATAGTTTTTTCCGGAAAGGAACCCGGATGAGCCAAGCCCCATATCTTTTGTCGCGCCCCGAGGCCCGGACCTCTTCCGTGGTGTTCGCCTCCCCCCATAGTGGGCGCAATTACCCCGAAGACATGGTGCGCGATAGCCTTTTAGATGCTTTGACGCTTCGCTCCTCTGAAGATGCCCATGTGGATCGGCTGTTTTCCGGTGTTCCCAAACATGGTGCTGTGTTTCTGTCTGCAGTTTATCCGCGCGCCTGGGTCGATCTCAATCGCCGCGCAGACGAACTTGACCCGGCGTTGATCCACGGCGTGCCGCGTGTCGGGTTGAACCCGCGCATCGCCTCCGGACTGGGCGTGATTCCCCGTGTCGTGGCTGGAGGGCGTGCGATTTATCGGGGCAAGATGAGCCGGGCTGAGGCGCAGGCAAGGCTGGAGAGCGTCTGGCATCCCTATCACCGATTGCTTCAGGCCCTCTTGGAGGAATCGCAGAGTCTCTTCGGCGAGGCGATTCTCATCGACTGTCATTCCATGCCGCGTGAGGCGCTTGCGACCTTTCGAAGTGCAAAGGGCCAGAGGCCGGACATTGTGATCGGCGATCGCTACGGGGCCTCTGCGTCACCCGAGATCGTGCGGGAAGTCGAGGCCGCGTTTCGGGCGGAGGGCTTTACTGTGGCCCGCAATGTGCCTTTTGCCGGGGCCTTCATCGCCCAGCACTATGGCCGTCCGTCGCGCGGGCAGCACGCAATTCAGGTCGAGATTGACCGTGGCCTCTATATGAATGAGCGCACGTTGGAGCCGCGACCCGATTTCGCCGCCGTGCGCAGGCGTCTCGACGCGGCGGCAGCAGCCGTGACAGAGATCGGGCGGGATCGCGGGCGGCTCGCCGCGGAATGAGCCGCGCGAGGCTTAGCGAAACGACAGCCCCTTTTTGATCGCGTCTTTGCCGAACCTTTGACGAATCTCGTCGCTGGCGGCCTCCGCCTTGGCCCGCGTCTCCGCGCCGGGGTCCAAAAGGTCCGAGGCAATGCCCGCGTGTTCAGAAGAGGACAGATCCGAGATTCCCACACCGATCAAGCGAAACGGCCCCTGATCGAGCGCCTGATCCAAGAGCACCTGGGCCTTGCGATAGATCTGGTCGGCAATGTTGGTCGGTTCCGACAGGCTCACGCGCCGGGTCAGCGTCGCGTGATTGGCGCGTTTGAGTTTGAGCGTGACGACGCGCCCGACCGTGCCCTTGGCCTTGGCGCGATCCGACGTCTTGACCGTCATGCGCCATAAGATGCCCTCAAGCTGATCTTTTTGGCCGATATCCTCGGAAAAGGTCGTTTCATTTGAGATGGATTTGACGGGGCGATGCGCAGACACGCGGCGTTTGTCCTGTCCGCGCGCAAGGTGCCAGAGCCGATCGCCCATACTCCCGAACCGGGTGTGAAGGTCGATCTTTTCCCAGCGCCGCAGGTCGGTAAAGGTGCGGATGCCCGCCTTTTCAAGCGACACCTGCGTCGCGCGCCCGACGCCCCAGATGAGACTCACGGGCTTGCCGGAGAGGAACTCCATCGTCTCCGCCTCTCCGATCACCGAATAGCCGCGCGGTTTGTCGAGGTCCGAGGCAATCTTGGCGAGAAACTTGTTGTGCGACAGACCGATGGAGCCGGAGAGCTGCAATTCTTCCCGCATCCGTTTGACCAGCCGCGCCAGCATCACGGCGGGCGGATGGCCGTGAAGTTTCGCGGTCCCCGTCAGATCGAGAAACGCCTCATCGAGGGAGAGCGGTTCCACATCCGGCGTCAGCTCATTCATCATCTCGCGAATTTCGCGCGAGGCGGCGGCGTAGGCCTCCATCCGGGGACGGACAACGATGGCCTCGGGACAGAGTTTCAACGCCTTGAACATCGGCATGGCAGAGCGCACGCCTTTGATCCGGGCGATATAACAGGCGGTCGTGACCACGCCGCGTTTGCCGCCGCCAACGATCACCGGCTTGTCGCGCAACTCCGGATTGTCCCGCTTTTCGACCGAGGCATAAAACGCATCGCAATCCATATGAGCGATCGACAGCGTGAAAAGCTCCGGATGCGACAAGACCCTCGGTCGCCCGCAAGACGGGCAACGCGGTCCGGATTCAAAAGAGGTGAGACAGTCGCGGCAGAGGCTTGGCATTTTTTGAACTCTATTCCGGTTCCATCCTATACCCGCCTGCCCGCAGGGGCTATCCTCCTCGCAATCACAAAGTGTAACGAGGGCGCAGTCCATGAATTCCATTGATCCGACGCAGTATTTGACCGGGGGCAATATCGTCACCCTCGCTCTGGCGGGTTTTATTATTCTTTTGATTCTCAAAGGCGTGCGGATCGTGCCGCAGTCCGAGAAATACGTGGTCGAACGCTTTGGCCGGTTGCGCACTGTGCTCGGGCCGGGGATCAACTTTATCGTGCCTTTGATTGATATTGTTGCGCATAAAATTTCGATTCTGGAGCGTCAGCTGCCCAATGCGATGCAGGACGCGATCACCTCGGACAACGTGCTGGTCAAGGTCGAAACCTCCGTCTTTTACCGCATCATCGAGCCGGAAAAGACCGTCTACCGGATCCGCGATGTCGACGCCGCGATTGCGACGACGGTGGCGGGGATCGTGCGGGCGGAGATCGGCAAGATGGAACTCGATGAGGTGCAATCGAACCGCGACCAACTCATCGCGACGATCAAGCTCGCCGTTGAGGATGCGGTGGACAATTGGGGGATCGAAGTGACGCGCGCCGAGGTGCTTGACGTCAATCTCGACGAGGCCACCCGCGCCGCCATGTTGCAACAGCTCAACGCAGAGCGCGCCCGCCGTGCCGCCGTGACCGAAGCCGAGGGGGCGAAACGCTCCGTCGAGTTGGCCGCCGATGCGGAGCTTTATGCTGCCGAACAAAAGGCCAAGGCGCGCCGGATTCAGGCCGAGGCCGAGGCCTATGCGACGGAGGTTGTGGCCGAAGCGATTGCCATGAACGGGATCGAGGCCGCGCAGTATCAGGTCGCGCTCAAACAGGTGGAGGCCCTGACCGCCTTGGGCGAGGGCGAGGGGAAACAGACCATCGTTCTGCCCGCGCAGGCGATTGAGGCCTTTGGCGATGCGTTCAAGCTTTTGAAAGGGCGTGCCTGATGGAACAGGTCGTGCTCGTTCTCGAATGGTGGTTCTGGGGGCTGGCCGCCGTCGTGCTTTTGGCGCTCGAAGTCGTGGTGGCGGGGTTCCTTTTTCTTGGCTTTGCGGTCGGTGCGGCCATCGTGGCGCTGCTGCTGTTTCTTGGATGGTTCGGCACAAACCTCGCAGTTTTGGCGTTGGTTTTCGCCGTTCTTTCCATGATCGCCTGGTTCGCCATGCGTCAGATCTTTGGTGTCCGGAAGGGACAGGTGAAACGCTGGGACAAAGACATCAATGACGATGTCTGAGGGCGGCAGAGCCTTTGTCGGGGCGAAGTTGACGCTTCTGACACGCGGCTCCGTGCTCACGTTGCTCCGAGACGACACGCCGGAGATTTCCTACCCGAACATGTGGGATTTGCCCGGCGGCGGGCGGGAAGGCGACGAAGCACCTCTTG
The DNA here is from genome assembly GCA_964220165.1 of Abyssibacter sp. Lineage (GTDB taxonomy): Bacteria > Pseudomonadota > Alphaproteobacteria > Rhodobacterales > Rhodobacteraceae > Celeribacter. The sequence goes on from CAXPTW010000015.1 coordinate 14,278, forward strand.
CTTGTGTCTTACGAGAGACGCGTGAGGAGTTCGGGATCACGTTGCATCCTGAGCGCGTCGCATATCAGCGGTTCTATCACTACCCGGGTCAAACCGGCGGCTGGCATTTCGGTGTGATCTGGGACGATCTGACGCCCGAGATGATCGAATTCGGTGATGAAGGTCAAACGTGGCGCTTTATGCCGGTGCATGAGTTCATCGCACATGAAAATGCCGTGCCCTTTTTGAAAGAGAGGACACGGCATTTCATAGAGACGCTTGGGGAGTGAGGCCTTAGGCCGAGGCCCCTGCAATTTCTTTCTGAATGGCCAGCGCGGCTTGGCGCGGATCGTTGGCTTGCCAAATCGGGCGGCCAACGACGATGTGATCGACGCCGTCTTGAATGGCCTTTGCAGGCGTGGCGACACGTTTCTGATCGCCAAGCGCGGCCCCGGCCGGACGCACGCCGGGGGTGACGATCAGCTTGCCTGCGGCTTCGGGCAGGGCGCGGATCAGAGCGGCCTCTTGCGGCGAGGCGATGATGCCATCGGCCCCAGAGGTAAAAGCATTGCCCGCACGTTCCTGGACGAGATCGCGAATTTCACCCTCTTTGATCAGCGCGCCATCAAGATCGGCGCGGTCCAGAGAGGTCAGGATGGTGACGGCGAGGATTTTGGTTTGCGAGCCAGACGCGCCCTCTTTCGCGGCTTTCACCACATAGGGGTCACCATGCACGGTGAGGAAATCCATGTCATATTGCGCGATGCCACGCACAGCGTTCTCAACCGTCGCCCCGATGTCGAAGAACTTCATGTCGAGGAAAATCTTTTTCCCCTGTTCCTGCTTGAGCTCATTGGCGAGTGCAAAGCCGCCGCCCGTGAGCATGCCCAGCCCGATTTTGTAGAAGGACACGGCATCGCCGATGCGGTTGGCGAGGTCCAATCCCTGCACGACGTTCGGCACGTCGAGGGCAACGATCAGGCGGTCATCTGCGGTATGGTCGGCGGTCATGGCGGCATCCTCTCGTGAGTTTGCCCCTCCATGGATCACTCCCGCCCATCGGGTCAAGGCCTCTGCGTGTTAGGCACGCAACTCTCCGTGCCGTGCGGCGAGATCGGCCACCATTTTGAGATGGGCCACATTGGCCCCGCGGTTCTGATTGCGCAGGATGCGCGCGCGGAGCGCCAAGCCACGGCTCACGGTTTCGAAATCGCTGGAGATGGGCGCGGTGAGTTCCACGGGATAGGTTTGGCGTTCGCCGCCTTCGTGGAAAATGACACGGGCCTGAAAGGCCTGACGTTCGGCATTATATGTGAGGCCCTGAACTTCTGCTCCATAGCTCTGCATGGTCTGTACTCCTTGCGTGCTGTTTTACACACAACGCGGCAGGGCGCGTTTTTGTTCCAAATTTGCAACAGGTGCTCTTGTCGGGCGGGGCGCTGATCCCCATTTAGGGGTGGAGGCCCCACACCTCATGCGTGCCGCCAAGCGGGCGCTGAAATCCAACACGGGGCGCTTGGAAGAGGAGAGACGGTATGAACATGGAGAAGTTCACCGAACGGTCGCGTGGTTTCCTTCAGGCTGCGCAAACGATCGCGATGCGGGAGAGCCATCAGGCTCTGAAACCCGAACATCTTTTGAAGGCTTTGCTTGATGACGAAGAAGGCTTTGCCGCCAACCTGATTTCGAATGCAGGGGGCGATGCGAAAGCTGTCATGGCCGCCAATGAGGCCGCCGTGAATAAAATTCCGAAGGTCTCCGGCGACACCGGCCAGACCTATCTGGATCAACAGACCGCGAAAGTCCTCGATGAGGCCGAAAAGCTTGCCAAAAAGGCGGGCGACAGTTTCGTGCCGGTCGAGCGCGTGTTGACCGCTTTGGCGATCACCAAATCGGGCGCGAAAGACGCGCTGGACGCGGGTGGAATCACGGCCCAGAAACTCAACGCCGCGATCAACACCATTCGCAAAGGCCGCACCGCCGACAGTGCCTCCGCCGAAGATGGCTATGAGGCGTTGAAGAAATACGCGCGCGACCTGACCGAGGCCGCAGAGGAAGGCAAGATTGACCCGATCATCGGTCGTGACGAAGAAATTCGCCGCTCGATGCAGGTGTTGTCACGCCGGACCAAGAACAACCCTGTTTTGATCGGTGAGCCGGGCGTGGGTAAAACCGCGATTGCCGAGGGTCTTGCCCTGCGGATCGTCAACGGTGACGTGCCTGAGAGCCTGAAGAACAAGCGTCTTCTGGCGCTCGACATGGGCGCGCTGATTGCCGGTGCGAAATATCGCGGCGAATTCGAGGAGCGTCTGAAATCCATCCTCAAAGAGATCGAGGCCGCCGCAGGCGAAATCATTCTCTTTATCGACGAGATGCACACGCTTGTCGGCGCGGGCAAATCGGACGGGGCGATGGATGCCGCCAACCTGATCAAACCGGCTCTGGCGCGGGGCGAGCTTCACTGTGTGGGCGCGACCACGCTCGATGAGTACCGCAAATATGTGGAAAAAGATGCGGCTCTGGCCCGTCGCTTCCAACCTGTGATGGTTGAGGAGCCGACGGTCGAGGATACGGTCTCTATTCTGCGCGGGATCAAAGAGAAGTACGAGCTTCACCACGGGGTGCGGATTTCCGACAGCGCGCTGGTGGCGGCGGCAACGCTCAGCCATCGCTACATCACGGACCGGTTCCTGCCGGACAAGGCCATCGACCTTGTCGATGAGGCGGCGTCGCGTCTGCGGATGGAGGTCGACAGCAAACCCGAAGAGCTTGATGCGCTCGATCGTCAGATCCTTCAGCTTCAGATCGAAGCGGAGGCCCTCAAGAAAGAGGATGACGAGGCGTCCAAACACCGTCTGACCAAGCTCGAACAAGAGCTGGCCGATCTCATGGAGAAATCCGATGCGATGACGGCGAAATGGGAAGCGGAGCGTCAGAAACTCGAAGGCGCGCGCGATCTCAAGGAACAGTTGGACCACGCCCGTGCGGCGCTGGAAATCGCCAAACGCGAAGGCAATCTGGCGAAAGCCGGTGAGCTGAGCTACGGCGTGATCCCGCAGCTTGAAAAGCAACTTGCCGAGGCCGAAGCCGCAGAGGCCGATCTCGACGGAGATCTCATGGTCGAAGAGGCCGTGCGTCCCGAACAGATCGCCGAGGTGGTCGAGCGCTGGACCGGGATTCCGACGTCCAAAATGCTCGAAGGTGAGCGGGATAAGCTCCTGCGCATGGAAGATGGCCTGCACAAACGGGTCATCGGTCAAGAAGCCGCCGTTCACGCCGTCGCCAATGCGGTGCGTCGTGCGCGGGCGGGTCTCAATGACGAAAACCGTCCGCTGGGTTCCTTCCTCTTCCTCGGGCCGACCGGTGTCGGGAAAACCGAGCTGACGAAAGCCGTGGCCGAGTTCCTGTTTGATGACGACAGTGCGATGGTTCGCATCGACATGTCCGAATTCATGGAGAAACACGCGGTGGCACGTCTGATCGGCGCGCCTCCGGGGTATGTCGGCTATGACGAAGGCGGGGTTCTGACCGAAGCCGTGCGGCGTCGGCCCTATCAGGTCGTGCTGTTCGACGAGGTCGAGAAAGCGCACCCGGACGTCTTCAACGTGCTCTTGCAGGTGCTCGATGATGGACGTCTGACCGATGGTCAGGGCCGCACTGTGGACTTTAAACAGACGCTGATCATCCTGACCTCGAACCTCGGGTCGCAGGCGTTGAGCCAGTTGCCGGAGGGCACGGACTCGTCCGTGGCGAAACGTGACGTGATGGACGCGGTGCGGGCGCATTTCCGCCCCGAGCTCCTCAACCGTCTCGATGAGACGATTATCTTTGATCGTCTTGGCCGTGAGGACATGGGTGGTATCGTCGAGATCCAGCTTGCCCGCCTCGAAAAACGTCTGGCGAAACGCAATATTTCTCTGGCGATCAGTGAGGACGCCAAAGTCTGGCTCGCAGATGAGGGCTATGACCCGGTGTTTGGGGCACGTCCGCTGAAACGCGTGATCCAACGCGCGCTCCAAGACCCGCTGGCCGAGCTTTTGCTCGCGGGTGACGTCAAGGACGGCGATGCGATCCCGGTTTCTGCCGGATCGGAAGGCTTGCTCATTGGCGAACGCACCGGTGCGTCGCATCGGCCGAAACCGGAAGATGCCGTGGTGCACTAAGCCCATGACAGGAAACGAGAGAAGGCGGCCACGTGGCCGCCTTCTCTCGTTTCCTGTCATGGGCTTAGTGCACCACGGCATCTTCCGGTTTCGGCCGATGCGACGCACCGGTGCGTTCGCCAATGAGCAAGCCTTCCGATCCGGCAGAAACCGGGATCGCATCGCCGTCCTTGACGTCACCCGCGAGCAAAAGCTCGGCCAGCGGGTCTTGGAGCGCGCGTTGGATCACGCGTTTCAGCGGACGTGCCCCAAACACCGGGTCATAGCCCTCATCTGCGAGCCAGACTTTGGCGTCCTCACTGATCGCCAGAGAAATATTGCGTTTCGCCAGACGTTTTTCGAGGCGGGCAAGCTGGATCTCGACGATACCACCCATGTCCTCACGGCCAAGACGATCAAAGATAATCGTCTCATCGAGACGGTTGAGGAGCTCGGGGCGGAAATGCGCCCGCACCGCGTCCATCACGTCACGTTTCGCCACGGACGAGTCCGTGCCCTCCGGCAACTGGCTCAACGCCTGCGACCCGAGGTTCGAGGTCAGGATGATCAGCGTCTGTTTAAAGTCCACAGTGCGGCCCTGACCATCGGTCAGACGTCCATCATCGAGCACCTGCAAGAGCACGTTGAAGACGTCCGGGTGCGCTTTCTCGACCTCGTCGAACAGCACGACCTGATAGGGCCGACGCCGCACGGCTTCGGTCAGAACCCCGCCTTCGTCATAGCCGACATACCCCGGAGGCGCGCCGATCAGACGTGCCACCGCGTGTTTCTCCATGAATTCGGACATGTCGATGCGAACCATCGCACTGTCGTCATCAAACAGGAACTCGGCCACGGCTTTCGTCAGCTCGGTTTTCCCGACACCGGTCGGCCCGAGGAAGAGGAAGGAACCCAGCGGACGGTTTTCGTCATTGAGACCCGCCCGCGCACGACGCACCGCATTGGCGACGGCGTGAACGGCGGCTTCTTGACCGATGACCCGTTTGTGCAGGCCATCTTCCATGCGCAGGAGCTTATCCCGCTCACCTTCGAGCATTTTGGACGTCGGAATCCCGGTCCAGCGCTCGACCACCTCGGCGATCTGTTCGGGACGCACGGCCTCTTCGACCATGAGATCTCCGTCGAGATCGGCCTCTGCGGCTTCGGCCTCGGCAAGTTGCTTTTCAAGCTGCGGGATCACGCCGTAGCTCAGCTCACCGGCTTTCGCCAGATTGCCTTCGCGTTTGGCGATTTCCAGCGCCGCACGGGCGTGGTCCAACTGTTCCTTGAGATCGCGCGCGCCTTCGAGTTTCTGACGCTCCGCTTCCCATTTCGCCGTCATCGCATCGGATTTCTCCATGAGATCGGCCAGCTCTTGTTCGAGCTTGGTCAGACGGTGTTTGGACGCCTCGTCATCCTCTTTCTTGAGGGCCTCCGCTTCGATCTGAAGCTGAAGGATCTGACGATCGAGCGCATCAAGCTCTTCGGGTTTGCTGTCGACCTCCATCCGCAGACGCGACGCCGCCTCATCGACAAGGTCGATGGCCTTGTCCGGCAGGAACCGGTCCGTGATGTAGCGATGGCTGAGCGTTGCCGCCGCCACCAGCGCGCTGTCGGAAATCCGCACCCCGTGGTGAAGCTCGTACTTCTCTTTGATCCCGCGCAGAATAGAGACCGTATCCTCGACCGTCGGCTCCTCAACCATCACAGGTTGGAAGCGACGGGCCAGAGCCGCATCTTTTTCCACATATTTGCGGTACTCATCGAGCGTGGTCGCGCCCACACAGTGAAGCTCGCCCCGCGCCAGAGCCGGTTTGATCAGGTTGGCGGCATCCATCGCCCCGTCCGATTTGCCCGCGCCGACAAGCGTGTGCATCTCGTCGATAAAGAGAATGATTTCGCCTGCGGCGGCCTCGATCTCTTTGAGGATGGATTTCAGACGCTCCTCGAATTCGCCGCGATATTTCGCACCGGCAATCAGCGCGCCCATGTCGAGCGCCAGAAGACGCTTGTTCTTCAGGCTCTCAGGCACGTCACCGTTGACGATCCGCAGGGCAAGACCCTCGGCAATCGCGGTTTTACCCACGCCCGGCTCACCGATCAAAACAGGGTTGTTCTTGGTCCGGCGTGACAACACCTGCATCGAGCGGCGAATTTCTTCGTCACGACCGATGATCGGGTCAATCTTGCCTTCCTCTGCGGCCTCGGTCAGGTCGCGCGCGTATTTCTTCAACGCCTCATAGCCATCTTCGGCGGAGGCACTGTCGGCGGTGCGGCCTTTGCGAATGGTGTTGATCGCGGCGTTGAGTTTCTGGGCCGTGATTCCACCCGCGTCCAGCGCGTCTTTCGCGCCCGATTTGGTGATCGCCAAAGCGGTCAACACGCGCTCGACCGGCACGAAACTGTCGCCCGCCTTTTTGGCAAGCTTTTCGGCCTCATCGAGGACTTTCGCGGTCTGTTGATCCAGATAGGTCTGGCCGGTGTCGCCGGAGACCTTCGGAATTTTATTCACGGCGGCCTCATTGGCGGCCATGACAGCTTTCGCATCGCCCCCTGCATTCGAAATCAGGTTGGCGGCAAAGCCTTCTTCGTCATCAAGCAAAGCCTTCAAAAGATGTTCGGGTTTCAGAGCCTGATGGCTCTCCCGCATCGCGATCGTTTGCGCAGCCTGAAGGAAACCACGCGACCGTTCGGTGAACTTCTCCATGTTCATACCGTCTCTCCTCTTCCAAGCGCCCCGTGTTGGATTTCAGCGCCCGCTTGGCGGCACGCATGAGGTGTGGGGCCTCCACCCCTAAATGGGGATCAGCGCCCCGCCCGACAAGAGCACCTGTTGCAAATTTGGAACAAAAACGCGCCCTGCCGCGTTGTGTGTAAAACAGCACGCAAGGAGTACAGACCATGCAGAGCTATGGAGCAGAAGTTCAGGGCCTCACATATAATGCCGAACGTCAGGCCTTTCAGGCCCGTGTCATTTTCCACGAAGGCGGCGAACGCCAAACCTATCCCGTGGAACTCACCGCGCCCATCTCCAGCGATTTCGAAACCGTGAGCCGTGGCTTGGCGCTCCGCGCGCGCATCCTGCGCAATCAGAACCGCGGGGCCAATGTGGCCCATCTCAAAATGGTGGCCGATCTCGCCGCACGGCACGGAGAGTTGCGTGCCTAACACGCAGAGGCCTTGACCCGATGGGCGGGAGTGATCCATGGAGGGGCAAACTCACGAGAGGATGCCGCCATGACCGCCGACCATACCGCAGATGACCGCCTGATCGTTGCCCTCGACGTGCCGAACGTCGTGCAGGGATTGGACCTCGCCAACCGCATCGGCGATGCCGTGTCCTTCTACAAAATCGGGCTGGGCATGCTCACGGGCGGCGGCTTTGCACTCGCCAATGAGCTCAAGCAGGAACAGGGGAAAAAGATTTTCCTCGACATGAAGTTCTTCGACATCGGGGCGACGGTTGAGAACGCTGTGCGTGGCATCGCGCAATATGACATGGATTTCCTCACCGTGCATGGTGACCCCTATGTGGTGAAAGCCGCGAAAGAGGGCGCGTCTGGCTCGCAAACCAAAATCCTCGCCGTCACCATCCTGACCTCTCTGGACCGCGCCGATCTTGATGGCGCGCTGATCAAAGAGGGTGAAATTCGCGATCTCGTCCAGGAACGTGCGGGCAATGCTTTTACCTCTGGGGCCGATGGCATCATCGCCTCGCCGCAAGAGGCCGCTCTGATCCGCGCCCTGCCCGAAGCCGCAGGCAAGCTGATCGTCACCCCCGGCGTGCGTCCGGCCGGGGCCGCGCTTGGCGATCAGAAACGTGTCGCCACGCCTGCAAAGGCCATTCAAGACGGCGTCGATCACATCGTCGTTGGCCGCCCGATTTGGCAAGCCAACGATCCGCGCCAAGCCGCGCTGGCCATTCAGAAAGAAATTGCAGGGGCCTCGGCCTAAGGCCTCACTCCCCAAGCGTCTCTATGAAATGCCGTGTCCTCTCTTTCAAAAAGGGCACGGCATTTTCATGTGCGATGAACTCATGCACCGGCATAAAGCGCCACGTTTGACCTTCATCACCGAATTCGATCATCTCGGGCGTCAGATCGTCCCAGATCACACCGAAATGCCAGCCGCCGGTTTGACCCGGGTAGTGATAGAACCGCTGATATGCGACGCGCTCAGGATGCAACGTGATCCCGAACTCCTCACGCGTCTCTCGTAAGACACAAGCAAGAGGTGCTTCGTCGCCTTCCCGCCCGCCGCCGGGCAAATCCCACATGTTCGGGTAGGAAATCTCCGGCGTGTCGTCTCGGAGCAACGTGAGCACGGAGCCGCGTGTCAGAAGCGTCAACTTCGCCCCGACAAAGGCTCTGCCGCCCTCAGACATCGTCATTGATGTCTTTGTCCCAGCGTTTCACCTGTCCCTTCCGGACACCAAAGATCTGACGCATGGCGAACCAGGCGATCATGGAAAGAACGGCGAAAACCAACGCCAAAACTGCGAGGTTTGTGCCGAACCATCCAAGAAACAGCAGCAGCGCCACGATGGCCGCACCGACCGCAAAGCCAAGAAAAAGGAACCCCGCCACCACGACTTCGAGCGCCAAAAGCACGACGGCGGCCAGCCCCCAGAACCACCATTCGAGAACGAGCACGACCTGTTCCATCAGGCACGCCCTTTCAAAAGCTTGAACGCATCGCCAAAGGCCTCAATCGCCTGCGCGGGCAGAACGATGGTCTGTTTCCCCTCGCCCTCGCCCAAGGCGGTCAGGGCCTCCACCTGTTTGAGCGCGACCTGATACTGCGCGGCCTCGATCCCGTTCATGGCAATCGCTTCGGCCACAACCTCCGTCGCATAGGCCTCGGCCTCGGCCTGAATCCGGCGCGCCTTGGCCTTTTGTTCGGCAGCATAAAGCTCCGCATCGGCGGCCAACTCGACGGAGCGTTTCGCCCCCTCGGCTTCGGTCACGGCGGCACGGCGGGCGCGCTCTGCGTTGAGCTGTTGCAACATGGCGGCGCGGGTGGCCTCGTCGAGATTGACGTCAAGCACCTCGGCGCGCGTCACTTCGATCCCCCAATTGTCCACCGCATCCTCAACGGCGAGCTTGATCGTCGCGATGAGTTGGTCGCGGTTCGATTGCACCTCATCGAGTTCCATCTTGCCGATCTCCGCCCGCACGATCCCCGCCACCGTCGTCGCAATCGCGGCGTCGACATCGCGGATCCGGTAGACGGTCTTTTCCGGCTCGATGATGCGGTAAAAGACGGAGGTTTCGACCTTGACCAGCACGTTGTCCGAGGTGATCGCGTCCTGCATCGCATTGGGCAGCTGACGCTCCAGAATCGAAATTTTATGCGCAACAATATCAATCAAAGGCACGATAAAGTTGATCCCCGGCCCGAGCACAGTGCGCAACCGGCCAAAGCGTTCGACCACGTATTTCTCGGACTGCGGCACGATCCGCACGCCTTTGAGAATCAAAAGAATAATAAAACCCGCCAGAGCGAGGGTGACGATATTGCCCCCGGTCAAATACTGCGTCGGATCAATGGAATTCATGGACTGCGCCCTCGTTACACTTTGTGATTGCGAGGAGGATAGCCCCTGCGGGCAGGCGGGTATAGGATGGAACCGGAATAGAGTTCAAAAAATGCCAAGCCTCTGCCGCGACTGTCTCACCTCTTTTGAATCCGGACCGCGTTGCCCGTCTTGCGGGCGACCGAGGGTCTTGTCGCATCCGGAGCTTTTCACGCTGTCGATCGCTCATATGGATTGCGATGCGTTTTATGCCTCGGTCGAAAAGCGGGACAATCCGGAGTTGCGCGACAAGCCGGTGATCGTTGGCGGCGGCAAACGCGGCGTGGTCACGACCGCCTGTTATATCGCCCGGATCAAAGGCGTGCGCTCTGCCATGCCGATGTTCAAGGCGTTGAAACTCTGTCCCGAGGCCATCGTTGTCCGTCCCCGGATGGAGGCCTACGCCGCCGCCTCGCGCGAAATTCGCGAGATGATGAATGAGCTGACGCCGGATGTGGAACCGCTCTCCCTCGATGAGGCGTTTCTCGATCTGACGGGGACCGCGAAACTTCACGGCCATCCGCCCGCCGTGATGCTGGCGCGGCTGGTCAAACGGATGCGGGAAGAATTGCAGCTCTCCGGCTCCATCGGTCTGTCGCACAACAAGTTTCTCGCCAAGATTGCCTCGGACCTCGACAAACCGCGCGGCTATTCGGTGATCGGAGAGGCGGAGACGATGGAGTTCCTCTCCGGCAAGCCCGTGAGTCTCATCTGGGGCGTCGGGCGCGCGACGCAGGTGTCGCTTGAAAAGGCGGGCATCCGCACCTTTACCGACCTGCGGCGCTGGGAAAAGATCGACCTTCACACCCGGTTCGGGAGTATGGGCGATCGGCTCTGGCACCTTGCGCGCGGACAGGACAAACGCCGCGTGTCTGCGCATCGCCCCGTCAAATCCATCTCAAATGAAACGACCTTTTCCGAGGATATCGGCCAAAAAGATCAGCTTGAGGGCATCTTATGGCGCATGACGGTCAAGACGTCGGATCGCGCCAAGGCCAAGGGCACGGTCGGGCGCGTCGTCACGCTCAAACTCAAACGCGCCAATCACGCGACGCTGACCCGGCGCGTGAGCCTGTCGGAACCGACCAACATTGCCGACCAGATCTATCGCAAGGCCCAGGTGCTCTTGGATCAGGCGCTCGATCAGGGGCCGTTTCGCTTGATCGGTGTGGGAATCTCGGATCTGTCCTCTTCTGAACACGCGGGCATTGCCTCGGACCTTTTGGACCCCGGCGCGGAGACGCGGGCCAAGGCGGAGGCCGCCAGCGACGAGATTCGTCAAAGGTTCGGCAAAGACGCGATCAAAAAGGGGCTGTCGTTTCGCTAAGCCTCGCGCGGCTCATTCCGCGGCGAGCCGCCCGCGATCCCGCCCGATCTCTGTCACGGCTGCTGCCGCCGCGTCGAGACGCCTGCGCACGGCGGCGAAATCGGGTCGCGGCTCCAACGTGCGCTCATTCATATAGAGGCCACGGTCAATCTCGACCTGAATTGCGTGCTGCCCGCGCGACGGACGGCCATAGTGCTGGGCGATGAAGGCCCCGGCAAAAGGCACATTGCGGGCCACAGTAAAGCCCTCCGCCCGAAACGCGGCCTCGACTTCCCGCACGATCTCGGGTGACGCAGAGGCCCCGTAGCGATCGCCGATCACAATGTCCGGCCTCTGGCCCTTTGCACTTCGAAAGGTCGCAAGCGCCTCACGCGGCATGGAATGACAGTCGATGAGAATCGCCTCGCCGAAGAGACTCTGCGATTCCTCCAAGAGGGCCTGAAGCAATCGGTGATAGGGATGCCAGACGCTCTCCAGCCTTGCCTGCGCCTCAGCCCGGCTCATCTTGCCCCGATAAATCGCACGCCCTCCAGCCACGACACGGGGAATCACGCCCAGTCCGGAGGCGATGCGCGGGTTCAACCCGACACGCGGCACGCCGTGGATCAACGCCGGGTCAAGTTCGTCTGCGCGGCGATTGAGATCGACCCAGGCGCGCGGATAAACTGCAGACAGAAACACAGCACCATGTTTGGGAACACCGGAAAACAGCCGATCCACATGGGCATCTTCAGAGGAGCGAAGCGTCAAAGCATCTAAAAGGCTATCGCGCACCATGTCTTCGGGGTAATTGCGCCCACTATGGGGGGAGGCGAACACCACGGAAGAGGTCCGGGCCTCGGGGCGCGACAAAAGATATGGGGCTTGGCTCATCCGGGTTCCTTTCCGGAAAAAACTATAGAGACGGAAATTCTCGACCAAAAGCCCTTGAACAATGCATCGACTCCTTTTATACGCACGCGGACTGACGCGGGAATGCCCCGCGTCTTGTTCATTCAGCCGCAAGGCAAAGATAGAGCAAGGCGCGACATTTCCTAGGAAGGACGGGCGTATAGCTCAGTGGTAGAGCACTTCGTTGACATCGAAGGGGTCACAAGTTCGAACCTTGTTACGCCCACCATCCTTTCAAGTCACTGGTTTTAACAGGCGCACGCAGGCGCCGCGACAAGGAGAAGAACATGAAAGTTCGCAACTCGCTCCGCTCGCTGAAAAACCGGCACCGCGACTGTCGCGTCGTGCGCCGCAAAGGCCGCGTGTACGTGATCAACAAGACGCAGCGCCGCTTCAAAGCCCGTCAGGGCTAAGTTCAGCAGCGATACTCTAAAAAAACCGCTCGGATTTCCGGGCGGTTTTTTTATGCCTGCATGGTTGCTCATGTATTGCGACGTAGCCTGCTCAGCCAAAGATGCACCAAAACCCCGGCGCCAAAGGCAAAGGTGGCGAATCCGATAAACCCGGCCATGCCAAAATGTTCCACAAGCCAAAGCAAAAGCGGCGTACCAATCAGGTTCCCGGTATTGCCGGTCTGGGCAAGCGCGCCATTGGCGAGGGACTGGTCCTCCGGCGTCGTATTGAGCATGGGAATCGCGGCAAAGCTCCCGGCCTGCACCAATCCGAGAGCGGCCAGAATGGCGACGGCCAGCCAAGCCTCTGCCACACCCAGACTCAGACCGAGCGCCAAAAGCGCCGCGAGTCCGAATCCAAGGATCAGAACCCGGACGGGTGAGAGACACCTGAGGAGTGCGATGCCGAGGGTCATCGACACACAAAGCGCCGCCAAAGGCATCACCCCGGAAATCATCCCACGCTGCGATTCTGGTAAGAAATCCGGGAACACGGTGACAATCGCCACAAACCCCATGGCATAGAACAACCACCCCGCCGCGGGCGCGGCGATATAAGGCGAGCCATAGGCCGAAACATGTTTCGCGATGATCTCCGGCAAACGGAGCGCGGGCGTGCGGGGCGTCGAGGAAATCCGTGGCAAGATCCGACTTAGGACCGCGGCCATTCCGATCAAAAGCCCCCCGTGAAGAGCCAAAAGCACCGGCACGCCAAACGCCTGCGCCAAAGGCAATCCCATCCAGGAAAACAGAGCAAATGCCACCGCAAAAACCGTACTCCAGAGCGCCATGGCGGTATTGCGGATATTCGGCGGCGCGATTTGCCCGATGAGCGTCGGCGCGGCCACGACAATCAAAAGGTGGGACGCCCCCTCAACCACACGGCTTGCGAGCATAAAGCCAAAGGCCGGAAGGCTGGCCTGAAACAAAGACAAGGCCCCGCCGAGGACCAAGGCCCGGACCAAAAGCTTGCGAAACCCATAGCGGGACAGAATCATCCCCGCGAACAGCCCGAACACAAGTCCCATGAGGCTCAGCCCGGAGACCAGAAACCCGAGCTTGGGTCCAAGCCCGGGATAAATGTCGCGAAAGAGGGGAAAGGTCACCGCCACTTTGGCAAACTGTCCGGCCGCCAAAATGCCCGTGATCCAGAGAAGAAAGATGATGAGCCGGGGCCGATACGAGTGCACTGTCATGGCGCGACCATGCGGAACAGGCGTCGCTCAAACAAGCGCCAATTCCGCACAGGTCTTTTTACCGGTGCCCTTACACTTTGCGATAAATCTCATCCTCAAGCTCGGAGGTATCAATGCCGAGGCTTTCGAGACCATCTTCAAGATAATCGGACAAAAGCGGGATGCCGAGGAGGTAGGACTCAGTCGGCCCCACGGCCTCCTGCTTCGCCGTCTCAAAGGCTTCGTCATAGTCGTCGAACGTTTCACGTCCGATCCACATGATCGCGACCAAAGCGGCTTTTTCATCCTCATTGAGGTTTTTGATAAAGCTGCTGAGTTCACGCCCTGTGCCATCCGAGGGACGGGATTCAAGAATGGTATCGCCGTCGGCATCATCCGACGGTGTATCCCATCGACCGACTTTTGCCCCAAGTTCGCGCGCACGCACGATGACAAAAGCGACTTTGTGCGGGCTGATATCCATGACGGGATCCTCCAATACTCCTGAACTGAGTGTGCATATTACACCCTCCGGAGCACATGACCTAAGTCAAAGAGTCAGGTTTGCGAGGGCGAGAGTTTCGATTTTTGCACAAGCGGCGCGGGCGTGGACGGGGCCGCATCTGAGGCCAATTCCTCAAAGTCGAAATTGTCGAGGCGATGCGCGCGCTTGCCCGCTTTCTCGGCGGAAATCTTGATGTCTTCGAGGTCTTTCGCCGCCTGCCCGAAATGTCGGTCAAGATTGCCGACGCGGGTGCCGAGCCGTTCGACATCGGCATGCAAAAGAGACAATTCCTTGCGAATGGCCCCGGCCTGTTCGCGCATCCGCGCGTCTTTGAGAATCGCCCGCATCGTATTGAGTGTCGCCATGCAGGTGGTCGGCGAGACGATCCACACCCGCTTCTCGAACCCTTCACGCACCAGTTCCGGGAAATTCGCGTGCAGCTCCGCATAGACGGCTTCGGACGGCAGGAACATCAAGGCCCCATCCGCCGTTTCCCCCTCTAGGATGTACTTGTCGGAAATATCCGCGATGTGCTTTTTCACCGCCTGCCGCATCAGTTTCGCGGCCTCGTTCAACTCCCACTGCGTGTCCGCGCGGCGGAGCGCCTCATAGGCCTCCAGAGGGAATTTACTATCAATCGCAATCGGTCCCGGAGGATTCGGCAGGTGAATGAGACAATCCGCCCGCCGCCCGTTTGAGAGCGTGGCCTGCAACGTATAGCTGTCACGCGGAAGCGCCTTGCCCACGATGTCATTGAGCTGAATTTCCCCAAACGCCCCGCGCGTTTGCTTGTTCGACAGGATGTCTTGCAACGAGAGCACATTGCCCGAGAGTTTCTCGATATTCGCCTGCGCCTTGTCGATGGTCTCAAGCCGCTCATGCAACGCGCCCAGTGATTTCGCTGTGCGCTGCGCAGACCCTTGCAAGTTCACGTTCATCGACTCCGTGACCAACGCCAGACGCTTTTCCATCAGTTCCAGCATCTTCGTCTGCGACGCCACTTGGGCCTCCGAGACATGGGTCAGCCCCCCGGCGAGCTGTTGTTGCCCGTCGGAGAGCATCTGCACCCGTTGGCCGAGCTGATTCATCTGCTGCGCAATCGGCAAAGCCATTTTCGCCGCCTCGCCGGAGCGTTTCAGCACCACGATCAGCAACAGGAAAAAGACCAGCAACACCGCCCCGCCGATCATGGCGGCCAGTGTCAGGGGATCAGAAAAATCGAGTGTCATGTGCGTCCGAAAAGCCGTTCGATGTCGGAAAGTTTCAGCTCCACATAGGTGGGCCGACCGTGGTTGCATTGCCCGGAGTGCGGCGACGCCTCCATCTCACGCAAAAGCGCATTCATCTCTTCGGCGTGCATCCGGCGGCCAGAGCGGATTGAACCATGACAGGCGACCCGCGACAGGACCGCTTCGATCTTGGCCTGCACCGTGAAGCTGTCGCCCAGATCGGCTAGCTCATCGAGAATGTCCTCGATCATCGCCTTGGCATCGACCCGGCCCAAGATGGCGGGCGGTTCGCGCACGGCAATGGCACCACCGCCAAAGGGTTCGATGCCAAGACCCAGCTTCGCGAGATCCTCTGCCATGTCCAAAAGCATCTGCGCATCATTCGCGGACAGCTCGACAATCTCCGGGATCAAAAGCGCCTGCGCCTTGACCCCATGTTCAGCCATCTGATGTTTGAGCTTTTCATAGACCAAGCGTTCATGCGCCGCGTGTTGATCGACGATGACAATGCCGCGTTCGGTCTGCGCGATGATGTAGTTTTCATGCACCTGTGCCCGCGCGGCCCCCAAAGGCAACGCCTCTGTCGCCGGCGCCGCCTCGACCTCTTCCATCCGCGCAGACGGCACGGACATCTCTGCAAAGCCGGGGGTGGTCAGTGGCTCCGGTCGCTCCGGCGCTTGCCAGCTATAGCTTTGCTCGATCACCTCGGAGGACGGACGATAGGGCGCGGAATAATTCTGCGCCGGACGGTCCATCTGGTAGACGCGCGGCTCGGTGACCTCGGGCCGCATCGCGCCAAGCGTCGCATTGGCCACCGTGGTCGAGGCCCGATGCCCCGCCCCCGCCAAAGCATGGCGGAGCGCCGAGACGATCAGCCCGCGTGCGATCCCCGGCTCCCGGAACCGCACCTCGGATTTCGCCGGGTGTACGTTGACGTCCACCAGATGCGGATCGCAGTCGATGAACAAACACGCTGCCGGATGACGGTCGCGGGAGAGGAAATCGAAATAAGCCCCCCGCAATGCGCCGACGAGCAATTTGTCCCGCACCGGACGGCCATTGACGAAGAGATACTGTGCCACGGCGGAGCCGCGCGAATAGGTCGGCAAAGCGGCATAGCCGGTAAGTGTCAGCCCCTCGCGCTCCGCATCAATCGCCAGAGCGTTCTCGGCAAACTCCTTGCCCAAGACGGTCGCCAACCGCCCATGCAGCGCATCGAACATGTCGCCATTTTCGGGATCGGCGCGGAAGGTCACGCGGCCTTCGCCGCCACCCGACACATCGCGAAGCGTAAAACCGACATAGGGTTCGGCCATCGCCAGACGCTTGATCACATCGGAAATCGCCTGCGCCTCCGCCCGGTCGGTGCGCAAGAACTTGAGCCGCGCGGGAGTGGCGTAAAACAGATCGCGCAGCTCAACCACCGTGCCTTTGCTCAGCGCGGCGGGTTTCACCGGCTCCATCTTGCCGCCGGAGACAGACAGCGTCACGCCCTCTCCCCCCTCAACGCGAGAGGTGAGTTTCAGCCGTCCAACGGCACCCAGCGACGGCAATGCTTCGCCCCGAAATCCAAAGGTGTGAATGTCCAAAAGATCAGAGCCGTCAATTTTCGACGTCGCATGGCGCGACAGCGCCAACGGCAGGTCTTCGGCACTCATGCCACAGCCGTCATCACTCACCCGGATGAGGGTTTTCCCACCATCGGCATAGTCCACCTCGACGCGGGTTGCCCCCGCATCAATGGCGTTTTCGACGAGTTCTTTGACGGCGGAGGCCGGGCGTTCGACGACCTCACCCGCAGCGATACGGTTGATCGCCCCCTCGTCGAGCTGACGAATGACCGGACGCGGAGCTTCTTGGCTTATGTTGCGGCTGGGAGAATTCATACCACTAGAGGTAGCATGAATTCTCGCGATTCGACCACGACAAAACCGGGCCTTTTTCAGAGGGCAAAATCAGTTGACCGAGAGGCCCTCTGGCTGACCCACCACCACGAATGTGAGGTTTTCCGGGTCGTAAAGGCCCTTGATCACCGCATTGACCTCCTCAAGCGTGACAGCGTTCACCTTGTCATTGCGCGTGGCAATGTACTCCGGCGAAAGCCCCTGTGCCTGCATCCCCACGAGAATGCGCGCGATCGGGCCGTTGCCATCAAACCGAAGGGCGTAGGCCCCGGTTAGATAGGTTTTTGCGATCTCCAACTCGTCCTCGGTCAAGCCGTCCTGCGCGATCTTGGCCCATTCGTCTTTGACGACCTCGACCGCCTCCGCGACCGCGCCGTTACCCGAAGAGAACCGTCCCATGATCAGCTCAGAGTGATCGAAGGGCACGAGATAGGAGCTGATCCCATAGGTCAGGCCACGTTTTTCACGCACCTCCTCCATCAGACGCGAGTCGCTTTGCCCGCCGAAGATTTCGTTGGCGATATAGGCCGGGATGAAATCCGGGTCATCGCGCTCGATACCCTTGTGGCCAAAGATCACCACCGACTGCGGCGTGTCATAGGGCACGACCGTGGTCCCACCGGTCAGAGCCGGTTCAACGCGATCCGGCAAAGGTGCGCCGCCTGTCGGCAGATCCCCCAACAGCGTGTCCAACAGCTCTGACAATTCCTCCGCCGTGATGTCGCCCACGGCCCCGACCAAAACGCGGTCGCGAGTCATGGTACGTTCCTTGGCCGTGAACATATCCTCACGGGTCAGAGAGGCGAGGCTTTCAAACGTGCCATTCGCATCGGTGCCATAGGGGTGATCGCCAAAGGCCATGTTGTAGAACGTATTCGACGCAATATCGCCCGGATCGGTGGCCGACGAGCGCAGGATGGATTGCACCTGTCCGCGCACACGGTCCACGGCATCTTGGTCAAATCGCGGCTCCATGATCGCCTGACGCAAGAGCGCCATCGCTTCGTCACGGTTCTCGGTCAGAAACCGCGCAGAGATCGTCACGGAATCGATATAGGCATCGAATTTGAAACTCGCGGCCAGCGCGTCGCGTGCCTTGGCGAAGCCTTGGGAATCAAGATCTCCGGCGCCTTCTTCGAGCGTCGCCATCATGAGATTGACCTCGCCCCGCTTGCCCTCACGATCTAGGGACGTGCCCCCCTCGAACCGAATTTCAAGCGCGGTGAAGGGGATGGAGTGTTCCTCGACGAGCCAGGCCTCGATACCTTTTTCCGAGGTGACTTCCTGAATATCGACGGCCGCATGTGCGGGGGCGGCGAAGGTCAAGGCCGTCATCACAGCCGCAGAGAAGAGAGAGATCAAACGTGTCATCCGGCGGTCTCCTCGGTTTCAGATGCACTGGGCATAAGCCATCCGGTCACGGCCTTGCGGCGGTCAAAGATTTCCTCAGCGGCGGCCATCACGTCTTCGGGTGTCACCGCCTGCAGAATTTCGGGCCAGGCCTCGATGTCGTTGAGCGACAGGCCAATGGCCAACTCCTGACCATATTGACGGGCAAGCCCCTCGATATTGTCCTCCGCGTAAATTCGGCCCGCGCGAAGCTGGGTTTTCAGGCTCTCGAACTCTTCGAGGTCCACGCCGTCTTGCAGGAATTGCGCCACGGTCGCGTCCAACGCGGCCTCGGCCTCTTCCAACGACACCTCCGGCGTCGGCACCATGATCAGGCCAAATGTGCCGTCATCGATGGTGGTCCCGTTGTAATAGGAACCCACATAGATCGCTTTGGGGTCTTCGAACGTCAGTTTACGCGCGAGATAGGCAGTGGTCGAGTTGCCGCCCAAAAGCGCCGCCAAAATCTCAAGCGCGGCGGCCTTTTCCTGTGCGCCCGGATCACGTTCCGGGGCGAGATAGCTGCGCATCACATAGGGCTGGGCCACACGCGAGTCGTCCATGGTCAATCGCCGCTCAGACAGTTGCGGCGGCTCCTGTGGCCGGACACGCGGGGCAAGATCAGGCGTGGGTTCCAAAGGCCCGTAGTAGGTCTCGGCCAGTTCGAACACCTCTTCGGGTTCAACGTCGCCCGCCACCACGAGGATGGCGTTATTCGGCGCGTAGTAGCGGTGGTAAAAGGCAAAGGCGTCGTCGCGGTTGAGCTGTTCCATCTCATGCCGCCAGCCGATGATCGGAATGCCGTAAGGGTGGTTCAGATATTGCGCCGCGTTCCGCTGTTCCATGAACAGGGCGCCGGGATCGTTGTCAGTGCGTTGATTGCGTTCTTCCAACACCACCTGCCGTTCTGTGCGCACATCGTCCTCGGTCATTTCGAGGTCGCGCATCCGGTCGGCTTCCATCTCCATCATGAGGCCGAGGCGGTCCGCCGCGACGCGTTGATAATAGGCCGTGTAATCCCAAGAGGTGAACGCGTTGTCAGAGCCACCGTTGCGGGTCACGGTCTCGGACAGTTCACCCGCCGCGAGATCATCGGTGCCTTTGAACATGAGATGTTCGAGGAAATGCGCGATCCCGCTTTTGCCGAGCGGTTCATCCGCCGCGCCCACCTTGTACCAAACGGTATGGGCCACGACAGGGGCACGGTGATCTTCGAGAACGACGACCTCCATCCCATTGTCGAGCGTGGTGGTGCTCACCTCCGCCGCCTGAACCGAGCTGATCAAGCCCGGGCCGGTCACGGCGATCACAGCCGCCATCAATCCGTATTTCATGCAGTCACCTTTCACGAAACGTCACGGGTGAATGTGGCGTGAAAGACAGGCGGCGACAACCGCTGTGACGGGAATTTGATGAGCTGTTGGTAAAGAGGCGCTTACTCTTCGGGGGCGAAGGGCACGATGATGCCGAGGGCGCGCAGGCGTTCCCATTCGGCACGGGCGTCCAACGCATAGCCACGATAGGCGCGCTCGTATTTGCCACGCCCAGTCCGGCGGCGCTCATCGGAGGCATAGAGATCGGCGCGAATGCTCTCATCCACACCATAACGCGACGCGTAGGACACGATGCCGCCGTCAATCCCGGTCGCTGGCGGCATACGGCCTCCCAGCGCGATGATCGCATCGGCATTCGGCGTAGCGTCCGTCCGGTTGGTCCCGCCCGGTGTCGGCACAGGCAATGAGGTGTAGCTCTCAGGTTCCTGCAACGGTTTCGCAGGCACGATGGAAAATTCGTCCGGGCCAGATTTGACCTCATTCGGAATCATCTCGCCCTTGCGACCACAGGCCACGAGCGCGGCCAGAGCCATCAGGCCAAGACCCAATCGAACCGTTTTCGACACCATGAACTCTTCCCTTCGCAGAACTGCGTCCGATGACGTTCTAGACCAGCTTGCGCGCGAGGTCACGTCCGGTTTTTCGTCTCGCCCGTGAAAAGCACGAGACCAAAGGCCCCGGCGAAAATCGCAATATCCGCCACGTTGAACGAGAACGGGTTCGTGAACCCACAGCAGGACATATTGAGAAAATCGGCCACAGCGCCGTAGAGAATGCGGTCAATCGCATTGCCCAAAGCGCCACCAATCAGCAGCCCCGCACTGAGATTGCCGAGGCGGGAAAACGATTCACGTTTGACCCAAACGACGACCCAAGCGGAGATCACCACCGCAAGAGCCACCCATCCCCAGCGCAAAAGATCGCCATGGCCGGACAAGAGGCCGAAATTCGCGCCCCGGTTCCACGCCATGCGGAAATTGAGAAACGGCGGGAGCACATCAATGGCCCCCACCGCTTTGAGATTCATCCAATGCACAACGGCGATCTTGCTCAACTGGTCGAGCACAAAGGTCGCTATCGCGGTCCAGATCGCCGTGCGCATGGTCGTTGCCTCTTAGTGACGGAAGTGACGCATGCCGGTGAGAACCATGGCAAGCCCGGCCTCATTGGCGGCGTCGATGACCTCTTGGTCGCGCATCGACCCACCCGGCTGGATCACGCAAGACGCGCCAGCGGCGGCAGCTTCCAACAGACCGTCAGCAAAGGGGAAGAACGCGTCAGAAGCCACAGCGGAGCCTTTGGTGAGCGGCTCCGGCAGGCCCATGGCTTCGGCCATGCGCTCCGCTTTCTTGGCGGCGATCAGCGCGGAGTCGAGACGCGACATCTGACCGGCGCCCACGCCAACAGTGGCCTGGTCTTTCACGTAGACGATGGCGTTGGATTTGACGTGTTTCGCCACTTTCCACGCGAACAGAAGGTCTTTCATCTGTTCCGGCGTCGGCGCTTTTTCGGTCACGACCTTCAGGTCATCCATGCCGACAAAGCCGGCGTCCTTGTCCTGGAACAGATACCCCCCCGCGACCTGACGGATCGTGTTCGGTTTTTCCATGACATTCGGCAGGCCTTCGGTGGTCAGAAGACGCAGGTTCTTCTTAGCTGCGAAAATCGCCTTGGCCTCGTCGGAGGCACCCGGTGCGATGACGACCTCGGTAAAGATTTCGACGATGGCTTTCGCGGTCTCCGCATCCAGCACTTGGTTCAGCGCAACGATGCCACCGAACGCAGAGGTGCGATCACAATCGAACGCGTTGTTGTAGGCCTCCAAAAGCGTCGCGCCCTTCGCCACACCACAGGGGTTGGCGTGCTTGATGATCGCCACGGCGGGGGTCTCCGCCGGATCGAATTCGGCCACAAGCTCAAACGCCGCGTCGGTGTCGTTGATGTTGTTGTAGGACAGCTCCTTGCCCTGATGCTGGACCGCGGTTGCAACGCCCGGACGCTCGGAGCCGTCAACGTAGAAGGCCGCCGACTGGTGCGGGTTTTCGCCGTAACGCAGGGTTTGTTTGATCTGACCGGCCACGACACGACGGCGCGGCGCGGCCTCACCGATGGCATCCGCCATCCAGTTGGACACGGCGGCGTCATAGGCACCCGTGCGGGCATAGGCGATCTGCGCCATTTTCTGGCGGAAAGCGTAGGAGGTCTGGCCGTCGTTGGCATCCAATTCCGCGATCAGCGCGTCGTAATCCTCGACATCCACCACGGTGGTGACGAACCCATGGTTCTTTGCCGCCGCACGGATCATCGCCGGGCCACCGATGTCGATGTTCTCGATCATCTCGTCATACTCTGCGCCGCGGGCCAGAGCGGCTTCGAACGGGTAGAGGTTCACGACCAGCAGGTCGATTTCGGGGATGCCGTGCTCTTGCATCGCCTGAACGTGGGTGCCGTTGTCGCGCAACGCCAGCAGGCCGCCATGGACCATGGGGTGCAGAGTCTTGACGCGGCCATCCATCATCTCGGGGAAGTTGGTGATCTCGGAGACGTCTTTGACCTCGAGACCTGCGTCGCGCAGAGCCTTGGAGGTGCCGCCGGCGGACAGCAGCTCGACGCCGCGTGCGGCCAGCGCTTTGCCCAGATCTACGAGGCCGGTTTTATCGGATACGGAAATGAGCGCACGGCGCATGGGTGCGAGGTCTTGCATCGAGAGGTCTCCTAAGGTC
>CAXPTW010000016.1:0-15285 GCA_964220165.1 Abyssibacter sp.
ATGAGCAGATAAGACCTCGTGACGACCTTTTGACGGCATTAAGGATTCTCTCGGATCGCAATATTGAGCAACGAAAATGCGAAACTGAAAAAGGCTACACTGTCTCACTTAATGACACTGACTTCTCTTGGCTGGTTCTTGAAAGTTTTGATTTTTCAGGTATCCGGTTTGACCGAACAAAATTCCGTTCAGCAAACCTTGTGCGCGTGAACTTTTCAAAGTGCTCCTTGATAAGGTGCGACTTTTCAGATGCCGCAATAGCCGCTTGCCCTTGGGAACACGTAAAGTTGGGCTGGACTATCTTCAACAGCGCTACTTTTACAGCAATTAACCGAAATATTCACGACTTCAAAGGAGGTCATTCCGACCTTAGGTTTACAACTTGGCGCCACTGTATCAATTTGGATTTTCGCGGCGGTGATCCGCGTCAACTACATCCGATGAAGTTTTTCCACTGTACATTTGCGAAAGACGCATTCGTCAATCGCGACACGGATTTTCTAAAGCTCTGTTTGTTTGAAAATTGCAATATGAGCGAGACCGGTGTGAGTGAAGATGTTTTAGCTGCGGCCTTAGGAACTGACGACAACATCGTGGGACCGGAAACTTCTTTTCCTAGTCACTGGCGGGAACACACATGGATTTCAGATGCGGAATGGATCAAACACGTTCAAGAGCAACAAGACGCCCAGGAAAATGCATTGCTTGACGGGCTATGACAGCTACGCTTTCCAGTTTGGCTCTTCCCCGTTGATCCCCCTCGCGCCGTGAGGCATAAGCCTCCCCAACACAAATTCACTCCTAATTCCGGGGACCAGACCGATGCATGACATCAAGGCCATTCGCGAAAACCCAGAGGCGTTCGACGCTGCCATGAGCCGCCGGGGGTTGTCCGGGGTGTCGTCCGAGGTTCTCGCGCTGGACGCCGACCGCCGGGCCAAGATTGCCGCCGCGGAAGAAGCCAAGGCCGAACAGAACAAAGCCTCCAAAGAGGTCGGAGCTGCGAAGGCGAAAGGCGACGAGGCCGAGTTCGAGCGTCTGCGCGCGCTTGTGGCCGAGAAAAAGGCCGAGATCGCCCGTCTGAACGATGAGGCCAAGGCCGAGGACGAGAAACTCCGCGAGATTCTCATGGGCCTGCCGAACATCATGGCTGCCGACGTGCCGGACGGGGCGGACGAGGACGACAACGTGGAAATCCGCCGCTGGGGCACCCCCGCGACGTTCGATTTCACGCCAAAAGAGCATTACGAGATCGCAGGCGTCGCCAAGGGCATGGATTTCGAGACGGCGGCGAAACTGTCCGGCTCGCGCTTTGTGCTTTTGTCCGGCGCGGTGGCCCGCATCCACCGGGCGCTGGCGCAGTTCATGATCGACACCCATGTGGACGAACACGGGTTGACCGAGACAATGACGCCCGTTCTCGTGCGCGAAGAAATGCTGTACGGCACAGGGCAATTGCCGAAATTCGGTGAGGACAGCTACAAGACCACCGATGGCTGGTGGCTCATCCCGACCGCCGAGGTGACGCTGACCAACATCGTCAACAACGTGACCGTGGATGAGGACTACCTGCCCCGCCGCTACGTCGCCGACACGCAATGTTTCCGCTCTGAGGCCGGCTCTGCGGGCCGCGACACCTCTGGCATGTTGCGCCAGCACCAGTTCGAGAAGGTCGAGATGGTCTCCATCACCCGCCCCGACGAGAGCGAGGCGGAGCATGAGCGCATGACCACCCAGGCGCAGAACATTCTCGAAGCCTTGGGCCTCCCGTACCGCACGGTCAAACTCTGCTCCGGCGACATCGGGTTCGGCGCGGTGCGCACCCATGACATCGAGGTTTGGCTGCCCGGTCAGGACAAATATCGTGAGATTTCCTCGGTTTCGACCTGTGGCGACTTCCAAGCCCGCCGCATGAACGCGCGGTTCAAACCGAAAGACGGTGGCAAGCCAGAGTTTGTCCACACGCTGAACGGCTCCGGCCTCGCCGTGGGCCGCTGCCTCATTGCGGTGCTGGAGAACGGCCAAAACGCCGACGGCTCCGTCACCCTGCCCGAGGCGCTCTCCCCCTACCTGCGTGGCAAGCTGACGCTGACCGCCGAGGGCGAGCTGGTCTAAGCTTCTTCTTGGCACAAATACTCACAAAAAAGGCCCCGCTCAGGGGCCTTTTCTCGTTGTGAGAGACGTCAAAACGGCGGGCGCTCCTCGCCCGGTTTCGGCGCCAACCCCGCCCAGACGAAAAACCGCGCCAAAAGCGCAAGCCACGACCGCCCCGTTCCCCGCGCGGTCGAGGGGCTGGGCCGACCGAGGTAGGCATCCACCTGATTGCGCGTATGATCGCGTGAATAATCCCGCAGCCAATGAAACGCCGCCGCCAGGATGGAAAACCCATCGGTCAGAGTCTCCGTCTCAAACCGGCAGCTTTCGTCGTTCAGACGAACCAGACGTGCCCGGCTCACCGCCTGAGCAGGCCGGGACGTGCCCCCGATCTGCGAAACCTCAAAAAGCTCCTGAGACACGATCTCGATTTCCTCCGCACTGCGCCTGTCTGTCATCGGGCGCATCCAAAAAGAGACGTCGATCTCCTCAGCACTCAGGGTGTTCTCATTGAAGGTCAAAAGACGAAGCGACACCGGGAACAGCCCCTCCTCTGTCAATTCACCGCAGCGATGGCGTTTTGTCTCCTTGCCGGGCCAGAGCAACAGAGCCTCCGCCCCCTCCTCCAAGGGCAACGGGAGAGTCGCTTTGTGACCATAGCGATAGGACGGAACGAGGATGCGGTCGAACAGGGCCAAAAGCTTCACAAACCCGAGCATGACGAACAGCCCGCCGAACGCCACACCCAAAACCAGAAAAGCCATACCGTCAGAGCCGCCTGCCTCCAAAAGCCAATCCCAGTAAAGCAAGATCGGCACAAAGAGCGCCATGGTCAGAGCGAGCGCGCTCGTCTCCAGCCAACTGTCCGGGAACCACGCCAGAACCGAGCCGAAAAAGAGCGTGGCGATGAGCAAGGTCAAACCCGCCGTCTGCGCGCCGCCGCCGCAGATCAGGACGGAGAGGGCCAAAATGCCCGCACAGAGGAGGCTCAAGCGTCGGTAGAGGAAAAAGCGATAGGCAAATGTGGTCATAAAACGATCCAACAAAAGAGGTCACTGAAAAATCAGCACCACCTTGCTCGCGCATTCGGGCAGGATTGGGACAGGAGTTTGATGTTTTTGGACCGAACCCGGCACGCCCCGGATTGAACCAAATCGCCCTCTCGGGCGTTATCCACTCAAAAGAGGATAACTCCATGCGTCTCAAAGCCTTTCTCGCCTTCATCGCCGCACTCGCCTTTGCCATTGCCGGACCGCTCATGGCCCCCGATTTCCGCGGCTACGATCCGGCGGACTTCCCCATCCCGCAAACAGATGCCCCTATCGGCCCGGCGGGCTATGCGTTCTCCATTTGGGGCGTGATTTACCTCTGGCTGATCGTCTCTACGGGCTTTGGCCTTTTGAAACGGCATTCCGCGATTGACTGGGATCCGATGCGCGGGCCGCTCATCGTGGCACTGGTCATCGGGACGCCGTGGCTCACGGTCGCCACGATGTCGCCCGTCATCGCCACCGTGATGATTTTCCTCATGCTGGCCTGTGCCGTCGTCGCCATGATCCGGGCGCCTATCTTGGACCCGTGGCTTGCGCGCGCGCCTGCGGCCCTCTTTGCCGGGTGGTTGACCGCTGCCTCCTTTGCCTCGCTTGGCTATGTCGGCGCGGGCTATGGCATTGTGATGGGCGATGTGGGCTGGGCCTATCTCTGTCTTGCGGGGGCCTTGATCACCGCCATGCTGGTCGCGCGCAAACGGCCTGATGCGCCGCTCTACCCGCTTGGCGTCGCCTGGGCGCTCATCGCCATTGTGGTGAAAAACTGGGGCTCGGAATGGGGCGTGGCGTCAGTCGCCGGTCTCGGCGCGCTCTGGCTTTTGGCCTATACGCTCAGAGGTCTGCGCCGCCACGAGTTGCAGCCGCATCACGTCTAAGCGCGAGCTCCGCCACCTCGACCACACGATCGGAGAGCGGCCATGCGCCGCTTTTCAACTCCTCAACCGTGAACCATCTCACAGCTGCGGCATCGTCCGAGGCCACCGCCTCCCCGCCGTGCTCCGCGACAAGGATCGCGGCGAGGGTGAAATGATGCTCCGGCGTGAGGACCGTGACCTCCCCCAAAGACTCGCGAAAGCTCCCGGTCAGACCCGTCTCCTCATGGAGTTCACGCACCGCCGCCTCCGCCATGCTTTCCCCGAACTCCACATGTCCGCCGGGAAAGCCCCAATAGCCCAAATCCGGCTCTTTGGACCGCTGCACCAAAAGCAGTTGCCCCGCCCGCACGCAAACCGCCAGAGCGCCGAGTGTGGGCAGACCGCTCACACGCCCACTCACTCTGCCGCCCGGCGTTGGGATGCCCGCTCCAGCATCGGCTTGAGGTAGCGCCCCGTATGACTTCGCGGCTCTGCGGCCACCTCTTCGGGCGTGCCGGTCGCGACAATCTCGCCGCCGCCATCGCCGCCCTCGGGACCGATGTCGATGATGTGGTCGGCGGTCTTGATCACGTCGAGATTGTGCTCGATCACCACAACAGAATTGCCCTGATCCACCAGCTCGTGCAGCACTTCCAACAGCTTGCGCACGTCTTCGAAATGGAGGCCGGTTGTCGGCTCATCGAGGATGTAAAGTGTGCGGCCCGTCGAGCGTTTCGACAGCTCTTTCGAGAGCTTCACCCGCTGCGCTTCGCCGCCCGAAAGCGTCGTCGCCTGTTGCCCGACCTTGATATAGCCGAGGCCCACACGCATGAGCGCATCCATCTTTTCCCGGATCGAGGGCACGGCTTTAAAGAACTCCTGCGCATCTTCGACCGTCATATCAAGAACGTCGGCTATGCTTTTGCCTTTAAACTGAATTTCCAACGTCTCGCGATTGTAGCGCTTGCCCTTACAGGTCTCGCATTCGACGTACACATCCGGCAAAAAGTGCATCTCGATCTTGATCACACCATCGCCCTGACAGGCCTCGCACCGGCCGCCTTTGACGTTGAAACTAAACCTGCCCGGCTTATACCCGCGCGCCTTGGCCTCCGGCAGACCGGCGAACCAATCGCGGATCGGGGTAAAGGCCCCGGTGTAGGTCGCCGGGTTCGAGCGCGGGGTGCGCCCGATGGGGCGCTGGTCGATGTCGATCACCTTGTCGAGGTGCTCAAGCCCCTTGATCGTCTCACAGGGCGCGGGCGTCTGCCGCGCGCCGTTGAGCGCCATGGAGGCGGTCTTGAACAGGGTCTCGATGGTGAGCGTGGACTTGCCCCCACCCGACACGCCGGAGACCACAAGGAACTGGCCCAGCGGGAAATCGGCAGTGACCTCTTTGAGGTTGTTGCCGGTGGCTTTCACCACGGTGAGTTTCTTGCCATTGCCCTTGCGGCGTTCGGCGGGCACGGCAATCTCGCGTGTCCCGGAAAGATATTGCCCGGTGATCGACGCAGGGTCCGCCTCGATCTCTCCCGGCGTACCTTTGGCGACGACCACACCGCCGTGGACGCCCGCGCCGGGGCCGAGGTCAAAGACGTAATCGCTTTCGCGGATCATATCCTCGTCATGCTCGACCACGATCACCGTGTTGCCCTGATCTCGGAGGTTTTTGAGCGTGCCGATGAGGCGGTCGTTGTCGCGCTGGTGCAGACCGATGGACGGCTCGTCGAGCACGTAGAGCACACCTTGAAGCCCCGACCCGATTTGCGAGGCGAGGCGAATACGCTGGCTCTCCCCGCCCGACAGCGTGCCCGCGTTCCGGCTCATGGTCAGGTATTCGAGGCCGACGTTATTGAGGAAGCCCAAGCGTTCGCGAATTTCCTTCACGATGGCGCGGGCGATCTCCTGTTTCTGCGGGGAGAGCGTGTCCATCACCCCGTCGATCCACTGGTAGGCCTCTTTGATGGATTTCTCCACCACCTGCCCGACGTGATGTTTGTCGATCTTCACGGCCAGCGCCTCTTCGCGCAGGCGATAGCCCTCACAGTGACCACAGGGGCGGTTGTTCTGATAGCGCTCAAACTCTTCGCGGACCCAGTTGGAATCCGTCTCGCGATAACGGCGCTCCATGTTGGGGATCACGCCCTCAAAGCTGCGCTCGATCTCGTAAACCCGCCCACCGTCGTCATAGCGGAATTTGATCTCCTCCTCGCCGGAGCCGTAAAGAAATACGTTTTGTACCTTCGCCGGGAGCTTTTTCCACGGGGTCGAGGATTTGAAGCCGTAATGTTTGGCGAGCGCTTCGATGGTCTGGAGGAAATAGGGCGTCTTGCCTTTGCGCCAGGGCGCGATGGCCCCATCGGCGATTTTGAGCGCCGCATCGGGCACCACGAGGCGTTCGTCAAAGAATAGTTCAACCCCTAAACCATCACAATGCGGGCAGGCCCCGAAGGGCGCGTTGAAGGAAAACAGACGCGGTTCGATCTCTGGAATCGTGAACCCGGACACAGGACAGGCGAAGTTCTCGGAAAAGGTGATCCGCTCAGGATCGCCCTCACCCTCCCGCGGCGCGGTCTCCAAAATCGCGATCCCGTCGGCGAGATCGAGCGCCGTGCGCAAACTGTCCGCCAGCCGGGTTTCCAAACCTTCGCGCACCACGATCCGGTCCACCACCACGTCGATGTTATGGCGGAATTTCTTGTCGAGCGTGGGCGGCTCGTCGAGGTCATAGAATTCACCATTCACCTTGACGCGCTGAAACCCTTGCTTGCGCAACTCAAGGAATTCCTTGCGATATTCGCCTTTCCGGTCGCGCACGATGGGGGCCAGAAGGTATCCGCGCGTGCCCTCCTCCAGCCGCATGGTGATGTCGACCATGTCCTGCACCTGCTGCGCCTCGATCGGCTCGCCGGTGGCGGGGCTATAGGGCGTGCCTGCGCGGGCAAACAACAGGCGGAGATAGTCGTAAATCTCCGTCACCGTGCCCACGGTCGAACGCGGGTTTTTCGACGTGGTCTTTTGTTCAATCGAGATCGCGGGCGACAGGCCGGAAATGTGATCCACGTCCGGTTTGCCCATCATATCAAGGAATTGGCGCGCGTAGGCCGAAAGGCTTTCGACATAGCGGCGCTGGCCCTCGGCATAGATCGTGTCAAAGGCCAGAGAGGACTTGCCAGAGCCAGACAGCCCGGTAATCACCACCAATTCGTCGCGCGGGATGTCCACATCCACGCCCTTGAGGTTATGTTCGCGCGCGCCGCGCACCTCAATAAATTTCAACTCGGCCATGGCCCACCCACAAAAGTTAATCGCCCTCATATCTAGGCGAGGATGCCGGACGATCCAACAGGAAAGTGAGAACATACCAAGAACTCGCACACTTCCTGCATGTTTTTTCAGCCTCACCCCAGGCGCACCCGCCCCACGGCCCGCTTTGGGTGACTTGATCACAGACGCCTGCCGCGCGGGAGACTATGGATGAGGGCAACAAAAGACTCTGACTGCATAAGGAAAACAACAATGTTCGGATTGTTTGGTGGTGGCCCGAAAATCTCCGTCGACGAGGTCAAGGCCGGGCTGGCGGCGGGCACGACCGTGCTCGTGGATGTGCGCGACAAGATGGAGCTTCATATGTCCGGTACCGCCGTCGGTGCGATCCACGCGCCGCTCCCGGACCTGCAACGGCTCTGCGACCCCTCGTCGCCGGACTGCCTGCCGGAGATGAAAGACACCGCGACCAAGAAAGTGCTCTATTGCGCCTCTGGTGCGCGCTCTTCGAGTGGTGTGAACCTGTTGAAACGGCTTGGCCATACGGATGTGGAAAACCTTGGCGGGCTGCACAACTGGGTGTCGGGCGGCGGTGAGCTTCACAACGTGCAATAACGGCATGACATCACGACAAAAAAGAGGGCGCCTCACGGGGCGCCCTTTTCTCATCTCATATGGTTTACCGCTAAACTTACTCAGCCGCCTCGGAGACCGTGCCCTCAAGCTTGGCCCCATCCGAGCGCGTCGCCGTGTCTGAGGAATCCTCATCCGGCCCCATGTAAAGACCGCGACGCGCCGTAAAACGGCCCGCGATAAAGCGCATAAACTCGGTCACGCGCGGCACATGGCGCAGGTCCGGGTGGGTCAGCACCCAAATCGGCGTGTGATCGGACAGGGAAATCCCCGGCACACGGATCAGCCCCGGATCGGTTTCGCCCAAAAGGTTGGAGGTCCGCACCATACCGACGCCTTTTCGCGCAAGCGCCATGGCGGAGACCATGTCATCCGTCTTGATCGCGACCTTGCAGGGCGGCAGATCAGTGAACAGCCCCCCGGGAGAGGCCGAGGCCCAGGCCGAAAAGGCGATATAGGGCAATGCGGTCTCAGTGTCTTTGCGGGACAGAACGTCTTGATATTTCTCGACGAAGTCGGGCGAAGCAAACCACCCGGCGCGCTGGCGCGTCACCATCCGGCCCCAGAGGCTTTCCTCCGGCGACTGGGTGACACGGATCGCCACATCCGCCTCGCGGCGGTGCAGGTTCAACACCTCGGTCGCGCCCAAAAGATGCACGTCGATCCCCGGGTGCAGGCGTTTGAATTCCTTGATGTCCTCGGCAAAGTGATCGCCCGCCAAAAGCGGCGGCGTGGTGATTTTCAACTCACCCTGCTCGGTCTCGTCGCGCGCAGCCAAGGCCATATCGAGCGCAACCATCCGCGCTTCGACCTCTTCAGCATGGGCGATGGCCACCTGACCGGCCTCTGTGGCCTGAAGGCCCGACGCCAGTCGCGTGAAAAACCGCACGCCTGCCGTCTCCTCGGCCTTTGCCAATTGCCGCGAGACGGTGGCGTGGTTCACACCCAGCACGCGCGCAGCCCCAGAAAGCCCGCCTTCGCGTGCCACTGCCAAGATATATCTCAGAGAATCCCAATCCGTCATGTGGGTCAGAATACATGCCCCACATTTCTGCACAAGAGGGGCGCAGATAATCTCACCCATCACACAGATTGATACATCATCGCCCCTGCCTGTGCGCAAAAGCGGCCCCGGTTTGACGGGGCCGCTCTTTGAAATCTCTCTCTGACCTGTCGTCTGACAGGCCAAAGATCCACGTTAAATATGCAAGGCCTTACCATAAGCGGCGAGGACCGACTCGTGCATCATTTCGGACATGGTCGGGTGCGGGAAGACGGTGTGCATGAGGTCTTCTTCCGTCGTCTCCAACTGGCGGCCGATGACGTAGCCCTGGATCATTTCCGTGACTTCCGCGCCGACCATATGGGCGCCCAGAAGTTCGCCGGTTTTCTCGTCGAAAATGGTTTTCACAAGGCCCTCGGCCTCGCCCATGGCGACGGCTTTCCCGTTACCGATAAAGGGGAATTTTCCGACTTTGATCTTGTAGCCCGCCTCTTTCGCCTTGTCCTCGGTGAGGCCCACGGAGGCCACCTGCGGGTGGCAATAGGTGCAGCCGGCGATGGAGTTCGGCTTGATCGGGTGGACCTTTTCGCCCGCGATCAGCTCGGCCACCATGACGCCTTCGTGCGACGCCTTGTGCGCGAGCCACGGTGCGCCCGCGATATCGCCGATGGCAAAGACGCCCTCGACGCCGGTGCGGCAATATTCGTCCGTCACGACGTGGGTGCGGTCGATTTTCACGCCCAGCTCCTCAAGGCCGATGCCCTCGACGTTGCCAACAATGCCGACGGCGGAGATGACCGTGTCGAACTCCTCGGTCGTGACCTTGCCGCCCGCTTCGAAATGCGCGGTGACCTTGCCTTTGGCGCGGTCGAGTTGTTTGACCGTGGTCTTTTGCAGGATCTTCATCCCCTGCTTTTCGAACTGTTTTTTGGCGAAGGCGGAGATGTCTTTGTCCTCGACCGGCAGCACGCGGTCCATCACCTCGACGACCGTCGTGTCGGCACCCAAGGTGTTGTAGAAGCTCGCGAATTCGATCCCGATCGCGCCCGACCCGATGACCAGGAGCTTTTTCGGCATCCGGCTCGGCACCAGCGCGTGGCGGTAGGTCCAGACGAGATCGCCGTCGGCTTCAAGGCCCGGCAGCTCGCGCGCCCGTGCGCCCGTGGCGACGATGATGTTCTTGGCGGTGAGGGTTTCCTCGCCCTTGTCGGTTTTGACGACGACCTTACCCTTGGCGGCGATCTTCGCCTCGCCCATGACAGAGGTCACTTTGTTCTTTTTGAACAGGCCCTTGATCCCGGCGTTCATCTGCGCCGACACGCCGCGCGAGCGTTTGACGATGGCATCGAGATCAAACCCGATGTCGCCCGCCGACAAGCCGAATTCCTTGGCGCGGTGCATCTGGTGATAGACCTCGGCAGACCGCAGCAACGCCTTCGTCGGGATACAGCCCCAGTTCAGACAAATCCCGCCCAGATTTTCGCGCTCAACACAGGCCACATTGAGCCCCAACTGCGCCGCCCGGATCGCGGCCACATAGCCCCCGGGGCCAGCGCCGATCACGATAAGGTCGAAGGTAGTTTCTGCCATTGGGTCCTCCCAGATCAAAAAATTAGTTTGACGTTAAACTAAATTGGAATTCGGAGCAACGAAACTTGCTTTGCACGTTTGAAATGCCGCGTCCCACCAGACGCATAGCTCCTCCGCCCTATGCATAGATCACCACGTTGGCCCCGCTCTGTACAGGGGGAGACCGACATCCGGCGCATTCCTTAGACTCAAACGTAGAAGCACCCGCCGCTCGGTCAAGCGACGGGTGCCTCGTCATGTCATTGAAATGAGAGGCTCAGGCGGCCTGCACGGTCTCCAGACCGTTGAGCACCGTGGCATAGCCTCCGCCGGTCAAAAACGCGGCCTCGGGGGCCGTGGTCGACCGGGACAGGGCCTCGTTGCGATAGGGGAAGCGGCCAAAGAGGCGAATGATTTCGCGATGCGCCTTGGCGTGTTTGAGGTTGCTCTCCAGATCGGGGAGACGCTCACACATGAGGCGCACGCAGCGCTCCTGATCGGTGAGGCTCTCAGAATGCATCAGAGGCAGGTAAAAGAACTGGCGCGCCGGGGCGTCGATCCGCAGATCCCAGCCCTTGTCGATCGCCGCCTTGGTCGCCGCGCGGGCCGCCATGTCAGAGGAAAACGCTTTGCCCTCACCGCGGAACATGTTGCGCGGCATCTGGTCCATCAGGATGATATAGGCGAGCGCCCCGGTGGGATAGGTGAGCCAGAGCGAATATCCCCCCTCTTGCGCCTGTTCCCAAGTCGGCATGAACTCATCGCGAATGCGCTGGTCGAGGGCGTCGTCGGCCACATACCATTGCTCCGGGGACAGGTCATCGAGCCAAAAGGCCAGAATGTCTTCCGGGGTTTTCTGTGCTGCCTGTGCGTGTGCCATCGTTTCGCTCCTTTGGACGGCAAATATTTACACAAGCGTTACAAACAGCCTGAAAACGCGCAAGTTAATTATCTGCGCCCTAAGGTCACATTAGCACATGTTGCGCATATGCACCGTCAATGAGACGTTTTGGCGCCTTCTTCTGCGCCATTTGCAACATCTTGTGTCGTTTCCTGCGCCAGTTCCTGCGCCTCTTCGGCCAAATCGTTGGCCACTTCTTGCGCCAATTCTGCGGCCAAAGGTGTGGTCGAAGGCATCACGGCCACATAAGACGAGCTGTCTTCGACAGACACAGAGGGACGGCGCGTGGTCCGCCAGAGGGCGTAGAGCGCAAGCCCGCCCAAGAGGCCGAGCTGGAAAATCCAATACCCACGCGGCCCGGTGGCGGTCATCATCCAACCGGCGATCAGAGGGCCGCCCACGGCCCCCACCCCGTTGATGAAAATCAATCCGCCAGAGGAGGCGGCCATGTCTTCGGGCTCCAGGTAATCGTTGGTATGCGCGATCAGGAGGGAATAAAGCGGGCTCGCCATGCCCCCCGCGACAAAGCCCGCGAGCAACACAAGCGGATAGATCCCGGCAAAGAGGCTCCCGACGAGACAGGCGACAGCCCCCACGGCCGCAGAGCCCAAAATCACCAGACGGCGATCCGAGTGATCGGAAATCCAGCCAATCGGCAATTGGAACACCAACGCCCCGAGGTAGATCGCGGCGACGAAGCCGGAGATTTGGCCGAGGGTAAAGTCGGCCTGCCCACCGTAAACTGCGGCCATAGCCATCTGAGAGGCAAAGACCCCGCCCATGAGGAACATGCCGACACAGCCCAGAGGCGACGCTTTGAACAGCTGCCGGAGCGTCATCGGCTTGGTCGTGTCAAAGGCCGGGGTCGGCGTGATCGACAACAGGATCGGCGCGAAGGAGATCGACACGAGCACGGAGGGGATGATGAAGAGCACATAGCCCGAGGGATCGCCCTGAGACAAAATCCACTGCGCGGCGATGATGCCAACCGTTTGCACCAACATATAGGCGGAGAGCACCTTGCCCCGCTGCGCGTTCGAGGTGGAGTTGTTGAGCCAGCTTTCCGCGGTCACGTAGACGCCCGAGAAACAAAAGCCCAAGAGAATGCGCAACACGGTCCAGGCCCAGGGGTTCGCGACCACCGGGAAGAGCACCAAAGCCGCCGAGATAAAGGAGGCGAGCGCCGCAAAGACCCGGACATGGCCGACCCGACGGATCAGGATCGGCGCGGCCTGAGACCCGCCCAGAAACCCCGCGAAATAGCCGGACATGACGATGGAAATTTCGAGAGTCGAGAACCCTTCGGACACGGCCCGAACGCCCAAAAGCGTCCCTTGAAGACCGTTGCCGATCATCAGGAGCATAATTCCGAGAAGAAGCGGGGATGTTGTGCGCAGGACGTTATTCATGACGATGCTGTGCCAGATTCGATCCCGTAGCGAAAGGAAAACCGGGACAGATCGCATGGAGCGACCCAGCGTCTTCGGGAGATGCGCGCGCGATTACGGAAGCAGGAGAGAGGAATCTCCATAGGAGAAAAACCGGTATTTCTCCGCGACGGCGTGGTCATAGACCTCCCGCATCCGCTCCACCCCCATAAGCGCCGAGACCAGCATCAAAAGCGTGGATTTCGGCAGGTGGAAATTGGTAATGAGTCCATCGGCGACGCGAAACTGAAACCCCGGTTTGATGAAAATATCGGTCTCGCCAAGGAAGGGCGCGATCACCCCTGCCTGCGGCGCGGCGCTCTCGATCAGCCGCAACGCGGTGGTGCCGACGGGGATCACCCGGCCGCCGCGCTGTTTGGTGGTGTTGATCTCCATGGCCGCGCCTTCAGAGACCTCGCCCCATTCGGCGTGCATCTTGTGATCGTCCACATTGTCGACCTTGACCGGCAGGAACGTCCCCGCTCCGACATGAAGTGTCACATGGGTAAACTCCACGCCTTTCTCGCGCAGCGCCGCCAAGAGCGGTTCATCGAAATGCAGCGAGGCGGTCGGGGCCGCCACCGCGCCAAGATTGCGCGCCCAGACGGTTTGATAATCTTCCTTGTCTTGGGCGTCGGCCTTGCGCTTGGCCTCGATATAGGGCGGGAGCGGCATGGAGCCGGCCTCCGCGAGCGCGCGGTCGAAATCCTCACCGGTGAGGTTAAAGGCGACATAGGCTGCGCCCTCTTCCTTGGCCGTCAAAGTGGCGGAGAGATCGTCGGAGAACCGGATCACCTCCCCCTCTTTCACCTTTTTCAGCGGCTTGATCAGCGCGCGCCAGACGCCGCCTTCGGCCTGCGGCTCCAAAAGCGTGACCTCGATCTTCGCCTCTTGATAGCCCTGCGCCGTGTCGCGGCCGCGTTTGCCCGTCAGACGCGCGGGCAACACCTTTGTGTCATTGAGAACCAGCCGATCCCCCGGCTCAAGCCAGTCCAAAAGGTCGGTCACATGCCGATCATAGAGCGCGTCCGGTGTGGCCACCAACAGCCGCGCGGAGGAGCGCGGTTTGGCGGGGCGCGTGGCGATGAGTTCGTCTGGGAGATCGAAATCGAAATCGGAGAGTTTCATGCGTCTTGTCTCTTTGGTCTGCCTGCGCCTCTCAAAAGCGCGTCAGAATTATTCGTCTTCAGTACTCGCGGGATCGCGCGTTGGATCATCCCCCGCGGGACGGCCCCGGAAAATATCCCGCAACGCGCCGGGCGTCAGGAGGGAGAGCGGATTCACCCCGATGGACGGATCTTTCGCCGGTCCCCGGAGCGTGTAGTTGAACCCAAAGAGCCCCTCGCCCTTGCGCGCCACGACCTGCCCTAGGGCGTTGATGAAATAGACCGGGGAAATGACCCCCTGCATATCAATCGTGCCCGCGCCGCTGTCATAGAGACCTTCCATGGTAATGCCAAGCGACGGCCCCTCCGCCGTGCCCTTGCGAAGCGTCAGGCGCCCGGGGCGGAGCGTCAGATCGCCTCGGATCGAGCTAAACAGAATGCCGCCGCCCGACGCCATCTGGTCCAAAAGCCCCACGACAGAGACGGCGGACAACAGCTCAGCGAGCGCAGGCGCGGAGCGCACCCGCAGGTTGTCGATCTCCAGCCGTCCTTCATAGGCCCCGTCTTCGGGCAAGGCGGTGAGGCGCAATGACAGCGCGCCGCCCGTCGCCTCCTGCAGCACCCCCGAGGCGGAGACCACCGCCCCCGCCGAGGCCGAAGTCACCGTGATGCCGGGACCATAGCGGCCCGGCTCCACCGTGCCCGTCACGCCCGCCTTGCCATTGAGGCTGCCGCGGAACTGACCCGACACGCCCGACGGTCCCGCCGCCAGCGAGGCGGACACGCCGCGCAGGTCTTGCGACCCGGCAAAGGTCAGCCGGTCGAGCGCGACATCAATCGGCACCGTCGCGCTCCCCCCGCCGGAGCCAAAGGTGCTCCGCGTGAGGTCGATGCGCCCGCCGGTGACCGCGATCCGCACGGGCCGTCCCGCCCCTTGGCTCGCAATCGTCACAGGCACGTCGATCCAGTCAAAGAGCGTGAAACGGTCGAACCGCAGCGATTGGAACGCGCCATTGTCCAGGGCCACGCGCCCGCCCGTCGCCGTCAGCCCCGCCGCCTGAAGAGACAGGCTGTCGACCGTCGGGCTTGGCCCCGCCGTGCCGCTGATCTCGAAACTGCCGCGCGTGCCGGTCGCCTTGGACCAACCGAGCGCAGACAAGCTCAGCCGCGCCCCCACCAGATCAGAGGTCAAGGTGAACTGCGGCGGCGCGCCTTTGACCAGATCGACGGTCAGGGCACCCTCCGCCTCCCCACGCAGCATGTCGTCGGGCAAGGTGATGTTGAACGTGTCGAGCAGGGCTTGATTGATCTTCGCCCGTCCCGTCATGCCGGACCGGCCCTTATGCTCCGGCCCGAAATTCTTGCAGATCGGAAGAGCGTCG
>CAXPTW010000017.1:0-98097 GCA_964220165.1 Abyssibacter sp.
AAACCAGCCTTGGCAAATGTTCTCGTTTCGTGCTAACTCATTCGTAACGAATAAAACGAGCAGGTGAGACCATGCGTGTGATGGGCATCGACCCCGGGCTGCGCAATATGGGCTGGGGCATCATTGATGTCGCGGGGCCCCGTATCAGCCATGTCGCCAACGGCATCTGCCGCTCGGCCTCTTCCGACGATCTCGCCACGCGGCTTTTGTCGCTCTTCGATCAGCTCACCGCCATTGTCGAGACCTACCGCCCCGACAGCGCCGCCGTTGAGCAGACCTTTGTCAACAAGGACGCCGTTGCGACGCTCAAACTCGGACAAGCGCGCTCTGTCGCGCTCTTGGTCCCGGCGCGGGCAGGCATTTCCATCGGCGAATACGCCCCCAACGCGGTGAAAAAGACCGTCGTCGGCGTCGGCCACGCCGCCAAGCAACAGGTCGAACATATGATCAAGCTGCAATTGCCGGGCGCGAAACTCGAAGGCCCCGACGCGGTCGACGCCTTGGCTATCGCGATCACGCACTCCTATCACGCGCAATCTTCCTCGCGGCTGCAAGACGCGCTCAGAAAGGCCGCTTCATGATCGGCAAACTTACGGGTGTCATCGACTATATCGGCACGGATCACGTTCTGATCGACGTGCGCGGGGTCGGCTATATCGTCTATATTTCCGAGCGCACGCGGATGTCCCTACCGGGGCGCGGCGCACCTGTGGCGCTTTACACCGATATGCTGGTGCAGGAGACCAACCTGCAACTTTTCGGCTTCACGTCCTTGTTGGAAAAGGAATGGTATCGCCTGTTGATCTCCGTGCAAGGCATCGGGTCCAAAGCCGCCATGGCGATCCTCGGCACATTGGGGCCGGAGGCCACGGGCCGCGCGATTGCGCTGGGCGACTGGACGGCGGTCAAGGCCGCGCCGGGGGTCGGCCCGAAGATCGCGCAGCGGGTGGTCAATGAGTTGAAAGACAAGGCGCCGACGGTGATGTCGATGGGCGGCAAATTGTCGGAGGCTTTGGAAGCGCCGGAGACGGTCGAGGTGATCGAAAGCGATGCGCCAGCGGCGAAACCCACGCCGAAGAAAGCGCCCACCAAAGCCAATGCGAGCGCAGAAGCCGAAGCACTGTCCGCGCTGCAAAACCTCGGCTATTCTCCCTCTGACGCGGCGCAGGCCGTGGCGCAATCCGCCCAGGACGCGCCGGAGGCGGACACCTCCACCCTGATCAAAGCCGCGCTGCGCCTGCTTGCGCCGAAAGGGTAACCGATGGATCAGCCAGACCCCACTCTGCGCCCGGAGCGCCAGCCGCAGGATGCCGACCGTGCCCTGCGCCCGCAGGCGCTTGAGGAATTCATCGGCCAACAGGAAGCCCGCGCCAATCTACGCGTGTTCATCGAGAGCGCCAAGATGCGCGAAGAGGCGATGGACCATGTGCTGTTCCATGGCCCGCCGGGCTTGGGCAAAACCACGCTGGCACAAATCATGGCGCGTGAGTTGGGCGTGAATTTCAAAATGACCTCCGGGCCGGTTCTGGCGAAAGCCGGCGATCTGGCGGCGATCCTGACCAATTTAGAGGCCCGCGATGTGTTGTTCATCGACGAGATTCACCGGATGAACCCGGTGGTCGAAGAGGTGCTCTACCCGGCGATGGAGGATTTCGAGCTCGATTTGGTGATCGGAGAAGGCCCCGCCGCGCGCACCGTGCGGATCGAGTTGCAGCCCTTTACGCTCGTGGGGGCGACCACGCGGCTTGGGCTTTTGACTACGCCTTTGCGCGACCGTTTCGGCATCCCGACGCGGTTGCAGTTCTACACGACAGAAGAGCTGCATGAGATCGTCACCCGAGGCGCGCGTTTGTTGGGTGTGCCTGCGGACCCGGACGGTGCGCATGAGATCGCGAAACGGGCGCGCGGCACGCCGCGGATCGCTGGGCGGCTTCTGCGCCGGGTGGTGGATTTCGCCGTGGTCGAGGGCGACGGGCGGATTACCAAATCTCTGGCCGACGGGGCGCTGACGCGTTTGGGTGTGGACCTTTTGGGCCTTGATGGGGCTGACAGGCGATACCTCGGGATGATTGCGGAGAATTACGGTGGGGGGCCTGTGGGGGTGGAAACACTCGCGGCGGCGCTCTCCGAGTCCCGTGATGCGATTGAGGATGTGATCGAGCCCTATCTTTTGCAGCAGGGCTTGATCCAACGCACCCCGCGCGGGCGGATGTTGACGCAGAAGTCGTGGAAGCATCTGGGGCTAGATGCCCCAAAAGCGCCGGAACAGTCCGACCTGTTCGGGAAGTGAGTATTTAAACCACGGAAAAGTGGGGGCGTTTAGCCCAAGAGGTGCCCCATCTGGGTGACCGCGAGTTTGTAACCATTCACGCCAAAGCCCGCCATGACCGCATCCGCGCGCATGGAGACATAGGAGTGGTGGCGGAAGGCTTCGCGTTTGTGGACCTGTGAGATATGCACCTCGATCACCGGGCCTTCAAAGGTGTTGAGCGCATCGAGGATGGCCACCGAGGTATGCGTGTAGGCCGCAGGGTTGATGACGATGCCAGCGGCTTTGTCGCGGGCCTCATGAATCAACTCGATGATCTCGCCCTCATGGTTCGACTGCGCAAAGACGATGTCGAGATCATGGGTTGCGGCCTCAGTCGCACAGAGCGCCTCGACATCTTCGAGCGTGTCGGCGCCGTAAATCTCCGGCTGGCGTTTGCCGAGAAGGTTCAGGTTGGGACCGTTCAGGATGTAGATCGTCTTGCTCATGATGCGCCTCGTGATGCTTTGCGCCAACTTATGCGGTGCGGGGCTTGAAGCGCAAGCCAAGCTGCCGCAAAAGGGGCGACGAAAGAAGAAAGGTTGCCAGATGACGGACATCACCCCGGACCGGATCGAAGAGTTTTTCACCCGCTCGAATGGCGATTACGT
This sequence comes from Abyssibacter sp., assembly GCA_964220165.1. Classification (GTDB taxonomy): domain Bacteria; phylum Pseudomonadota; class Alphaproteobacteria; order Rhodobacterales; family Rhodobacteraceae; genus Celeribacter. The sequence continues at coordinate 2,920 of CAXPTW010000017.1, forward strand.
CTTTGCGCGCTGGGGGCGACCGATTGCGCCCGTGGTGTTTGGTGTCGAGGACGAGACCCTGGTGACGGTGAAATCCGCGATCGAGGCCTGCGTCGCCATCGCCGGGCATCGCATCGAGGAGATGGACCCGGAATTGGGCACGAACCTCATGGTGTTCTTCCTCTCTGACTGGGCGGAGCTTTTGGACGTGCCGCATATGGGCGATCTGATCCCCGACCTAGAAGCGCGAGTGGCGACACTCCAGGAGCGCGGCGCGCATCAATACCGGGCGTTCCGGTTCGATGACCAAGGCGCGATCAAGGCATGTTTTACGTTTGTGCGCATGGGCGGCGCGATGGATGAGGTGCCCGCCGAGGTGATCGCGCTGAGCCAGGCGGTGCAGGCGATGCTTTTGTGGTCGGACGTGGAGTTTACCCAAGACAGCCCGCTGGCCGAGACCTCTGAGGGCACGGTGGTGCGCCCGGATGTGGCAAATGTGCTGCGCGCGGCTTACGACCCGATGCTGCCCAATGCGGCGCGGGATGCCTCCCATGCGCTCAGACTCTACGCGCGGGTGATTGCGGGGTGAGAGCCTTCATCGGCCTCCCTCTGCCGCACGACCTAACAGACCTGCTTGAACAGATCGCGGCGGGGCTGCGTTTTGGCCGGGCTGTGCCTGCCGAGAACATGCATATCACTCTGGCGTTTCTAGATGATCAGCCTGAGGAGGTGCTCGAAGAGCTGCATGAGACGCTTGGCGCTATGATGCTCAAGGCGCCTAACATTGCCATAGACGGGCTCGATCTGTTCGGAGGAGACAAACCCCGGTTGCTCTTTGCGTCTGTTCCGCTCAACGACGCGCTCGGCGAGCTGCGGCGCAAGGTGCGCCAAGCGGCACGCCAAGCGGGGATCATCCTGTCTCACGAGAGGTTTCGGCCCCACATCTCACTGCGCCGTTTCAATCGGTTGGCGATTGGAGAGCGGCAGGAGCTTGAACATCTTTTGGCGCATGAAGGGGGCATGACTTGGCCGGTGTTTCGCCCCGTCGAGATGGAGCTGGTTGGCTCGACCCTCACGGCCTCGGGCGCGCAATATGAGACCCTTGCGAGCTATCCTCTGACCCCTTAGGCTCCGCCCGGCAGACAAAAGGCAGTTTGAGACATGACCCATAAATTTCCCGTTCATATCTATTACGAAGACACTGATTATGGCGGCATCGTCTATTATGCCAATTACCTTAAATTCATCGAGCGCGCCCGCACGGAATGGGTGCGCGACCTCGGCGTTGATCAGCGAAAGCTGAAAGAGGAGGAGGGGATCGTGTTCGCCGTACGGAAAGTCGAGGCGGACTATCTGTCGCCTGCGAGATTCGATGAGGATTTGGTCGTGGAAACCACGCTCGATACGCTTGGCGGCGCGCGCATCGTGCTCGATCAGGTGGTCAAACGGGACGAAACCGTGCTGTTCGAGGCCAAGGTGACCATCGTTGCCATGACCGAAACAGGCCATTCGACGCGCGTTCCGGCAGTTCTCCGCCGAAATTTGCACTGAAACCGCCCAAATTCCCCATTTTCACACGACCCTCACAGGTTAGTGTTGGCCTGTCCCCTGAGATTGAGGTAAATCTTGGGGTAATGAGAGCTGTGAAAACACGGCCCGTTGGCGAGATTAAAGAGCAGGTTTATGGACCAGACAACCCTTGGCATGGCGCAGGAGATCGACTTCTCCTTGCTCGCGCTGTTCATGCGCGCAACTTTCACCGTGAAAATCGTGATGCTGATGCTGATCGTGGCCTCGTTTTGGTCATGGTCGATCATCATCCAGAAATTCATTTCCTTTAAAAAGGCCCGTGTGAACGCGGAGGCCTTTGATCAGGCGTTCTGGTCGGGCGAGCCGCTCGACGAACTTTACGAGCAGATGCAGGGCAATCCCATGACCGCGCCCGAGAGGGTGTTCGCCGCCGGGATGACGGAATGGCGGCGCTCGCATCGTGCCGATGGCGGGTTGATCGCGGGCGCGCAGTCGCGGATCGACCGGTCGATGGATGTAGCCATCGCCAAAGAGAGCGAAGACATGACCAAAGGTCTTTCGTTCCTCGCGACCGTTGGCTCCACCGGGCCGTTCATCGGTCTCTTTGGCACGGTCTGGGGGATCAAGACCGCGTTTGAAGACATCGCCATGGCCCAATCCACCAACCTCGCCGTTGTGGCGCCGGGGATTGCGGAGGCGCTTTTGGCCACCGCACTTGGCCTTTTGGCCGCTATTCCTGCCGTGATTTTCTACAATAAGCTGAACGCGGACAGTGACCGTATCCTTGGCGGTTACGAGGCCTTTGCGGACGAATTCGCCACCATTCTCTCGCGCGAGCTGGATAGCTGATATGGGCGCGGGTGTGGTTCAGAAATCGGGCGGAGGCGGTCGCAGAGGGCGTCGCCGTCGCCCCGCCGCGATGAGCGAGATCAACGTCACGCCGTTTGTCGATGTGATGTTGGTGCTCCTGATCATTTTCATGGTGGCCGCGCCGATGATGACCGTGGGCGTGCCCGTCGAGCTGCCGGAAACGGCGGCGACGGCCCTGCCGCAGGAGGAAGAGGAGCCGCTTACCATCACGCTCACCGCGGATGGTCAGGTGCTTTTGATGGAGAACGAGACACCCGAGGGCGATCTCGTGACCAAGCTTCAGGCCATCGCAGCCGAGCGCAATGACGACAAGATTTTCCTCAGGGCCGATGGCGCCGTGACCTATGAGCGCGTGGCGCAGGTCATGGGCGCGCTCAATGCGGGCGGCTTCCGCTCCATCGGGCTTGTGACAGAGCAGGGCGGTCCGCGCCTTGATGGCTCTGGAAATTAACGGTCACACAGAGATCAACAGAGGGTTCACGTGAACACGGGCCAATATATCTCTGCGGCGGGCCATTTGGGTCTGATTGCCTATGCGCTGTTCGGCGGATTGTTCCTCCGGCCGGATACGCCGTCTGAGGTGTCCGTGCAGGAAGTCGCCCTGATTTCCGAGAGCGAATATGCCGCGCTGGTCGAGCGCTCGACCGCGCCGGAGGACTTCGATGTCGCGCCCGTCGTGACCGCACCGGAAAGCGAGTTGCCGAAAGACGTGGTGCCGTCCGAGCCCGCGCCGCAACCGGAACCCACCCCGGAACCCACGCCCGAACCCGATCCCGTCCCGGAGCCGCCGGTCGAGGTGCCGTCCCCCGTGACGCCGACCCCGCCGGAGCCGCAGCCGGAACCGGAGATTTCGCTCGAAGATCCGGGCGCTGGCTTGCCGGACCGCGCGGATACGCCGCCGACACCGCGCCCGGTGCCACGGATTGCCGATCAGAACATCACATCGCCTGAGCCACAGCCGGAGATTTCCGAGGCCCCGCAACAAGCGGCGACCGAGGAGTCTGAGGCCCCGGAGGTCGTCGAGGAGCCGGTCGAAGAGGCCGCGCCCCAAGAGACGACAACCGAGATCGTGACAGAGGCGGAGACGCCCTCTGGTATGTCGTCCTCTCCGCGCCCGAAATCGCGCCCGGCGAATTTGGCGCAACAGGCGGCTGAGGCGCGCGAGACGCCCAAAGCGCCGGAGCCGACTCGCGATCCTGCGCCGCAAACGGATGCGGCGGATGCGGTGGCCGAGGCTGCCGCCGCCGCTGCCGCTGCACTTGCCGCCGAGGCCACGGGTGCGCCCGCCGCGCCCGAACGCCCGGTCGGTCCGCCGCTCACCGCAGGTGAGCGCGAGGGCATGCGCGTGGCGGTGTCGCAATGCTGGAACGTGGGGTCGATGTCGACAGAAGCCATGCGCACGATCATCCGGGTCGGCATGGACATGAACGAAGACGGCACGCCGCAAGTCGGCTCGATCAAGTTGCTTGGCTTTGAAGGTGGATCACAAGCGTCTGCGGAACAGGCATTTGCCGTTGCGCGGCGAGCGATTATCCGCTGCGGCCAGAGTGGTTTTCCATTGCCCGTGGACAAATACGCCCATTGGCGAAATATCGAACTGAGGTTCGATCCCGAACAGATGAGGTATAAATGAAACGCCTGACGACACTAGCCTGTGCTTTTGCCGCCGCTCTGAGCCTTGGGCTGAGCGCGCCCGCTGCGGCGCAGGATCCGGGGCCGCTCAAACTCGATATTACGCGCGGGGTCATTGAACCCCTGCCGCTCGCGATCCCGGATTTCATCGCCGAGACGCCGCAGGCCGCGGAATTCGCGAAACAGATTTCCGATGTGATTTCACAGGATTTGGTCGGCTCCGGCCTTTTCCGCGAAATATCGCCGGACGCCTATATTTCGCAGGTCACCAACTTTAACGCGCCCGTCTCCTACACGGACTGGAAAGCGATCAATGCGCAGGGGCTTGTGACCGGTGCTGTGTCGATGGACGCGAATGGCGCGCTTTCGGTCAAGTTCCGGGTCTTTGACATCTACTCCGAGGCCCCGCTCGGCTCCGGTCTCCAGCTCGGCGGCTCGACGACCAGCTGGCGCCGGATCGCGCATAAAGTGGCGGATGTGGTCTATAGCCGGATCACCGGCGAGGGCGGCTATTTCGACAGCCGCGTGGTCTTCGTGTCCCAGACCGGCCCGAAGAACGACCGCAAGAAACGTTTGGCCGTGATGGATTACGACGGGGCGAACGTCCAGTATCTCACCGACGACAGCTTTATCGTCTTTGCGCCGCGCTTTTCTCCGACCGGCGACCGGGTGCTCTACACCTCTTATGAGAACGGCACGCCTCAGATCATGATGCTCGACGTGGGTACGGTGACGCGGACTCGTTTGCCGGTGCCTGCGGAGTCCGTGACCTTTGCGCCGCGTTTCTCGCCGGATGGTCAGGCGATTGTCTATTCCATGTCCACGGGCACGAATACCGACCTATACCGGATGGACATTGCATCGGGCCAGATCACGCGTCTGACCAACACCCCCGCGATTGAGACCGCGCCGAGCTTTTCGCCGGATGGGTCGCGGATTGTGTTCGAGTCGGACCGCTCCGGCACGCAGCAGCTCTATGTCATGCCCGCAGGTGGCGGCGAAGCGCAGCGGATTTCGAATGGTATTGGCCGCTACGGCACGCCGGTCTGGTCGCCGCGCGGCGATCTCATCGCCTTTACCAAGCAAAACCAAGGCCGCTTCCACATCGGCGTGATGCGCACAGACGGCTCCGAAGAGCGTCTTCTGACCGCCTCCTTCCTCGATGAGGGGCCGAGCTGGGCGCCCAATGGTCGCGTCCTCATGTTCACCCGCGAGAGCCAAGGGGCGGGCGGCGAAAGCGCGCTCTACACCGTGGATATTACCGGCCGAAACCTGAAACGTGTGCCGACCATGGCCGGGGCCTCTGATCCCGCGTGGTCGCCCCTGATGAAATGACCTTCGGGTCGCATGGCCGTGAAACATCGGCTGTATAAATCGTGACATCCGGCACTCTCCCCAAGTTCACGGGAGGGTGCTATAGTCCTCAAAAGAGCAGTTCCCGCGTTTGACGCAAAGGAAGACATCCATGACGAATTTTCTGACGTCCAAATCCACCAAAGCTTTGTTTCTTGTGGCCGCCCTTGGCCTCACCGCCTGTACCAATCCGGGGCGTTTCGGCGCGGACGGCTCGGGCGCTGGCGCGGGGGCAGGGGCCAACGGTGCGATCGTGCCCGGCTCCGTGAACGATCCGCGCTCGGTCGCCTATTTCAATCAGACCATCGGGGACCGCGTCCTCTTTGCCGTCGACCAATCCACGCTGTCGGATGAGGCGCGTCTGGTGTTGATCGGTCAGGCTGGCTGGCTCAAAGATAACCCGGCCTATACCGCGATCATCGAAGGTCACGCCGACGAGCAGGGCACCCGCGATTACAACTTTGCGCTTTCCGCGCGTCGTGCGGCGTCGGTTCAGGAATTCCTGATCAGCCAAGGCATTTCGCCGAACCGCCTCAAAACAATTCCCTACGGCAAAGAGCGCCCGCTCGCCGTGTGTTCCGACGAGAGCTGCTATAGCCAGAACCGCCGTGCTGTCACCGTTCTGGCCGCTGGTGCGGGCGTCTAAAGGGTAGAAAAGGTGCGAGTCATGAAAACGCTTTTTGCCGCGACGGCGATTGCGCTGGGTCTCTCCATGGGGGCGGCTCACGCGCAGGACGCAGAGACCTTGGCCGATATTCGTCAGGAGGCCGCCGTGCTTTCCGTCGAGATTGCCAAGCTCAAACGCGAACTGTCCACGACAGGCGCGCCGAACACGCAAATCGCGGGGACGAGCACCTTGGAGCGGGTCGATCTCATGGAGGCGGCCCTCTCGAACCTCACCGCCAAGGTCGAGGCGCTGGAATTTCGGATCAACGGCGTGGTGCGCGATGGCACCAACCAGTTGGACGACCTGAATTTCCGTCTTTGCGAACTTGAGGCAGGCTGCGACATCGCGAACCTGCCGCCGCTCAAACCGCTGGGCGGTGAGATGGGCGGAGCGACGGACCTCGTTGTCACCGGTCCCGGATCGCAGGCGCCGATGGATGGCTCCGGCGATCTTGCCATGACCGAACAGGGCGATTTCGATGCGGCCAAGGCGCTTTATGAAGCCGGGCAATATGCCGAGGCTGCGCAGGCCTTTGAGACTTTTGCCGCAACGTACACTGGCGGCTATCTGACCGGCGAGGCGCATTACATGCGCGGAGAGGCCTATGCCGCCATGGGGCAAACGACCCAAGCCGCGCGCGCCTATCTCGATAGTTTTTCAGGTAGCCCCGAAGGCGACCGTGCCCCGGATGCGCTGTTGCGTCTCGCCGGAGCACTTGGTCAGCTCGGACAGACCGATAAGGCTTGTGTCATGTTCACCGAGGTGGGCGCCCGTTTCCCCGGCTCGAACGCGGCGGTCCAAGCGGTGACGGACGCGCAAAATCTGGGGTGCCAGTAAACGCAGGGGACATCATGGCCGGAGAGTCGACGGAAGATCCGCGCACGGATGACCCCACAGCGCACCACGCGATGCTCCGCCATTTCGTGGCGAGCGCCTTTGCCTTTGACAAACCAAAACGTATGGCCGTCGCCGTCTCCGGCGGCGGTGACTCTATGGCGCTCCTGCATCTTTTGGCTGATTGGGCCGCAGAGGAGAAAATCCATCTACAGGCCGTGACGGTAAACCATGGGTTGCGCCCTGAGGCGGAAGCGGAGGCCAAATTTGTCTCCGAGGTCGCGCAGGGGCTCAAGATCAAACACACCACGTTGACCTGGTCCGGCTATAGCGGCGAGGGCAACCTCCAAGACGCCGCCCGCCGAGCGCGCTATCACCTCATGGCGACCTGGGCGCGGGAGCAGGACATTTCGACCATCGCCTTGGGTCACACAGCAGATGATCAGGCGGAAACCTTTCTCATGCGGTTGAGCCGGGCCTCCGGCCTCGACGGTCTCACGGGGATGCAGCGCCGCCGCTCTGCGCATGGCGTGACATGGGTGCGGCCTCTTTTGATGGAAGAGCGCTTTTCCCTGCGTCAGTACCTTCGCGATATTCGGGTGCCGTGGATTGACGACCCCTCGAATGAGGACGAGGCCTTTGAACGGGTGCGGGCGCGACGCGTGATGGCGGAGATTTCGGAGCTGGGCATTGATGTCCATGTCATCGGACGCGTGATGGATCATCTGGGCCAAGTGCGCACGGCGCTCGACTATGCGACTCACGATCATGCGCTCTCGTGCGTGACCGAGGAAATGGGTGATTTGATCATCGACCGGCGGCGGTTTTTCGATGCCGCGCCCGAAATCAATCGCCGGCTTGTGACCCAAGCCCTGCGGTGGATTGCCTCGGCGGACTATGGCCCACGGGGGATGAAGCTCCAGGAATTTCTCTCCGCGATGATGCGAGGGCGGGATGCGACCCTTCATGGGGTGCGGCTTTTGGGGGGCAAAGAGGTCTTTCGCCTGACGCGTGAACATGCGGCGGTTGTCGGCAAAACGGCCCGCCCCGGCGAGGTTTGGGACGGGCGGTGGGTTATTGATACCGTTTCGGATCAATCCCTTACGGTGCGAGCGCTGGGAGAAGACGGTCTTTTGCAGCTCGGCGAACGGCCCGAGACAGCCCCGCCGAGAGAGGTCTTGCGCGCTTCGCCTGCGCTCTTTGACGGCGATAGTTTGGTGTCAGCGCCGCTCGCGGGCTTTGGTTCCGCCACGCTCAGGCTCGTTCACCCCCAAAACGCCTTCTTTACCTCGCTTTTATCGCATTGAACTTGGGGCAGGGATGCCTATTTTAGAGGGAAAGCAGCGCGCGGGTCTTTCGCGCGCCTGAAATTTCGAGGAGATCCCCCTTGGGCAATGCGCGTAATCTCGCCTTCTGGCTCGTGCTGTTGATGCTGGTCCTGGCTCTGTTCCAGGTTCTTGGCGGCAATCAAAGCACCATGTCGTCCGAAGTCGTTCCCTATTCCGAGTTCATGAACAAAGTCGACGGTGGCACCGTGGGCAGCGTCGATATTGACGGGGAAAAGGTTTATTTCACCGACCAGGACAACCGCCGGAAGTACACGATCAACCCGGGTGACGAAAATCTCGTGACCGAGTTGTTGTCCAAGGACGTGACCGTCGAAGGCAAACCGCAGGAAGAAAGCGGGTTCATGCCCTTCCTGATCTCCTTCCTGCCGATCTTCCTGATCATCGGTGTGTGGATTTACTTCATGAACCGCATGCAGGGCGGCGGCAAAGGCGGCGCGATGGGCTTTGGCAAATCGCGTGCGAAACTTTTGACCGAGAAACAAGGCCGCGTGACCTTTGACGATGTCGCCGGTATCGATGAGGCCAAGGAAGAGCTCGAAGAGATCGTGGAATTCCTGCGCAACCCGCAGAAATTCTCGGCACTTGGTGGCAAAATCCCGAAAGGCGCTCTGCTTGTTGGTCCTCCGGGCACCGGTAAAACGCTCCTCGCACGCGCCATCGCGGGTGAGGCCGGTGTGCCGTTCTTCACCATCTCCGGGTCTGACTTTGTCGAAATGTTTGTGGGTGTCGGCGCAAGCCGTGTCCGCGACATGTTCGAACAGGCGAAAAAAAACGCGCCCTGTATTCTTTTCATCGACGAGATCGACGCTGTGGGTCGCGCCCGCGGCGCCGGTTACGGCGGCGGCAACGACGAGCGCGAACAGACGCTCAACCAGTTGCTCGTTGAGATGGACGGGTTTGAAGCCAACGAAGGCATCATCATTGTCGCCGCGACCAACCGTCGTGACGTGTTGGACCCCGCGCTTCTGCGCCCGGGCCGTTTCGACCGTCAGGTGACCGTGCCGAACCCGGACATCAAAGGCCGCGAGAAAATCCTCAATGTCCACGCGCGCAAAGTGCCGCTTGGTCCCAATGTCGACCTGCGCATCATCGCGCGCGGCACGCCGGGCTTTTCGGGGGCGGATCTTGCCAACCTCGTGAACGAGGCCGCGCTCATGGCCGCGCGGATCGGGCGTCGTCAGGTGACGATGGACGATTTCGAGATGGCCAAGGACAAGGTGATGATGGGCGCGGAACGTCGTTCCATGGTTTTGACCGACGAGCAAAAGGAAAAAACCGCCTATCACGAGGCGGGCCATGCCATCGTGGGTATGAAATTGCCGAAATGCGATCCGGTCTATAAGGCGACGATCATTCCGCGCGGTGGTGCGCTTGGGATGGTGATGAGCCTGCCGGAAATGGACAAACTCCAGATGTTCAAGGACGAGGCGCATCAGCGGATCGCGATGACGATGGCGGGAAAGGCGGCCGAGATTTTCAAATACGGCCCGGACGAAGTGTCCTCTGGCCCCGTCGGCGATATTCAACAGGCGAGCCAATTGGCCCGCGCCATGGTGATGCGCTACGGCATGTCCGACAAGGTCGGCAACGTGGACTACGCCGAAGCGGCCGAAGGCTATCAGGGCAACACGGCGGGTTTCTCTGTGTCTGCGCACACCAAAGAGCTGATCGAGGAAGAGGTCAAAAGTTTCATCGATGACGGCTATGCGCTGGCTTACAAGATCATCGAAGAAAACGCCGAGGCCTTTGAACGTCTTGCGCAGGGTCTGCTTGAATATGAGACCCTGACCGGCGAAGAGATCAAGCGCGTGATGAACGGCGAGCCGCCGCATACCGACGATGACGACGGTGGGTCCGGTGAAAAGGACATGCCCTCAGTGACGGCCATTCCGAAGACAAAAAAGAAGCCCAAAAGCGACAGCGGGCTGGAACCGGAACCGTCAACCTGATTACATGAAAATACGAAGCCGCGTCTCATAAAGGCGCGGCTTTTTTAACGCTCTGAGGAGGAAGATTGATGAAAGACTGGAGCCCCACCGATTACGCCCAATATTACGATTTGCGCCTCCTGCCGGCCCGCGATTTGCTTGCGGCGGTCGGGGAGCTGCCTGCGGGGCGGATTCTCGATCTGGGATGTGGGTCCGGTGGTGTGGGGCAGCTTTTGAAAGAGCAGTTTCCCGATCACACGCTCCACGGCATTGAGAACTCGCCTGCGATGCGTGAGGCGGCGATGGAGACGGGGTCTTACGATGCGGTGGACGATGGCGATCTTGCGACCATGGATTTGGGTCAGGACAACGCTCTGATCTTTACCAACGCCGCGATGAACTGGGTGCCGGAGCACCGCACCGTTCTGCCGCGTATTCTGGATCATATCCTCCCCGGCGGCTGGTTCGCGATGCAGGTGCCGTCTCAGCATGACGCGCCCTCTCACGCGCTGGCGCGCGATGTGGCGACCCGTCTGGACCCGGAGGCCTTCCCGGACACGGATGCCAACGCCAACGTTCTGTCTCCGCGCAGCTACGCCGGTCTTCTGGCCCCCTACGGCCAAGTGCGCGTCTGGATGACCGAGTATATGCAGGAGCTGACCGCGCCTCATGGCCACCCGGTGCGCCACTTTACCCAGGCGACCTACCTGCGGCCCTACCTGTCGCATTTCGATGCACAGGGCCGCAAAGACGAGTTCGTCAAAGCCTATGAAACGGAACTCAATGCGGCCTATCCGATCAACCGTGCGGGCCAGGCCTGGTTCCCGTTCAAGCGCCTGTTCATGACGCTGCAAAAGGTCTGAGACCGACGCTGGTCTTTTCCTCGCGGGCGCAGCATGGTAAAGCGCCCGCGAGAGGATCATCATGACGTTCACACCCCCATCCGAGATCACGACCATGGCTGATCTGCGTGCGCAAATCGACCGTCTCGACCGCACGCTTGTCGATCTTTTGGCCCTGCGCCAGGCCCATATCGACCGCGCAGCCCAATTGAAGCCGGGGGAGGGGATGCCCGCCCGTATTGAGGCCCGCGTGACCGATGTGCTCGACAAGGTTGAGGCAGAGGCCCGTGAAAAAGGGTTTGAGCCGCTTTTGGCGCGGCAGATGTGGGCGATGATGATCGAGGACATGATTGCGCGCGAGGAAAAAGTTCTCGGGCCAAGCCACGAGGAGCCGAGCGCATGACAGCCACATTGATCGACGGTAAGGCTTTTGCCGCTTCCGTGCGCGACAAAGTCACGACCCATGTCGCCCGTCTCAAAGAGGCGCAGGGGCTGACCCCCGGTCTGGCTGTGGTGCTCGTTGGCGATGATCCGGCCTCTGAGGTCTATGTGCGCTCTAAAGGCAAACAGACCGTTGAAGTCGGGATGAAATCCTTTGAACACAAACTCCCTGCGGACACCTCCGAGACGGATCTTTTGGCGCTGATCGAGGCGTTGAACGCAGACCCATCCGTGCATGGGATTCTCGTGCAGCTGCCCTTGCCGAAACATCTCAATGAAAGCCTCGTCATCAATTCCATCGACCCGGCCAAAGATGTGGACGGCTTCCATATTTCCAATGTGGGTCTATTGGGCACCGGGCAAAAGGCGATGGTGCCCTGCACGCCTCTGGGCTGTTTGATGATGCTCCGCGAGCATCACGGGTCTCTGGCGGGGTTGAACGCGGTTGTCATCGGGCGCTCGAATATCGTTGGTAAACCCATGGCACAGCTTCTGTTGGGCGATAGCTGCACCGTGACGGTGGCGCATTCTCGGACGAAAGACCTCGCTGAGGTGGTGCGCCGTGCCGACATCGTTGTGGCGGCTGTGGGGCGGCCCAATTTTGTTCAGGGCGACTGGATCAAACCCGGGGCGACTGTGATTGATGTGGGCATCAACCGGATTGCGGCGCCTGAGAAGGGCCTCAAAGACGACGGCACGCCGAAAACCCGCCTTGTGGGCGATGTGGATTTCGACAGCGCGGCTGAGGTCGCCGGGGCGATCACGCCGGTGCCGGGGGGCGTCGGTCCGATGACCATCGCCTGTCTCCTGGCCAACACGCTCACTGCCTGTTGCCGGGCGCATGGGCTGGCGGAGCCTGAGGGGCTGACCGCCTAAGGCCAGTCTGACAGTCTTGAGAAAAGGCCCCACTCTAAGACGGGGTCTTTTTTGTCTGTCCTTTACTGGATCGGTTTCAGGCCCCGCATCAGCTCGCGCACGACTTCGGGCAGGGCGGTGTCCGCCCCCTTCGGTGCGGCGTCCAGGGCGCAGGTGACGTCCTTCACCAGAATGCCGATGGTGTTGTCGTCTTCAAACCCGTGTTTCGCGAATTCGATTTGGTTGAACCGTGAGGTGAACCAGTTCTGTCCGGTCGCCGTGCCGATCAGATTGAGAAGCTTTTCGCGATCCACCCCGGTCTTGTCCGCCCAATCGAGCACAAGCCGCGACATGGCCGTATGGGACGAGCACAGAAGGTTGTTCAAGACCTTGCTCTGCATCCCGTCGCCGAACCCACCCATGTGGTGGATGTTGGTGCCCATGGCCTCGAACAGCGGCATGAGGGCCGCGACATCTTCCTCCGCGCCGCCAATCATAAAGGCCAGCGTGGCCTCCCGCGCGCCGACCTCTGCACCGGACATGGGCGCATCAATGAGGGCGATGTGCTCCGGCACCCGCGCCCGAAGTGCACGCACGTAATTGGGCGAGAGCGTCGAACAGATCACGATGGTTTTGAGGGATGCGGCACGGGTGACAAACTCTTGGGGGCCGAAGAGCACCTCGTCCGTCTGATCCGCATCGCGCACAACGGTAAAGAGCGTCTCCAAGCCGTCCGCGAAGGCGTCTGCATCCGAGGTTACAGGCAGGTTCGGAAAGTCGCTCTCAGGGCGGATGTCAAACCCCGTCACCTCAATCCCTGCTTTGCGCAGATTGGTCAGCATTCCGCTTCCCATCCGGCCCACGCCGGCCAGGCCCAATGTCGTCATGAAAATCCTCCCTTGTTGCAAGGAAGGATGCCGGGAAGCGGACGGTTTGAAAAGCCCCTCAGTGAGGGGTGAGCGACGCGCGCGGCTTTAGTGCGCGAAGTCACTTTCCTCGACGAACATGTTCGCCCAGGCGCGCTCGATCAGGTCCGGTGTCATCTGATAGGGGATGCCCTCGAACTCGCAGATGGAGATCATCTGGTCGATCAAAAAGACCGGCTGATAGTTCGCATAGACGTTGTCGATGGTCGGATATTTTTCCTTCAACAGGTAGACCAAGGCCTCCTCGTCGAGCGGCATCTTCTTCTTGCGTGCGACCATGGCAAAGATTTTCAGGAAGCCCGCCTGATCCGGCCCGTCGATCTTGATCTTGTAGAAAATCCGGCGCAGAGCTGCGGTATCGAAAATCTTGTTCGGGTGGAAGTTGGTCGAGAAGATGACCAGCGTGTCAAACGGCACCTCGAATTTCTCACCGGATTGGAGCGCGAGAATATCCTTGCTCTCCTCCAGAGGCACAATCCAGCGGTTGACGAGTTTCTGTGGCGGTTCCTCTTGGCGACCAAGGTCGTCAACGATGAAAATCCCGCCGGTGGACTTGAGCTGAAGAGGGGCCTGATAGGTCCGTGCCGTCGGGTTGTAGACGAGATCGAGCATGTCGAGCGACAGCTCACCCCCGGTCACAACAGAGGGCCGTTCACAACGCACATAGCGGCGGTCAAATCGGTTCGCGGTTTTGCGGAGTGCGTTGGGATCGTCTTCGACATCCTCGCGTTTTACATGCATGAGCGGGTCGTAAACCGTGATCACCGAGCCGTTGTATTCGATCGCGCGCGGCACATAGATCAGATCGCCAAGCGCATCGCGAATGCCGTTGGAGATCGAGGATTTCCCGTTTCCCGGCGGACCGTACATGAGGATCGAACGCCCGGCGCCCACAGCCGGTCCGAGTTGGTCCAACAGGTTCGGCGGCAAAATGAGGTGTCCCATCGCGCCCAAAAGCGCGTCACGCGTCACCTTCATATTTCGCACGGATTGGCGTTTGACCTGATCTGCATAGACCTCAAGCGGGATCGGCATCGCGCCGTAATATTCCGATTGGCTGAGCGCATCCATCGCGCGCGCCTTGCCGGTGTCCGAGAGGCGAAAGCCCATCTCCGAGCCAGCGCCCGCGTGCATGGTCCCGGTCGCCTCCACGAGACCCTGTTCCCGCGCGCTGTCGACCAAGATCTGGGTCATCGAGACGGGGAGACAGAGCGACACCGAGAGGCGTGACACTTGTTCCAAATTGGTTCGGAACATCGTCTTGAGAAGAATGTCGCGCATCATGACCGGCGACAGACCCGTTTCCTCGGGCCGCCGCGGGGCGACGGGGGCGATCACATTGGGGGGCACTTCCATATTCATTGTCTGCTCAGTCTTGCTCGTTGTCCTGCGGTCCCGTTTGGTCGGGTGGCTTGAAACCATTTGCGCCTAGTGTGCCGTAGCGCGCGCCCAAAGGCCAACATTTTCCACAGAGGGCGGCGCATTGAACTTTGCAATGAAAACTGTTTGCCCATAACCTTGCCAAAAAATGAATGAGGCAGAGCCATGGGCAGAGTTTCCACCGGAAAATACGCGGTATTTCTGGCGTTTTTGATCGTTTTGCTCGGCGGGGCCGGGCTTGCGAAGGGGGGACTCTATATCACGCGTCATGAGGGCGACGTGGCGCATATGGTCGAGATCATCCTGCGCATGCTCAACGGCCAGACACCGCATCTCGATTTTTCGACGCCCATCGGGGTTCTCGCCTTTCTGCCGGTGGCGCTTTTGGCCAAGGCCGGATTGGGCATCGGGCAGGCCTTTATCGCGGCGCAGATTGGCATCGCCATCGTACTGGCTCCGATGATCTTGCGCGTGGCGCGCGCTCGCTTGACGGGGCTGACGGCTTGGGCCTTTGGTGCGGTGATGATGGCCCTGATCATGGGGCTCGTGCATGGTGAAAACATCACCGCGCTCTCTGTCTCGATGTATTACAACCGTTGGGCCTGGGTCTGTGCCGCCATCGCGATCTTCCTCGCGGTTCTGCCGCCGCTTGGAGAGTCGGATGCGCCTCGTCTCGATGGGGCGATCACCGGGCTGATGCTGGCCGCGCTCGCACTGATCAAACCGACCTATTTCGTGGCTTTCGTGATCCCTGTGGCCGTGGGATTTCTGTCGCGTGGAGCGGGACGGAGCCTTGTCGCCGGGATTGCGACCGGGATTGGCGTCGCCCTTGTGACCGTGTTGACCATGGGGGTCGATTTCTTTCCGGCCTATATCGCGGATCTCCTGTCGGTCACCCAGTCAGAGACACGCGCCGCACCGGGGGCCGGGTTCCTTGAGGTGCTCAACGGGCCGCGGTTCCTGATTGGGAGTTTGACTCTCATCCTCTCGGTGATCGTTCTGCGTCAGGCGGGTTTGGCGCGGGCGGGCCTTTTGCTTTTGCTCCTCGCGCCCGGGTTTGTCTATGTGACCTATCAGAATTTCGGCAATGATCCGAAGTGGCTGATCCTCTTGGCGTTTTACCTCATGGCGCTGCGTCCTGCGCGCGGGCACCGCGTCCTGTTCAACACGGATGCACGCAATGCCACCGCCGCCCTCGCGCTTGTCGCTTTTGCCCTGATTGCGCCATCGCTTCAGAACGTTGTGACAAGCCCGTTTCGCCACTACGCGACCGACACAGACGGGTTTGCGCCGCAGTTTGCCACCCGTCCTGAGGTGGATGACATCTATGTCAAAACCCACCGCACAGGCATGGTTCTGGTGCGGACAGCCATGGTCGAAACGCACCCGGAGCTTGCGCCCTATGTGATCGAGGACGAAATGTTTGAGCCGGTGACTTTCCTTGGTGAAACCCTGCCGCTTTGTTCGCTTCAGGCCGGGGATTCCGCGCTTCATGCCTATATGGCGGATCGCCTCAAGGAGCCGCCGTTCAACTACCCGCCTGAGGCGCAGTTCTTTGTGACGGATATTGCGTCTGGGATTTGGATTCTCGGGGGCTTTGCGCCGCTCAAAGGCGGTGCGCCGTGGTATTATTCGGGCACGCCGGGCATTGAAAATGCGGACGCCATCATCGTGCCAACCTGTCCGCTCGATGTGGAGGTGGAGCGCAATGCGCTCAAGGCGGTGGAGCAGGCGGGGCTGATGCTCAGGCCGCCTTTGCGCGATCCAATGATGCTTGTCTATCCGATCGTGCGGGAGTGAGGCGTCAGGATGTGAGGCGCGCCGCCAGCGCGAGATAGGTGACCATCGTGCCCGCAAGCGCGAGACCCATCGGGAATTTCTTGTGCTCCCAGGACACCCAATCCGGCGTCGCGCGGCGCACGGCGGGGAGGGCACGCAAAGCGCGATGCGCCAAAAACGCGCCGATCAAAAAGGCTGCAAAGAGGCTCAGCACAACACCCGCATCTGCCACAGGGATGAAAAGCGCCATGGCGGCGGCGAATTTGCCGTCTCCCGCGCCCACGCCGAGATAGGCAAAGGCGAACATGCCGACGAGATACATCACCACACCATGGGAAAAGCCCCAGAGGTATTGGTCCCACGCCAACAGAAACGGCCCCATCACGAGATAGACCCCCACCATGGCGAGGACCAACCCGTTCGGAAGCTTCATCCGTTTCAGATCATTGAAGGCCGCGACAAAAGAGATGACGGCGACCGGTCCAAGAAACCAAATCGCCGCAGAGGCGGGGAGGGCAAACATCCGGCGTTATCCGTTCGCGACGTTGTCTTCCAAGGCACGGAGGCTGCGCACAGCGGCCTCGAAATGCTGCGGGTGGGTGTCGATGGCGTCGCGGATCAGACCTTTGCCAATCGCGACATCCCCAGCTTTCACAGCGGCGAGGCCCAGCGTGTAGAGAAGCTGCGCGCGCTCGGTCTGGGTCATCTCCATCACCGGCAAGTCATATTTGCCCTGCGCACCACGGGCGAGCACGAGGTTGTTCTTGGCGGTGAAGAGTTTCGGATCATAGGTGACAGCGCGGGCAAAGAGTTTCTCCGCCTCGGCATAGTCCCCACGGGTCAGTTTCGAATAGCCCCAGTTGTTCAACACGCCAGAGGGCCGCGTGGTCAGGCCTGCCGCCGTCTCATAGTAGCTGTCGGCATTTTTCCATTCCTGGTTGCTGTCCGCGACCATCGCTTCGAGACGGTAGCGTTTGTAGGTCTCATGCGTCGGCGGAACGCTGTCGAGCTGAGCTTCTGCTTCGTCCCACTCGCCAATGCGAATGAGCGCATCCGCGAAATCGACATGGTCTTCCGCTGTGGCTTCAGGATGGGCGATCACGGATTTCCATGCGTTCGCGGCGGCATCGTTTTGACCTGCACGGATCAGCGATTTTGCGAGCCCACGTTGCAGGTCGATCCGATCCGGGTCTTCGCCAAGCGAGCGGGAGAAATAGGACACGGCCTCGGTCGGGTCGGCCGCCGTGAGCATGATGTCGGACAGGCCGGTCTCATCAATGGCGTTCACTGTCGTATCCGCGCGGCGCACATCGCCGACGTTGCTTTCACATGCGGAAAGTGCGAGTGCCCCCGTTGCCGCGAGCATAATCACGTGAATGTTGCGCATGATGCCTGCACCTCATTATCTGCTCGGATCCTCGGGCTTTTCGCCTCTGATCGGACCCTGTTGCCTCAATTTTTGTTGCTTCTGCCTGTGTCGCCTTAGCGTCGCCGTGCCCGGTTGTCCGGATCGTGAGGCTTAGCGTGCGAGAATTTGGTAGTCACCCGTCCCGCGCCGCACCAGTGTGAAGCCGCTCGTATACTCGTCACTATACGAGGGATTTTCCAATTTTGCGAGCGCCAAGCGTAGGTTTTCGCGAATTTCGGCAGATTGGCCACTATCAAGTGCATAGGCCGTTCGGAAAACACGCTCCGCCTCGCCGTAATCGCCCTTTTCCATCAAGGTAACACCGAGATTGTTCCACGCGGGAACAAAGGTGTCGTCCATCTCAATCGCCATGCGCAGGTCGTGTTCGGCCTGCCCGAGACGCCCCAGACGGAGCTTGGCGGAGCCGATGGCGGAGAGCGTGTCGACGGTCATCCCCTGTTCGCTGGCCGCGCGGTAATAGGCCTTGAGCGCCAGTTCGTATTCGTTTGCCGCCATGAGGCGGTGGCCGACGATCAGCCAGTCGACCGAGGCCTCCGAAGTGTCGACGCCGGGCGGGGCATAATCGCCCGCGTCCTCCAAGGGGTGCAAGACGCCCTGTTGCGCGCAGGCGGTCAGAAGAACAGAGGAAAGCGCGGCCCAGGAGGCCGCGCGCAGAAGGTGTTGAGACATAAGCCCCCCTGAGGATGCCTGCTCGTCAGAAGCTCGCGGTCGAGAGCAGGGTATAGATGTCGTAGACCGAGGGCCCGATCAGGATGATCAAAAGCGGCGGAACGGTCAGCATCATTGTGGCAAGTGTCATCTTGGTCGGCAACTTGTTTGCGGTCTCTTCGGCCCGCATCACGCGTTTGTCACGCATTTCCGAGGCGTAAACCCGAAGCGCGTCGGCGATCGACGTCCCGAATTGTTGCGACTGGATCAGAACGGTCACGAAAGAGGCCACATCCGACACGCCGCAGCGCTCGCCCATGTCTCTGAGAACGGTGGCTTTGTCCTTACCGGCTTTCATCTCGTAGGAGACGATTTCAAACTCATCCGCCAGCGCCGGGAAACCGGAACGGATTTCTTTCGCCACACGGATAATGGCCTGATCGAGACCTTGGCCGGCTTCGACGCAGACGAGCATCAAATCGAGCGCGTCGGGGAACCCGTTGGTGATCTCTTCCTTGCGGCTCTCCACACGGCGGGTCACCCAGTATTTCGGGAGCATATAGCCGATCACCGCCGGAAGCAGCACGGTCATGACGAGAGACTTCGGAGTCATGTCCTCATTTTGCGACTTCAGCAGGGCGGCGATGAGACCGATGGCCAGAGCGCCGAGGCCGAGCGCAAATTGCGAAAAGTGGAAAATCCGCACGGCATTCTTGCTGCGATAGCCCGCCTGGATCATGCGCAACTGGGCGGCGGAATACTCCTCCTCGTTCTGTGGCTCAAGAAAGGCGGAGTATTTTTCGAGCTTCGCCCCCTTTTTGTCCTGTGTGCGCAGGCGGGCGGGGCTTTGGCTTTTGGCCGCCTTCTGTTTCGAGGTCTCGCGCAGGCGGTCCATCGGATCGCGGCGTTTGTTCAACAGAACCGGCAGCGCAAAGAGGATGAGCACCGCACCAAGCGTGCCGATCAGGATCAGCGGGCCAAAGGGGCCCAGTTGCTCGCCGAGGAGTGAATTGAATAGGGCTTGCATGGCTGTGTCCTCACACCTTGATGTTCACAAGGTTTCTCATGACGAAGATATTTGCGGTCAGAAAACCCGCAACGATCAGACAGGCGGGAATGAACGCGGAGGTGTGTTTCACCGTGTCGTAATAGTCGGGTTTCAGAAGCGAGATCAAAAGCAGGGCGACGAGCGGGAAGCCAGAGAGGAAGTTCCCGGACCATTTCGCCTCGGCGGTGATCGCCTTCACCCGGCGGAACAGTTTGAAGCGCGAGCGGATCACCTTGGCCAGACCATCGAGCACCTCGGCGAGGTTGCCGCCCGATTGCTGTTGGATCGACACGGCCACCGCAAGAAAGCGCAAATCCTGCATGTCGAGGCGTTCGGCCATGTCCTTGAGCGCTTCGCCCACGTCCCGGCCATAGGCAGACTCGTCCGCGATCACGCCCATCTCGGTCCCCAAAGGATCGGGCACCTCTTTCGACACGATGTTCAGCGCGTTGGAAAACGGGTGGCCGACGCGCAACGAGCGCACCATCAGCTCCACCGCATCCGGCAACTGTTCCTCGATCATCGAAAGACGTTTTTTGGCCGTCGATTGAATCCAGACATAGACCGCACCGATCCCCATGGCCAAGGCGACCACAACGCGGATCGGAGTTGAGGCGGAGGTGCCCACAGACAGGCCAACAAAGGCCACGACGGACAAAAGCCCCATGACCATGATCAGTTGCAGCGGGGAAAAGGCGATGTTCGCCTTCTGCGCCTTTTCCGCGAGGATCGAATAAAGCGGAATTTGGCGCGATTTGAGGTGCTGGCTCATCTCTTTGCGCAGCTGGTTCAACACCTCTTCGCGGTCGCCCGAGCCCTTTTCCAAAAGCTCGTAGCGGCGGTTGACCTTGGAGTTAAGCGAAATGGATTTGCCGAAAACCGTCAGGTAAATGCCCTGCACGAGCAAGAGGACCGCCACAAAGACAATCCCATAAATGACCGGTTCCATAGAGATGATCATAGTCTAAATCCTCAACGCGGTGTGGTCGGTTCAAAGAGTGAGTGCGGCAGGTCATAGCCCCACATTTTGAACCGTTCGGAGAAGTGGCTGCGCACGCCAGTGGCCGTAAAATGACCGATGATTTTGTTGTCGGGGGTCAGGCCGGTGCGCTGAAACCGGAAGACTTCCTGCATGGAGATCACGTCACCCTCCATCCCGGTGATCTCGGTGATCGAGACCATGCGGCGCGAGCCGTCCTGGAGGCGCGAAGCCTGGACGATCAGGTTCACAGCAGAGGCGATCTGGGAGCGCACGGCCTTGAGCGGCATTTCGATCCCGGCCATGGCGATCATGTTTTCGAGACGCGACACGCCGTCTCGCGCGGAGTTGGCGTGGATCGTGGTCATCGACCCGTCGTGGCCCGTGTTCATGGCCTGCAACATGTCGATCACCTCTTCGCCACGGGTTTCCCCAACGATGATGCGGTCAGGACGCATACGAAGCGCGTTTCTCAGACAGTCGCGCTGGGTCACTGCGCCTTTGCCCTCGACGTTCGCCGGGCGGCTTTCCATCCGGCCCACGTGCGTCTGTTGGAGCTGAAGTTCCGCAGTATCCTCGATGGTGAGGATGCGTTCGTCGTTGTCGATAAAGGAGGAGAGCGCGTTGAGCGTGGTCGTTTTACCGGACCCCGTACCGCCCGACACAATCACATTGAGGCGGGTCGAGACAGCGGCCTGAAGATATGCGGCCATTTCCTCGGTAAAAGCGCCAAAGCGCACCAGATCGTCGATCCCGAGCTTTTCTTTCTTGAACTTACGAATGGAGACCAGAGAGCCATCGACGGCCACAGGCGGCACCATCGCGTTGAAACGCGAGCCATCGGCGAGACGGGCGTCCACATAGGGGTTCGATTCATCGACGCGACGACCCACGGCGGAGACGATCTTGTCGATGATCCGCAAAAGGTGCTTTTCGTCTTTAAAGGTGATGTCGCTCAGTTGCAGCTTGCCGTTGCGTTCGACGAAAATCTGCTGCGGGCCGTTCACGAGAATATCGTTGACGCTTTCGTCTTTCAAAAGCGGCTCAAGCGGACCGAGCCCGCGCACCTCGTCGTAGAGATCCTGGTTCAGCGCGACGCGTTCGTCGCGGTTGAGGACAAGCCCCTGATCGGCCAGAAACTCGGACGTGATGTCGGAGATTTCGGCCTTGAGATCTTTTTCCGCCGCGGTTTCGAGCGCGGAGAGGTTCAGGTCTTCGAGGAGACGTTTGTGCATCTCCACCTTGATGTCGCTCAGGCGTTCCTTGCGCCGACGTTCCTTGTCGACGGGCGTGGCCTGTGCCGCACGACGTTCGACCCGTTTGACGGGCTTTGCGGCGGGGGCAGCGGCCGGTTCCGGGGCCTTTTGCGCGACAGAAGAGGCGGGTTTTGCCGCCGCCGCAACAGGTTTGGCAGCGCCCGCATCCGATTTTTTATATCTCGAAAACATAGTCTCTTTCCCTCACCTGACCCCGTTGACGCCTATTGCGCGGCTTCGAGATGTTCGGTCTGGCGTGCGTGGATCGACGCGGCCAGTTTTTGAATTTCTTTGCGGAACGGATTTTTCGGCGCTTCAAGCCCGAGAGGCACGCCTTGGTCACAGGCCTCGCGCACCGGCTTGCCGCCGTCCGGGAATTGCACATCGATGGCAATTTCCAGATTCTCCGCCATCCGTTTCGTGCGGGCCTTGGCGGTCAGGTCCATGCCTTTCGGCGCAAAGTTCAGCAAGAAACGGTATTTCTCAAACGGCAGTTCCTCGGCCCGAAGTGCCGTGCGGAGCCGCAGGATGTTTTGCGCGGACCGCAGATCGAGTGTGATCGGCGCGAAATAGAATTCCGACGCGGTCAAGACGGTCTCAGTCCAGCTCACCAGCGTGGACGGCATATCGACGATCACATAGTCGAAATGGCGGCGCGCCATCTCAAGGAGGCGCTCAACGTCCGTCGGTTCAAGAATGTCGAGCGGCAGGATCTCTGGCGGTGCGGTCAGGACAGAGAGCTTGTCGTTGAAATTCATCAACGCCGAGGTAAAGCTGTCATCGTCCATGATCTCGGTCGAGGTCAAAAGCTCATAGACCGCTTCGCGGCGCGGCAGGTCGAGATAGGTCGAGACAGAGCCGAATTGCAGGTTGAGATCCATCAAGAGAACGCGCGGTTGCGGTCCCTTTTTCTCGATGGTGGCCACTGCCCACGCGATGTTCACCGCGACCGTCGTCGCGCCGGCCCCACCCGACATGGACTGGATCGGCAGGACGACGCCCTGTGCATTGCCGGCGCTCGCATGTTTCGGGGAGACGGGGGCAGGGGCCTCAACGAAATTGATCGCAGGCGCTTTTGACGGGGCATCGAGACGTTCGATGGACTCATGCAGCGCCTGTTCCGGGAGCGGATAGGGGATGAAGTCCTCAGCGCCGAGCTGCAACAGCTGGTGCAGCGCCATGGGTGAGACTTCGTCCGCGATCAGGATGACTTTGACGCCCTGTGCCTTTGCCGCCTTGATCAGTTCGGCGATCATGGCGAGCATGTTTTCGTCTTCGTGATCGAGGGCGATGGCGACAAATTTCAGTCCGCCACTTTCCGGCTGGCGAAAGAATTGCTTGGCATCGTCAAAAGTGAGATCGCCCCAGGCTTCGCCCAGTTCCGTCTCCATATCTTCGATCAAAAGATCGAAGTTTTGCACATTCCGGCTGATGGTGCAGGCCACCAAGGGGGCCGGGTCGTCATGTGACAGAGCTTCACTCGTCATGGCTCTCGCGTCCTTTTCATCGAACGCCAGCTGAATCAGTGGTGCGTGAGAGACGCTCTAACCCCCTGATCCTCTGGCGCATTTTTCCGACTCGTTGGTCAGACATACTGCTCCCATTGGGGGTAAGGTGCCGGGCAAGTGGGGCAACAATAGGGCCGAAATCGCGTAATAATTCGCTAAATCGGGACGATCGGGACAGGTTGAGTAAAATCTTTGCGTCTTCAAAGACACGAAAAAGCCGCGCAGGCCATGAGCATGCGCGGCTGTGAAGCGTTCTGTGTCTGAGGGGGTTAGCCCTCTGGGACGATCTCGCGGTCGCCGAAGTTCACCAGATCGGACGGCGCCGTGGCGCTCTCGATATATTCGCGGTGGATGATCTCTGCGTAGCGGCTGTCCATCACGAGCGGGGTGTTTTCCACAAAGCCGGAAACCTCGGTCACGGTGCGGCGGTTCCGGCGCTCCGGATCCTGCGTCACGATGAGCGGTTGGGTCTCGCCATAA
This sequence comes from Abyssibacter sp., assembly GCA_964220165.1. Lineage (GTDB taxonomy): Bacteria > Pseudomonadota > Alphaproteobacteria > Rhodobacterales > Rhodobacteraceae > Celeribacter. The sequence goes on from CAXPTW010000017.1 coordinate 26,633, forward strand.
GAAACGAGAGCCTCAAGCCGCGACTTGGAGATGCCGTTGCGGGCGAGTTCCGCCACAACCGCATTCGCGCGGCGCAGGCCGAGGGATTTGTTGTAGGCGTTCGAGCCGACGAGATCCGTATGGCCGTAAACGCGGAAGCGGACTTCCGGGAATTGCGCCATGAAATGCGCCTGTTTGCGCACCGCATCGCGGGCCGGGCCGTCGAGCACGGCAGAGTTGAACTCAAAGTTCACCGTGGCCGGGACTTGTGCGGCAAAACGCTCGTTCAGGTCGATCACGTAGTTCAGCTGACCGGTTTGCACGAGCGTGTTGTTCATCGTCGCGTTGCCGAAGGTGCCGTTGTCGAGATAGCCGCCTGCTTCCTGATACCAGGAGGAAAAGACCTTCTGGTCAGAACAGGCGCCGAGGGCCAACAAGGTCGAAGCCGCGAGGGTCAATTTCAATGTGCTGCGCATCGTCTTGTTACTCCATCACGTATCCGTAGGACCCGGAGAAGTCCTGTTTGGCCACCTCGGCGGCGGTGCCGGTCGGCGCGTTCTCTGTGCCACCATAGGTGCGGCCAAAGAGGAACATTTCGCTTTCCGTCGGGATTTTCACGCGATCGGTCGGAAGCGCCAGGGCCAGACCGTTGGTCGGAGTGACCAGATGCGGCGTGACGATGATCACGAGTTCCGATTGACGACGGGTGTAGTCGGTGGACCGGAAGAGGGAGCCAAGCACCGGAATATCCCCGAGCCACGGCACCTGACCGATGAGATCTTCAAAGTCGTCCTGCAAGAGGCCTGCGATGGCAAAGCTTTGACCATCGCGCAGTTCCACCGTGGTGGAGGTTTCGCGACGTTTGAACGAGTTCAGCGTGAAGCCGGAGACCGAATAGTTCACCGTCGAGTCGATGCCGGAGACTGCGGCCCGCATTTCGAGGTTGATCTGGTCACCGTTGATCACCCGCGGAATGAATTCCAGTTCCACACCGAAGGGTTTGTAGTCGATGTAGATGCCTTCGTCGTCCGACACCGGGATCGGGTATTCACCACCGGCGAGGAACTTGGCCTGTTGGCCCGAAAGCGCGGTCAGGTTCGGTTCCGCAAGCGTCCTGACGAGGCCTTTTTGCTCCATCGCTTCCAAGAGGATCGAGACCTCGGTCGAGCCGATGCCAAAGCCCAGTTTCAGCGCACCGAGCGCCCCGTCCTGGGTGACCACGTCGCCTGAGATATTGTTGTCGCCGGAGAGGAACGTGCCGGTTTCGCTGGCCGTGTAGTTCGTCGTGACAAAGTTGCCGTCAGCGTCCGTGTATCCGCGCGAGTTGCCGGAGACGGCAAGCGAGGAGGACAGGTTTTTCGAGACAGAGCGCGACATCTCGGCGAAGCGCACTTTGAGCATCACCTGCTGTGTGCCGCCGATGTTCAAGAGGTTCGAGACCCGGCCCGGCGCGTAGCGCTCGGCGAGTTCAACCGCGCGTTCCATCATCGTGACGGAGGAAATCACACCCGAAAGCACGATCCCGTCGTTGGCGGTGCGCACCTCGATCTTTTCGGCAGGCATGATCTGACGCAGGCGCTCTTTGAATTCTGTGATGTCAGGCGTGACCTGAATCTGCACGTTGGTGATCAGCGATCCGTTCGGTGCCAGGAGCGTCATGGTCGTGAGACCCGGCGTCCGTCCCAAAACGTAGATCGAGCGATCCGACAGGGTCGAGATGTCTGCGATTTCCGCGTTTGCTACCGAGATTTCCGCAAAGGGCTCGTCGCTTTCGACCACCACTGCGCGGTTCATCGGAACGTTGAGAACGCCGGAAGGCGACCCCGTCAGAACGCGAAGCTTCTCTGCGCTGGCTCCCTGAGGAGTTGCGCCAATGACGGCAAACCCGATGAGGGCCGCCTTTACGATATTCAACATTTTCATGTGATCCTGCCTCTGTCGACCACGCCTCATTGATAGGCTCTTAAAGGCCCATTCGAGGCGAGCATGCGTTAATTCTCCTTTTTTTGCAAGAATCAATCTCTTGGGGGGTGTTCGTGATGTGGATAAGTCACAGCATGCATTCGCTCTGGTTGAGCGAACTCGGGGCGAAAGTTGCGGTGGGTTTATATGTGCTGTCTTTGCATCTCTGTGATATTGTTCGCAAAATGCGAAAGGCGGGAGACATCTGCTCCCGCCTTTTAATCGTGTCTGTCGGCTTCGCGAAATTGTGCAGATCGCACATCCCGGTCGCGCCGCTCTTGTGTCAACCGGCTTCTTACTCAGCGCAGGGGATCGGCGTCTCGATGATGTCGCCGCCTTTGCGGGTCCGGATCGTACAGACGCGGGCTTTCGGCGCTTCGATGGCCTGAACCTCTTCTTCGATGCCCAAAAGGGTGGCTTGGTCAACTTCGACGCCGGCCACAATCGTGTCATCGTTGCGGCCCACGAGGGCGAGGGACAACCGACCGGAGCTTTGCGCCGTGGCCAATCCCGCGACCTGGGTGGGGGTGGCTTCGACGGTCACCGTGCGGGCGATGGTCGAGGATTTGCGCTCGCTGTCAGAGGTTTGGTCCACAGCCACCAAAGGAATGGCGCTCTGGATGAGTTTCGTCACCTCGGTGCTCGCGCCCGGCAGGCGACCTGTCCAATAGACATCCACGCGGTCACCGGGGCGCAGCAGGCCCGACACACCGGTGGAGACGTCCACACGGATCGCGAAGGCGCGCATGCCTTTCGTGAGGCTCGCGGCGACACCGGCGTTTTCACCCGGACGGGTGACTTTCACGCCCATGAGCGGTTCCATCGGCTCGATCGTCCGCAAAGCGACGCGAAACACGTTCGGTCCCTCCGGGAACAGTTGTTCTTCGGTCTGAAACGGCTGCTCGGGAATGGCTTCCACGGGCCATTTCACTTTCTTAACCATGTCCGGTGTGATCGGGTCGCCGTAGCTCATTTGCTTGGCCGCGACGAAAATCTCTTCCGTCTGCACAAGCTGTGAGCGCATCGCCTTTTCACGGTCCAACTCGGCCTGATAGGTCGAGAGATAGCCGCGCGTCATGTGCACGGCAAAGCCCGCGAGCGCGATCCCGATGATCAGCACCAATCCAAAAATAATACGCATACCCCAAGGTCCTCTTGCTGTTAGAGCGTGGCCGTTTCACAGCGCACACCCTTCGCATCCCCGATGATCGTCTCAACGAAATATGGCTTTTTGGTGATCTCGTCGTGGCAGGCCTAAGGAGTCTTTCGCATTTAGAGACAAAACATCCGTTTTCCGATGTCTGTTCCTGATCCTTGCCAGATGGAGGCCATCCCAAAGCAAAGCCGCGCTTCAGGGACTGAAGCGCGGCTCTTTGTCGTTCCCTTGGCCCTTCTTAGGCCAATCCGGATCAGTAAGCGATCACGGTGCGGGTCGCGAGGTCGCTGGAGATCGTGGAACCCAGCGTCTTGGTGCCGTTTGCAACGGTGGTGAGAACGGCGATGCCGAGGCCCACAACAGCAGAGGTCAGCACGACCCAGTCAACGGTCACAGCACCGTCTTCGTCGCGGGAGAATTTGTTGGCGAGTTTGAAGAATTTCATTTGGTATCCCTCCGAGGATTTGTTTAGCTCAGTTTCCACGTTTCAGCGTTTCCAAGCTTGGCGTTTCCCTGTGCCGTTACTGCTCTTCGCGCTTTCGATGTGCTTATATGGCTCCTGAACTGGGGCGAGAGTTGGGCAGCATTGGTACGTTTTTGGAAATCGCGAATTGCGCCTGAAAAAATTCATTAACCAATTGAATATAAATAATAAAAAATTTTAACATTTTTCCAGAAAAGGCTTTGAGCGGTGTTTTTGAGGGGAATTTGGCCCCTGATTATTTCCAAAATGCATCAAATCACTGGTCGAAAATCCTATTTTTTGTAAAACTATTGGCAATTCGGCGGATCAACCGCCGACCTGAGAGCAGTGTTCTATGAAGAGTTTTCCTTTCTTTGCGCGACTCGTTCAGCGTGGGGATGCGTTTAACCCGTGCCTGCGGGGGGCGTCCTCGGCGGTGTTCTTGGTCGCATCCGCCCTGATCATCGATGGTCCCGCAGCGGCGCAGGACGCCGCAAACGAGCTTCCACCCGTTTCGCAGCCTGAGACAAAAGAAGCGCCGCCCCCCTGGCCGGAAGTGAAATCAAAACGCATCGGTGTGCCAAGTGGCCCGGTGGGCAATCGCATCACGGTGCAAATTCGTCCGGGCCCCAAGACCCTCACGCCCCCCAAAAGCACCGAAGAGAAGCCGCAAGCGCCGGCGGATTTGCTGGATTGGTATTGGAACGCGGTGCCCCATGATCTCGCGGGGGCCGCGCGGGAGCGCTTTCCACTGGCTTTGGCGGCGCTCGATCTCGACGAAGGAAACATGATCCCCAGCCCGAGCTTTCAGCATGTGACGGATCTCGCGCAGCGCTACGGCACAGCGCTTTTGATCAATTCTATCGGGACAGAGGTCAGCCCCGCATTGGCTTTGGCCATGATCGCGGTGGAATCCTCCGGCAATGAGACGGCGGAGAGCCAGGCAGGCGCGAAAGGGTTGATGCAGCTCATGCCCGCCACGGCAGAACGCTTTGGCGTCGATCCGCTGGACCCGGAGCAGAATATCAAAGGCGGGATCACCTATCTCGACTGGCTCTTGTCTGAATTCAATGGCGATGTCGCCTTGGCTTTGGCCGGGTATAACGCGGGGGAAAATGCGGTGAAGGCCGCGAAAGGCCCGCCGAATTACCCGGAGACGCGCGCTTATGTGCCCAAGGTGCTCGCAGCCTGGCAGGTGACGCGCCGTCTGTGCCTCACGCCGCCGGAGCTCTATTCTGACGGCTGTGTTTTTGCGACCAACGCGGTCCGGGCCGAGAATTGAAAAAGGGGCCCGCGAAGGCCCCTTTTTATCTGGTCAGTGATGCCGCTCAGATCGACATCTTCTTGAAAATAAATTCCGGGATGTGCCGGATGATCAGCATGATGTAGCGCCAGAAAAACGGCGTGTAGATCACGTTGCGTTGTTTTTCGACGGCTTTCAGGATGTCTTTCGCCACATCATCGGGCGAGGCAACGAGGAACATCCCCTCAATGCCCCAGGTCATCGCTGTGTCCACGAAGCCGGGTTTCACCGTGACCACATGGCCGCCCGCGCGGGTCAGACGATTGCGCAGGCCGGAAAGATAGGTGGCAAAGCCCGCCTTGGCCGAGCCGTAGACATAATTCCCGATCCGCCCACGGTCGCCCGCAACCGAGGTCACGCCAACGACGGTGCCTTGGCCGCGTTCCTCTATGAGAGGCGCGAGCATGGTGAGAAAGGTGGCCGGTCCGGTGTGGCTATCTTGGATCACGCCGTCGATGAGACTTGGGTCCGCATCAATCGCGCTTTGCTCGGGCATGGAGCCAACAAACACCGCGCAGTTCACTTCGCCGTCGAGATCGCGCGCGGCGTCGATAATCGGCGCGAATGTCGCCGGGTCGCGGGCATCGAAGTGATGCACCTGTGCCGCTGCGGCCCCACGGGCGCGGGCATCCGCAGCAGAGGCCTCCAAATCCGTGAGATCACGACCGCAGAGCAAGAGCGTCGCGCCCTCTTTTGCCAAACGGCGGCTCATCGCGCGGGCCATGGAGGAGGTCGCGCCCAAGAGAATCCATGTCTTACGCATCGCTCATCTCCCGCAGGTTCAGCCGTGTCACAAGGTCGGTGGTCAGCGCACCATCGGGGTCGGCGGTCGCGACCGCCTTGGCCCATTTGTCCTGATCCGGGTACATGCCCTCGATCTGGTCCGCACGGGCGACACCATCCTTGGCAAAGTAAATCCGCCCCCCGGCCTCGCGGGCCATATCGGTCAGCTCCACGATCAATTCACGCGCGCCGTCCCGGTTCGGGAAATCCACGGCCAGCGTGTAGCCCATCATCGGAAAGGACAGGTAGCCAGACCCCGCTGCGCCGGTCTTTTTCAAGACGGCCAAGGGGGAGGCGAGATGGGAGTGTCCGATTTTCTCCAACATGGCGCGGAGCGTCTCAACGGCCTCCGGCGGGACCACGCATTGGAATTGGTAAAACCCGCGTTTGCCGTAGAGCTTGTTCCAGTCGTGAATTTTATCCAGCGGGAAGAGCACTTTGGAAATTGGTTTCACAGAGGTGCGGCCCTCGGCCGGGACTTGGCGGAAATAGGCGGCGTTGAACAGGCGCACGATGGGGGCGGAGAGGGCCCAGCCCGGCGCATTCATCGGCACGCTTTTCGCGCCCTCTTTGCCGTCGTCCGTCCCAGTGACGATCTCGCTTTCCTCGAAAATCCCGCGGCCAAGCGCCTCGCCCGTTGCCGTCGCGTCGATCCAGCCGACGGTATAGGGCGCGGTGCTCTCGTCAAAGGCGGTGAGAAAGGCGTCGAGCGTGTCGATCCGGCGTTCTTTGAGCCGCATCATCTCGCCGTCACAGCGCATCAGTTGCAGCTTGGCACTCGCGATCACGCCTGTCTGGCCCAGACCCCCGATGGTGGCCCGCCAGAGCGCGCCACTTTTGGGCGTGATGCGTTTTTCGCCCGCCGCGCGGATCAGGGTGATCTCCGTGACATGGGCACCAAAGGTGCCCGCCTCGTGATGGTTTTTGCCGTGCACATCATTGGCGATACAGCCGCCGATGGTGGCAAAGCCGGTGCCGGGCATGACAGCGGGAATCCAGCCATTCGGCGCGAACATCCGCGCCAGATCACCGATGGGCAGACCGGCCTCGACCTCGACGATCCCGGTCTCGGGATCAAAGCCGAGCACACGGTCGAGACGGGTCATGTCATAGGCGGAGCCATCCGATTTGAGCGCGACATCGCCATAGGAGCGACGCAACCCAAAGGCGGGCGCGATTTGATCCGCCAGCATCCGGCGCAGGGTCGATTGACGTTCCGGTCGGGCGACAGAGCCAGAGGCGGCTGAGGCGCGCCCCCATCCGGTGTAGGAAATCTTATTCCAGGTCATGTTGGACCTTCTTTGAGTGACGTTCAGCAAAAGGGAAAATCGCCAGACCGATCAGGATCGCAAACCAGAGCGTGGTCAGGCGGATGATGGCAGTGGCGGGAACGGACATAGCAAGCGGCACGCCCTCAAGCGCGAGAAGCGCGATCATCGCGGCCTCGGCCCCGCCAACCCCGCCAGGCGCGCCGGTGAGGCCGCCTGCGAGGGTGGAAAAGAGGAAAATCGCGATGGCCGTCGCGGCGGACACTTCGGCGCCGATCCAATGTAGAAGGAGGTAAAAGGCGATGCCCTCGGCCAACCAACCAAACAGCGCAAGAACGGACCCTTTGAACAAGGCCCCGCCATTGGCGAAAGGCTCCAGCGCGCGGGCCGCACGGCGCACCCGGGCGAAAAGACGCGGGAGCTTGCCGGTGACGCGATGACCGAGCTTGGCAAGCGCCGCCAAAAGCTGTGGCCGGGTCGCGACAAAGGCCGCGATCAGGGCGAGGATGACCACCGGAATGCCGCCCGAAATCTGCGTGCCGGAAAACATCAGCGCCGCGCCCATCAGGATCGCCATCGCGGCGAGATCAGAGGCGCGGTCGACCAGCACGAGTGGGGCAGAGGCCTCAAACGCGGTGCCGGTTTCCCGCGCGATCCAGCGCATGCGGACCAGCTCGCCAACCCGTCCCGGTGTGACCGTCATGGCAAAGCCGCCGAGGAAATGCCGGAGGTTCGAGGTGAGAGAGAGGGGCAAGCGCATGTGGCGCGAAAAGAGGTGCCACCGCAAGCCCCGCAGGCCGTAGTTCGCGAGAGAGAGCGCCAGGAGGACCGCGACTTGGATCCACGAGAGTTTGGAGATTTGCGCTAATGTTTCATCCCAGCCCGTGGCCGCCGCCGCACCGATCAACCCGATCACCACAAGCGCCAACAAGCCGATGAGGACGAGCGTGTCCCGGCTTTTCGTACTGCGCTTGGTCGGCGGCATGGATGTCTGCTCGGCGGTCATGGTCATTGGGGACTCTTGTGACACGGGTGATCTGTTCTCCGAGGTTCTAGAAAACAATTGGGGCGAGAATATGAAGTTGTTTCTCTTTTTGGAACAATCCTCGGGCGCAGGTTCGAGTGGGGCGAGACCCTATGAAAAACGCGGCCCCCGAGGGAGCCGCGTTCAAATTCCGCTATAGTGCGGGAGATCAGTTGATGATCGTCGCCTCGGTCGCGGCTCGGATGTCATCCTCGGTGATGCCATCGGCACATTCCACGATCTTCAGTCCACCTTCGACCACGTCCAGAACGCCCAAGTTGGTGATCACGCGGTTTACCACGCCCTGACCGGTGAGCGGCAGGGTGCATTCTTTCAAGAGCTTGGACTCACCATGTTTGTTGGTGTGATCCATGACCACCACCACACGGCCCACGCCCGCAACGAGGTCCATTGCGCCGCCCATGCCTTTGACCAGCTTGCCCGGGATCATCCAGTTCGCCAGATCGCCTTTCTCATCGACTTCCATCGCGCCGAGGATCGCCATAGCGATCTTTCCGCCGCGGATCATGCCAAAGGAGGTCGCGCTGTCGAAATAGGCGGTGTTCGGCACCTCGGTGATCGTCTGTTTGCCCGCGTTGATCAGGTCCGGGTCTTCTTCGCCCTCAATCGGGAACGGGCCCATGCCGAGCATGCCGTTTTCCGATTGCAGCGTCACGGTCACCCCCTCCGGGATAAAGTTCGGCACCAGGGTCGGGATACCGATCCCGAGGTTCACATAGGTGCCGTCCTCAAGCTCCTGTGCCGCACGGGCGGCCATTTGGTTGCGGTCCCAGCCTTTTTTCACTTCGGTCATGGTTTTCTCCTCCTGTCAGGATGATCCTGTCTTTGTCTCGTCCGCCAGAGCCTCAAGCTCTGGACGAATCTCCAATCGGGTGGCGGCATAGGCGCAGAACACCTGCCAGCCGTAGTCGTCGTTCATATGCCGGTTGTCGATCTGCGTCTCCGAAGCCTCCTCGGGGGCGTCTTGTCGGGCGAACCGGTCTTGGGTGGTCAGATAGCTGTCCCGTGTCTCGCGCGGTTGCGCGAGAAAATCCAAACCCGCCGCCGCCATTTCAGAGGCGATGCGCGCCTCATAGGTGCGGCCCCAGTCCGCGCCCGTGTCGCGTTTGAGCACGGATTTGAGGGCCTTTTCCTGACCCGGGCCGGATTGCAGGCTCCGTGCCAAAGGGTAGGGGGCCGGGACAAAGGTAAAGCGCGTGTCGCGCCCGAATTTGGTCAGGAGCGCCTCGACACGTTGCTCGACCAGCGCGCCGATCAACTCCTGCATCGCGGCGCGGGACATGAGCGGGCGTTTGGTGCGCTGTGGCTCTTCGAGAATGTCTTGCCCCATCAAAAGCCGCATGACCGCGCCAAAGGCAAAGCGTTCGCCGACGAGCAGCACGCGCTCAAACGGGTGCAGGTCGATCTCCCGCGTTTCCATCCATTGGAACTGACGCGCGTAATCTTCTGGCGCGGCAAAGACGCCCTGTGTCAGCGTGGCGTTGAAAAAACCGCTGCCCGGAAGGCCGAAATAGCTCACGTCGAGCGCGGGAAAGGCCGCCGCAATCCGATGGCGCGCGGTTTGAAACGCGCCTGTGTGGGAGCTGCCGAGGATGAGTATCTTGCTCATGTGCGCCCCGCTTCGATCAGGGCTTCTTCGCAGATCAGCTCATCGTCGCCGTCGGGATCGGCCTCTGCGCGGGGCAGGGGCGCTGTGCCCGTGTGATCTGCGTGCGCGGAAAAGAACATCTCCATCGCGGCAGTCACACCCTCCTCGGTCACAGACCGCAGGTTTTCTTTGTAAAAGGCACCACGGGCCGAGGGGTTAGTGATCAACTCATAAGACGGGAAATAATCTACGTCGTCATAGGTTTCCGCCATCTCCGCCGCCGCACTCCTGAGCGCCGCTTTGGAATAGCCGGTCGCGCTCAACACATGCTGGGTCGAGGCTGTGGCGGTCAGGGGAACGGGCGACACGGTCAAGAGCATCTTGATCCCCGGCGTGACCTCTTGGAGCAGGTCGCGCAATTCTTTGAGATCGTCGATCAGCTCGGACACCGTGAAATTGTGGAAGTCATAGGCCTCTGGATCATAATCGCCGGCGAGCGTTCCGGGCGCGGTCGGATAGACGGTGCCATCCGCGCGCGACACCCAGGCCTCCGTCAGGCCGAGGGTAAAGACGAAGATATCCGCCTCTCGCAGCGCCTTGAGCACAGCGCGCAGGTGATCGGCGCGGGCCTCCCGGACATGGGCCGGGCGGGCGAGGCCCTCGGGTTCGATGTTGGGGCGCAGCGCATCGACATAGCGGTCGCCCCGCCTCCAGATCGCGTCTTTCGGCGTGCGTTGGCCGCGCGCCTCGCTCAGGAGCTGGCACATCTGGCGCACGGTGTAGATATTGCCGTAGCGCGCCGAATAAAGGCCGTAGCCATAACGAATGAGCGCCGTACGCGGGAGCGCGACATTCGGGGTTTCGGTGTCGATCACGCGCCAACCGCGCGCCTGCAAGGTGCGGTGCACATGCTGGGCGAAACAGCTTCCCGCGGTCATGATCGCGGTGGTCGGCGTGATCGGAAACTTGGGCACATACAGACCGTCGAGCGACGTGGCCGCACGATCGGCGACGGCGCTGTGCCACAGAGACGTGGCGTTGGACGGTGTGGAGACAGGGCCCAAGTTCCGGTTCCTTATGCGGCGGGACGGGTGGTCCGCTGCTCGATCCGTTTCTCGTGTTCGCCCTGGATCAGGCGGTGCACGTAGATGCCCGGCAGGTGGATCGCATCGGGGTCAAGCGAGCCGGTCGGCACGATTTCCTCGACTTCCATGATGCAGACCTTGCCACACATGGCCGCCGGCGGATTGAAGTTGCGCGCGGTCTTGCGGAAGATCGCGTTGCCGCTCTCGTCGGCTTTCCATGCCTTCACGATGGAGAGATCGGCAAAGATGCCCTCTTCCATGATGTAGGTTTCCATTTCGCCGTTCGGGCCGGTGGGGAACTCTTTGTGATCCTTGCCTTCCGCGATCACGGTGCCGACACCGGTTTTGGTAAAGAACCCCGGAATCCCGTGGCCTGCGGCGCGCATGCGCTCGGCCAGAGTGCCCTGCGGGTTGAATTCCAGTTCCAGCTCTCCGGAGAGGTACTGGCGCATGAATTCAGCGTTTTCGCCCACGTAGGAGGACATCATTTTCTTGATCTGGCGGGTGTCGAGCAATTTGCCGAGACCAAACCCGTCCACGCCGCAGTTGTTGGATGCGATGGTGATGTCTTTGACACCGCTTTCAACGAGCGCGTCGATCAACAACTCGGGAATGCCGCACAGGCCAAACCCACCAGCGGCAATCAGCATGCCATCCGTCAAAAGCCCGTCGAGGGCCTCGCTCGCCGATCCGTATATCTTACTCATGTCTCTCCTCCGCGAATTGCTTTGGCCACTACTAATCTGGGAGGGACAGCGGAAGTCAATGACTTGCTGCGCTGCAACACAGAGGGTTCGCATTACGAACTCTCTGTGCGCCTTCCGTACGCAATCGGGGTCAAACCCTAGGCTGAGTTGTGATGTCTTATTCTTTTTGTCAGACTTGATCTGCGCGGCGAGCAACACATATTCCGTAATGAGAATATTTTAATTCACAAACGGAGACCCTCATGCACTTCTTTCCCGCCTCAGATCACGTGAACAGCCCGGATGTCGCGGCGTTCTACGAGACAGCCACGGGATCATGGCAATATGTCGTCTCGGATCCGTCCACGAAAGCGGCGGCGATCATCGACCCGGTGCTCGACTTTGATGCGGCATCTGGCGCGACATGGACAGACAGCGCCGATGAGATTTTGTCCTATGTTGCGGACAACGGTCTGAACGTCGTCTGGGTGCTCGATACCCATCCGCACGCCGACCATTTCTCCGCCGCATCCTATCTTGCGGAGAGACTTAATGCGCCCCAGGCGATCGGCAAGAAGGTTTTGGAGGTCCAAAACATCTGGGCCGATCTCTACGCGGACGACAGTCTCAAGAACCGCCCCGACTATTGGGATCGGCTGTTCGAACCGGGAGACTCCTTCGAGATTGGTGAGCTGAAAGCCGAGGTGATCCTGTCGACCGGACACACGCTGGCCTCAGTCTCTTATTTCATCGGCGATGCGGTCTTTGCCCATGACACCTTTATGGTGCCCGATAGCGGCACCTCGCGCGCCGATTTTCCGGGCGGTTCGTCTGAGGAGTTGTGGGACAGTTTGCAGACGATCCTCGCCCTGCCGGGAGAGACCCGCGTTTTCATCGGCCACGACTATCAAAAGGGCGGACGGGAAGAGGCCTGTATGGCCACGGTGTCAGAGCACAAGGCGTCCAATATCCACGTCAAAGATGGGATTTCAAAAGCCGAGTTCATTGAAACGCGGGACGCGCGCGACGCCACTTTGGCCCTGCCGAAACAGATGCTCTATGCGCTTCAGGTCAATATCCGGGGCGGGCGTTTGCCGGAGCCGGATGACAAGGGCCGTGCGGTGTTTTCGATCCCGGTCAATCGGTTTGAGCCAAGGCTGTAAATAGAAAAGGGCACCTCTTGGGGCGCCCTTCTTTTACTCTTCGGTTTTCTTCTTCGCCGGAGCCTTTTTGGCGGCTGGCTTCTTGGCCGCCGTCTTTTTCGGCGCGGCCTTTTTCTTGGCGGGGGCTTTCTTGCCGCTCTTCGCCGCCTTTTCCGCGATCAACTCCACCGCCTGATCCATGGTCAGGTCTTCGGGCTTGACGTCTTTCGGCAAAGTCGCGTTGACCTTTTCCCATTTCACATAGGGGCCATAGCGGCCTTCCATGACTTGCACCGGCCCGCCATCGGGGTGATCGCCCAGCTCTTTGAGCGGTTTCGCCGCCGCAGAGCGCCCGCGTCCCGGATTGTTGCGCTTCTCGGTGATCAGTTCGACTGCGCGGTTCATACCGCACTCGAACACGTCGTTCGGGTCTTTGAGGTTGGCGTAGACCGGTTTCGCCTCATCCGGCAGCTGGTGCATGAGGTACGGCCCGAAGCGGCCAAAGTTGGCCTTGATCATGCCGCCCTCCGGGTGCTCGCCGATCTCGCGGGGGAGGGACAAAAGCGTGAGCGCTTTCGGCAGGTCCATGTCATCCTTCGACCAGCCCTTCGGCAGGGAGGCCCGCGGCGGCTTTTTGTTTTCCGGCGTCGGTTCGCCGCGCTGGACATAGGGGCCAAAGCGCCCGGACTTGAGCCAGATCTCATCGCCCGCGTCCTCGCCCAAAAGGCGTTCATCCCCTTCGGCGCCTTCGCCCGCAATCGGACGGGTGTAGGTGCATTCCGGGTAGTTCGAACAGCCGACAAAGCCGCCGGTGCGCGAGGTTTTGAGGTGCAGCGAGCCTTGCCCACATTTCGGACAGACGCGCGGGTCCGTGCCGTCTTCACGCGGCGGATAGAGCTGTGGCGCGAGGGCTTCGTCCAGAATATCAAGCACTTCGGAGATGCGCAGATCCGAGGTCTCGGCGATCGCCGCATGGAAATCGCGCCAGAATTTCGCCAGCACCTCTTTGTAATCGAGATCGCCCGCCGAGATTTCGTCCAGCTGCTCTTCGAGGTTGGCGGTGAACTCATAGCCCACATATTTGCGGAAGAAATTCATCAGGAAGATCGTGACGATCCGGCCCTTATCCTCGGGGATCAGGCGGTTCTGTTCCTTGCGGACATATTCGCGGTCCACGATGGTCGAGAGCACGGAGGCGTAGGTGGACGGACGCCCGATGCCGAGCTCTTCCATCCGTTTGACCAAAGTCGCCTCGGTGTAGCGCGGCGGCGGGTTGGTGTGGTGCTGAAGACCCAGAACGGCGTCTTCCGCGCCCAACACGGCCTCTTTCTCAGCGGCCTCAGATGTCAAAGCGCCCGCGACCTTTTTCAGGGCCTCGCCCTGCATGATCTGCGGCAGGCGGCCTTCGTCGTCCTCGTCCACATCGTCGCGGCCCTCGGTGTACACCGCCATAAAGCCGTCGAACACCACCACCTGACCGGTGGCGCGGAGCACGACCTCCTGGTCGTCTGACGTGATGTCCACCGTGGTGCGTTCGAGTTTCGCGCCTTCCATCTGGCACGCAATCGTGCGTTTCCAGATCAGGTCGTAGAGTTTGCGTTGATCGCTATCCGTCAGGTTCACCTTGTCGGGCGCGGCAAACATATCCGTCGGGCGGATACATTCGTGGGCCTCTTGGGCGTTTTTCGCTTTGTTTTTGTAAATGCGGGGCGAGGACGGCACGTATTTGTCGCCATAACGATCCTTGATCGCGTCGCGCGCCTGCGCCACGGCTTCGGGCGCCATGTCGATGCCGTCGGTCCGCATGTAGGTGATCAGACCTGCCTCGTAGAGCCGCTGCGCCGCATTCATGGTTTGGCGCGCGCCCATGCCGAACTTGCGGCTGGCCTCTTGCTGAAGCGTCGAGGTCATAAACGGCGCAGACGGGTTGCGGGAGCCGGGCTTCGCTTCGACAGAGGCGACCTTGAGCGCGCGGGAGCTGACGGCCTGAACGGCCATCTCCGCCGTCATCCGGTCTTTCAGGTCGAATTTATCGAGTTTCTTGCCCGAAAGCTGGGTCAGACGCGCTTCAAAATTCTGCCCGCGCGGGGTCTCCAGCATCGCCTTGACGGACCAGTATTCCTGCGGATTGAACGCCTCGATCTCTTGCTCACGCTCCACGATGAGACGCAGGCACACGGATTGAACACGACCCGCCGAGCGTGCGCCCGGCAATTTGCGCCACAGAACCGGCGAGAGGTTGAAGCCCACGAGATAGTCCAACGCCCGGCGCGCCAGATAGGCGTCGACCAGCGGGACATCGACCTGACGGGGGTGCTTCATCGCTTCCAAAATGGCGGGCTTGGTGATCGCGTTGAACGTAACCCGCGACACAGCCGTCGATTTCTTGATCGCGCGGCGCTTGGTGAGCGCCTCTTGCAAGTGCCACGAAATGGCTTCGCCTTCGCGATCAGGGTCGGTCGCGAGGATCAGTTCGTCGTCGTCCTTGAGCGCGTCTGCGATGGCTTTGACGTGTTTGCGCGAGTCTGCCCCAACTTCCCAGGTCATCTCGAAATCATGTTCCGTGTCGACCGATCCATCTTTCGGCGGCAGGTCGCGGACGTGACCGTAAGAGGCGAGAACCGTGTAATCCTTTCCGAGGTATTTGTTGATCGTTTTGGCCTTGGCCGGGGATTCGACAACAACAACAGGCATGGAAAGTCCTTGGGTTACTGGATGACGGGGGTCTTTGGCGGCGGAAAATGGTCCGAGGAATAGGAGATTGTCAATGCATCCCACATATTATTGTCGTGATCCGCGTCAATTCATGGGAGGATCGATGGATTGCAACCGGGGTATTTTGAAGAAAGAGACATTGCCATGCGACAGATCATCCGTCCCCTTATTTTGGCTTTGATCTGCACCTTTGGCGTCGCGGTCGGGATGGCAAAGGCGCAAGAGGTCTATGAACCCCAGCGCGGGAGCGTTGAGCGCGCGCAGATCATGAATGCTCTGCGTCCTGTGGTCGAATGGCGGCTGGGCGCGCCGGTGGAGTTTGTCGTTCAGCAGTTTCGCTCCACGGGCGACCGCGCCTTTGTCATGGTCGCGCCGCAGCGGCCCGGTGGCGGGGCGATTGATATTCGGCAGATGCCTCTGGTGCGGTCGTTTGGCGAGGATCCCTCTTACTTCGAAGACGTCGGCGGGATTGAAGTCATCGCCTTTCTCATCCGGGCCGGGGATCAATGGGCCGTTGTCGATCATAGCCTCGGCGCGACGGATGCGTGGTTCGCCGCGGAGCCGTGGTGCACCGAATTCGCGGCGCTGATCGCGGCGTATTGTCCGCCTTGAGGTCAACCTTGGGGTTAACAGAGCGCCAACATGCCGCCGGGTTTGCGGCTGATCTTGCCTTCGAGTTCGAGGGTGAGGATTTCCGACCCGATCCGGTCGGGCGCAATGCCGAGATCGCGGATGAGGTCGTCTTCCGGCACCGGAGCGCCTGCGAGACGGGCGAGGATTTCGGTGTGGAGGGCGGCGTGATCTTGCAAAGATCGCGTCTCGGTCGGTGGTTCGGGCACGATGATGGCGTCCTCCGGCGTTTCTTGCCGTGTGCGGGCGAGGGGCGAGGCGGCGGCCAGCGTGTCGATGACATCCCGCCCGCCCCGGACCAAGGTCGCCCCATCCCGCAATAGGATATTGCAGCCCGCCGTGCGCCCGTCGAACGGATGGCCGGGCACAGCCATCACCTCGCGCCCCTGATCGAGGGCATTGCCCGCGGTCAGGAGGGAGCCGGAGCGCGCCGCCGCCTCCACCACGATGGTCGCCCGCGACAGGCCGGACACGATCCGATTGCGCATGGGGAAATGGCGGGCAAAGGGCTTCATGCCAAAGGGCTGCTCCGAGAGGATGAGACCCTTGTCCATGATGTCGTGATAAAGCGCGGCGTTCTCCGCGGGGTATATTTGGTCGAGGCCGCCTGCGAGCACGGCGATGGTGCCGGTCTCCAAACTGGCCTGATGCGCGGCGGTGTCGATCCCTCGGGCGAGGCCTGAGGCGATGACGAATCCTTCGTCGCCCAGTTCTTTG
Source organism: Abyssibacter sp. (assembly GCA_964220165.1). Classification (GTDB taxonomy): domain Bacteria; phylum Pseudomonadota; class Alphaproteobacteria; order Rhodobacterales; family Rhodobacteraceae; genus Celeribacter. Next base: position 43,155 of record CAXPTW010000017.1, read on the forward strand.
GTGAGTGAGCGCGCAAAACGCAGCCCGATGGACGACGCATTGCGCGCCCCGACGATGGCGAGGGCAGGGCGTTCGAGAAGGGAAAAATCCCCTTTGATCCAGATTGCGGGCGGGGCGTCGTCGATGAGCGACAAAAGCGCGGGATAATCCGCCTCGCCTATGCAGACGAGTTTGGCACCGAGTTTCCGGCCGACGCGCAATTCCTTGTCGATGACAGCAGGGGGGCAGGTTTGATAGTCGGGGACACCGGCCTCTTTCGCGATCTCAGGCAGAGCCAAAAGCGCCTCACGGGCGGAGCCATGCTCCCGCATCAACCGATAGAATGTGGAGATGCCGACGCGGCGGGAGCGCAAGAGGCGGAGCCAGTCAGCTCGATCTTCCACGGTGTGGGGTGGGGTGAGGGGGTGGTGGGAAGGGATATTCTCCAAGGAACCAACTCTCTCCGTCTCTTGCCCCTTCAATTTGCCCCAAATTGGTTAATGAGGGGTTACTGAAAGGCGGAAACTTCGAATTTTCGTCAGTTCTGGCGAAAAATATTTACCCTGTGCAGACCAACTCCTGAAACGGGCGGTCGATCTGCACAGGAAGAGGGGGCCAAAGTATGGGTCAGGCCCCGGAGCCGCCGACGGTCAAACCTCCGATCAAGAGAGTCGGCTGCCCGACGCCCACAGGCACCCATTGCCCGGCTTTGCCGCAATTGCCGACACCGGTGTCGAGCGCCATGTCATTGCCGATGGCGCGCACATGTTTCATCGCGGTCGCGCCGTCGCCGATCAGGGTCGCGCCCTTGACCGGCGCTTCGACACGACCGTTTTTGACGCGGTAGGCCTCGGTACAGTTGAACACGAATTTGCCGTTGGTGATGTCCACCTGCCCGCCGGAAAATCCGACCGCATAGATGCCGTCATCCATGCCGGACAGAATCTCATCGGGGGCCATGTCGCCGCCCAGCATATAGGTGTTGGTCATGCGGGGCATCGGCGGGTGAGCGTAGCTCTCGCGCCGTCCGTTGCCGGTCGGTTCAACGCCCATGAGACGCGCGTTTTGCCGGTCCTGCATATAGCCCACGAGAATGCCGTCCTCGATCAACACGGTCTTGCCAGAGGGCGTGCCCTCATCATCCACCGAAATAGATCCGCGCCGATCCGGGATGGTGCCGTCGTCCAAAACGGTGACGCCTTTCGCGGCGACTTGTTGCCCCATGAGACCGGCGAAGGCGGAGGTTTTCTTGCGGTTGAAATCGCCCTCAAGGCCGTGCCCGACAGCCTCGTGCAAAAGCACCCCCGGCCAGCCCGGTCCAAGCGCCACGTCCATCACACCCGCAGGCGCTGCGACAGCATCGAGATTAACGGTCGCGATTCGAAGTGCTTCACGCGCCACCGGTTTCCAGTGGTCCGGAGAAATGAGGCCGGTGAGGCCAAACCGCCCGCCGCCGCCCGAGGTGCCACCTTCGCGACGGCCTTTATGATCGACGATGACGGAGATGTTCAGACGCGCCATGGGGCGGATGTCGGAAACCAGCCCGCCTTCGGGGCGCAGGATGTAGACCTCTTGGTGCGAGGCGGCGAGGGAGGCGGTGACTTGCACGACGCGCGGATCGAGGTCGCGGACATAGGCGTCGATCTCGGCCAGCGTGTCGAGCTTGACGTCAAAGGCGACGCTATCGAGCGGGTTTTCATCCGTGTAAAGATGCGTGTTCGTGGCGCGCGGGGCCTCGGCCAGCGTGCCGCCGCCGTCGCCCACGGCGAGACGGGCGGTTTCCGCCGCGCGCCGGATCGCGTGCTCAGAGATTTCGGTCGAATGGGCATATCCAGAGGTCTCGCCTTTGACGGCACGCAGGCCGAATCCCTCGGAGGCATCGTAAGAGGCGTTCCGGATACGACCATCGTCTAAGACAAGGCCCTCAGAGGCGCGCCGTTCCAGAAAAAGCTCCCCATCGTCCGCGCCAACAAGCGTTTCGCGCAAAATCGAGAGGGCGTTTTCAAACGTAATCGAATTTGTAAATGGGTCAAAACGTCCCGAAGCCACAGTTTTTCTCCTTCTGGACTTGATCTAGATCAAAAAATCCGGTCAAACCGGCGCGGAATTCTTGTCCCGTCACGCCTAATATGGTTTTTGATAGGGAAGACTCAAACGAAAATGCACCCGAATTATCGGGGCTGCAGCTGGGCCGTGGGCCTGATTGCATAAGGGAAGAGACAATGCGCACACACGCTCTCCGGTCCGCCTTCGCGGCCTTTTTCACGGCAACCTCCACCGCCATCCTGGGCGCAGCACCGGCTTTTGCACAGGACGGTGAGCTGCTCGGTGCCCCTGTGGATGGCAAACTGGGCTTCCAGCCTGCGGCAACGGAGCTTGCTCGCGACCTGCAAGGTCTCGACCACATGCTGCTCGTCATCATCTCGGTGATCGTGGCGTTTGTCTGCGCCCTCATCCTTTGGGTGATCGTGCGCTACAACAGCAAAGCGAATAAGACGCCCGCGACCTTTACGCACAACACGCCGATCGAGGTGGCCTGGACGCTGGTGCCGATTCTCATCCTCGTGGTGATTGGCGCCTTCTCCCTTCCGGTTCTGTTCAAGCAACAGGAAATCCCGGATGGCGACATCTACATCAAAGTGACCGGCTACCAGTGGTTCTGGGGCTACGAGTACGTGGACGAAGGCGTGGCCTTTGACAGCTACATGATCGGTCAGCCGGCCACCGGTGGCGAATATATGCGCTCCGCCGAAGTCGACCAGATGCTCATCGATGCTGGCTACACCCCGGATCAGTTCCTGCTCGCCACCGACACCAAAGTCGTTGTGCCTGTTGGCAAAACCATCGTGATGGGCGTGACCGGTGCCGACGTGATCCACAGCTGGACCATCCCGGCCTTTGGCGTGAAGCAAGACGCCGTTCCGGGTCGTGTGGCGGAACTTTGGTTCAAAGCCGAGAAAACCGGCACCTTCTTTGGTCAGTGTTCTGAGCTGTGCGGCAAAGATCACGCCTACATGCCGATCACGGTTCAGGTTGTGACCCAAGAGGAATACGACGCTTGGCTCGTTGAAGCCAAAGAGCTCTACGCCTCCAACGACGTGGCTGCGCCGCTCGTGAAACTCGCGTCCGCCGAGTGATCCGATAAAAACTTTCCTGCGGGCGACGGTTGTAATCGACGCCCGCATTCTTCAACCCACGCACAAACGCCCCGCACAGACGGCACAAGCCGCAACGGTTCGACAAAACCAGGGGCAAGCATAGGTGAGACCCGCGATGACTGACGCGACGATCCAATTTGATGACAGCAGAGAAGCCGGTTTCGGCGACTATTTCGCTCTGCTGAAGCCGCGCGTCATGTCGCTGGTCGTGTTCACGGCCTTTGCGGGTTTGATTGTCGCCCCGGGCGGCATCCATCCGTTCCTCGGCTTTTTCGCGATTCTCTGCATCGCCATCGGGGGCGGGGCCTCCGGCGCGCTGAACATGTGGTATGACAGCGACATCGACATGGTGATGAAGCGCACCAAGTCGCGTCCGATCCCTGCGGGCAAAGTGACCCGCGAAGAGGCGCTTGGCATCGGTCTGACGCTTTCGGCCTTCTCTGTCATCATGCTTTATCTCGCCACGAACTGGGTAGCTGCGGCACTTTTGGCCTTTACCATTTTCTTTTATGCCGTCGTCTACACGATGTGGCTCAAACGCGCGACGCCGCAGAACATCGTGATCGGCGGAGCCTCTGGCGCGCTGCCTCCGATGATCGGCTGGGCGGCTGTGACCGGCGACGTGACCCTGTCCTCCGTTCTGATGTTTATGCTGATCTTCATGTGGACGCCGCCGCATTTCTGGTCGCTCGCGCTCTTCATGAACGCGGATTACGACAAGGCGAAGGTGCCGATGCTGACCGTCACGCATGGCAAGCGGTCGACCCGCACCCACATCCTCGTCTACACGATTCTTCTGGCGGGCTTTGCCGCCGCGATGTTCGCCACGCCGCTGGCGGGCTGGACCTATCTCGTCGTCGCCGTGGTGATGAACGTTCTGTTTGTCAAAGGCGCTATCACGCTCTGGCGTCGCGATGAGGTGCAGGCGGAGGCCGATGGCTATAAAGTGGAGCGCAAGTTCTTCAAGCTGTCGCTGGCCTACACCTTCCTGCATTTCCTCGCTTTGATGGCGGACAAAGCCCTGTTTGCATATGGCTTTGGAGGGCCGTTCTAAGATGGCAATTACCAAGCTTCATGAGGTGCACACCCGCCGCCGCTCCCGCAATGTGGGGCTTGGCGTCGTGCTGGCCGTCTTTGTTGTCCTGATGATGGGGCTGACCGTGGCGAAAGTCACCGTGCTCGACCCCGCCCGGATGGAGGCCGCTCAGTAATGGCACTTCAAGGCCCCAAGAAAACCGTGTTGCAGCTGGTCGGTGTCGTCACCGTCATGGGCGCGCTTGCTTGGGCGTCCGTGCCGTTTTACAGCTGGTTCTGCCGGGTCACGGGCTTTGGCGGGACCACGAGCGTTGCCGAGGCCGCCTCTGATCTGATCCTCGATGAGACGATCAAGATCCGCTTTGACGCCAACACCGACCCGGACATGCCGTGGATTTTCAAACCGGTGGAAAACACCATGGAAATCCGGATCGGCGAAACCGGCCTCGCGTTCTATGAGGCCTATAACCCGACGGACCGCACCATCGCGGGCACGGCCTCTTACAACGTCGCGCCCTTTGAGGCGGGCGGCTTTTTCACCAAGATCGACTGTTTCTGTTTCACCGAGCAGGTTCTCAAACCCGGTGAGCGCGTGCTCATGCCGGTGACTTTCTATGTCGACCCCGAAATCACCACGGACAGGGATTCCAAATACGTTCACCGGATCACCCTGTCTTACACTTTCCATGAAACCGACTTGCCCGAGGACTATGCCGCACTGGATGGCGGTGCCCCGGCGCAATCGACTCTGAACTAAGCCCGAACGGGACACTCTTAAGGGAGAGGGACGCATAATGGCGCACGAAAAGAACCACGATTATCACATCCTGCCGCCGTCGCCTTGGCCGCCGCTTGCGGCGCTGTTTGCCTTCATCATGCTGTTTGGCGCGGTGCTCTGGATGGCCAACGATATGCCGTGGATGTTCGCGGCGGGCTTCCTCGGGACGCTCTACGTGATGTGGTCCTGGTGGCGTGAGACGATTCTCGAAAACAAAGCGGGCGATCACACCCCGGTCGTGCGCATCGGCCTGCGCTATGGCTTCATCATGTTCATCATGTCCGAAGTCATGTTCTTTGCCGCATGGTTCTGGGCGTTCTTCAAGAACACGCTCTACCCGATGTGGACCTACGCAGGCACCGAATATGTTCAGCCGAACATTCACGCGGTTGACGCCTTTCACCTGCCGCTGATCAACACGCTGATCCTCTTGTGCTCCGGCGCAGCTGTGACCTGGGCGCACCACGCGCTGGTCCACGGCAATATCCGCAAAGACCTCGTGGCCGGTCTCGCCATCGGCATCGGTCTCGGCGCGCTGTTCACCGTGTTCCAAGCCTACGAATACTACGAGCTCGTGGTCCATGAGGGCTACACCTTCGGTGGTGACTTCTTCTACGGCTCCTTCTTCATGGCGACCGGTTTCCACGGCATGCACGTGATCATCGGGACCATCTTCCTCACCGTCTGCCTCGTGCGCGCGATGAAGGGCGACTTTACCCCGGACGATCACATCGGTTTCGAGGCGGCTGCCTGGTACTGGCACTTTGTGGACGTGGTGTGGCTCTTCCTCTTCGTGGCTGTGTACATCTGGGGCATGTAAGCCTTTAGAGTATTTAGATCACGAAAAAGACCTGATAGAAGGGCGCGGTTTTCGCGCCCTTTTTCATTGGAGAGCCTATGTTCAAACGAATGATCTTTCCCATCGTGATCGGGGTGTTGGGATGTGCGATCCTGATCTCTCTCGGCACATGGCAGCTCAAACGCCTTGCATGGAAAGAGGGCGTCTTGGCCGAGATCACGGCGGAGATTGACGCCGCCCCTGTGGCGGTGCCTACGGACATCGATCCGTCGATGAAATATCTGCCGGTGATGGCCACGGGGGAGATCGGGGAGGGCGAGCTTCATGTTTTGGTGTCGCGCAAACAGATCGGCGCGGGCTATCGGATCATCGCGCCTCTGACCCTCTCGGATGGGCGGCGCGTCCTGTTGGATCGGGGGTTTGTGGCGGATGAGGACAAGGACGCCACGCGCCCCATCGGTCCCGCCGTTGTCGTTGGAAACCTGCATTGGCCCGACGATATGAACAGCTCCACCCCCGCGCCCGATATGGGGCGCAACATTTGGTTTGGCCGCGATCTGATCGCGATGGCAGAGGTGCTCGACACCCAGCCGGTGCTGATCGTCGCGCGCGAAAACACCGCCGAGGGGATCGAGCCGATGCCCGTCGGCGTCGAGGGCATTCCCAATGATCACCTTGAATATGCGATCACATGGTTTTCGCTCTGCGCCGTATGGTTGGGGATGACTCTTTTCCTTCTGTGGCGTATCAGGACCCGAACCGACTAAAGAGCAGATGACATGCGTTATATCTCGACCCGCGGCGATGCGCCGGTATTGAATTTTGAAGAGGCCATGCTGACCGGCCTCGCGTCCGATGGCGGGCTTTATGTGCCTGAGACCATTCCTACGCTGAGCGCGGATGAGATCGCCGCTCTGGCCGGGAAATCCTATGAAGAGGCTGCCTTTACGGTGATGAAACCGTTCATCGGCGAGACCTTCACGGACGCCGAGTTCAAAGAGATCATCGCGAAGGCCTACGCAGGCTTTAAACACGACGCCCGTGCGCCTTTGGTGCAGCTGGGGCCGAACCATTTCCTCTTGGAACTGTTCCACGGTCCGACGCTGGCGTTCAAAGACTTCGCCATGCAGCTCATCGGCCAGCTGTTTCAGGCCGCGCTCGCGCGTCGGGGCGAGCATGTGACCATCGTCGGCGCGACCTCTGGCGATACCGGGTCCGCCGCGATTGAGGCTTTCAAAGGTCTCTCGAACGTCGACGTCTTCATCCTCTTCCCGCATGGTCGGGTGTCGGATGTGCAGCGTCGCCAGATGACCACGCCCTCTGAGGCCAACGTTCACGCGCTGGCCGTCGAGGGCGATTTCGACGATTGCCAAGCCGCGCTCAAGGATATGTTTGCCGACATCGCCTTCCGCGATCACGTCAAACTGGCGGCAGTGAACTCGATCAACTGGGCGCGTGTGCTGGCGCAGGTGGTCTACTATTTCACCTCCGCCGTGTCCCTCGGCGCGCCGCATCGCAAGGTGTCCTTTACCGTGCCGACCGGCAACTTTGGTGATATTTTCGCAGGCTACATTGCCAAGCGTATGGGCCTTCCGATCGAGACTCTTGTGATCGCGACGAACCAGAACGACATCCTGCACCGCACCATGGAAACCGGCGCCTGCACCAAAGAAGGCGTGGTGCCGTCGATCTCGCCGTCGATGGACATTCAGGTCAGCTCCAACTTTGAGCGGGCGCTGTTTGATGTCTACGACCGCGAAGGCAGCGCGATTGCGCAGCTCATGGACGAGTTTAAATCCGGAGAGTTCAAAATCTCCCAAGGTGCGATGGACCGCCTGCGCGATACTTTCGCCTCCGGACGTGCGTCCGAGGCGGAAACCTCCGCCACCATCACCGACATGCACACACGCACCGGCGAAGTGCTCTGTCCGCACACGGCCGTTGCCGTCAAAGTGGCCGAAGAGCATCTTGGCGATGTGCCGATGATTTCTCTGTCTACCGCACACCCGGCGAAATTCCCGGCGGCGGTTGAGGCGGCCTGTGGCATTCACCCGAGCCTGCCGGAGCATATGGCCGATCTCTTTGATCGGGATGAGCGCTACACGGTTGTGCCGAATGATCTAGAGGGGCTGAAAACCCTGATTAAGGAGCGTCTCGTTTGAGCCCACGTTTTCACACTCTGTCCAACGGGTTTCGGATCGTCACCGAGCTTCAGCCCTCCATGCAATCCGCCTCTATCGGGGTCTGGGTGCTGGCTGGCGGGCGTCACGAGCGCCTGGAGCAGAACGGCATCGCGCATTTCCTTGAGCATATGGCGTTCAAGGGCACCAAACGGCGCACGCCGCTCCAGATCGCGGAAGTCTTGGAAAATGTCGGCGGTTACCTCAACGCCTACACGACGCGGGAGACCACGGCCTATTACGCGCGGGTGCTGAAAGACGATGTGTCGTTGGCGCTCGACGTCTTGGGAGACATCGTGCTCAACCCGGTGTTCGACCCGCATGAACTTGAGGTCGAACGGGGGGTGATCCTCTCTGAGATCGGACAGGCGCTCGATACGCCGGACGATGTGATTTTCGATTGGCTGCAAGAGGCGACCTATCCGAAACAGGCGCTTGGCCGCACCATCCTTGGTCCTGCCGAGCGCGTGCGGAGCTTTTCGCGCGACGATCTCGCGGGGTTTGTCGAGGAACATTATTCGCCGGAGCGGATGATCCTCTCTGCCGCAGGGCATGTCGATCACGACCGTATCGTGGCCGAGGCCGAAGAAATCTTTGGCGATCTCAAACCGCATGGGCGCGATTACGCGGATCCTGCGCGCTTTGAGGGAAGCGAATATCGCAAGGTCAAAGGTCTTGAACAGGCGCATTTCACGCTTGCGTTCGAGGGGCCGGGCTACCGCGACGAAGACATCTATGTCGCCCAGACCGCCACGACGGCGCTTGGCGGGGGCATGTCCTCGCGCCTGTTCCAGGAGCTGCGGGAAAAGCGCGGGCTGTGCTACACGATCTATTCGCAATCCGGGGCTTATTCCGACACCGGCCTGACCACGATCTATGCGGGCACCTCGGGGGATCAGCTCAAAGACCTCGCGGAAGTGACCATCGACGAGATGAAACGCGCCGCCGAAGAAATGAGCGCGGAAGAAGTCGACCGCGCCCGTGCGCAGATCAAGGCCGGGCTCCTTATGGGGCTTGAGAGCCCCTCCTCGCGGGCGGAGCGCAACGCGCGGATGATCGGCATCTGGGGCCGTATTCCGCCGCTCGAAGAAACTGTGCAACGCATTGATGCGGTGACGGTGTCTGACGTGCGCGATTTTCTGGTGAAAACCGGGATGGGCCGCGCGTCGATGGCGCTTTACGGTCCTGTAAAATCTGCCCCCGAGCTTGAGAGCCTGCGCGAAAGGTTCGCCGCCTGATGCTGTCGCGCCGTCCAAAAGTTCGGATTGATACCGAACGGATGGTGCTGCGTTTGCCGCAACACGCGGATTATCGCGCTTGGTCGGAGTTGCGGTACCAAAGTCGCGACTTTTTGCAGCCGTGGGAACCGAAGTGGTCCGAGGATCATCTCACGCGCAAAAGTTTCACCAACCGCGTGATCTGGTCGGAGCGCAGCTCCAAGAACGACTCGGGGCTTCCGGTGTTTCTGTTCAGACGCGCCGATGATCAGCTATTGGGCGCACTCACGCTCGACAACATTCGTCGCGGCCCGGCGCAGGCGGGGACAATCGGATATTGGATCGGCGCGCCCTTCGCGCGTCAGGGCTATATGAAAGAGGCCATCGCTGCGATGGTCCATCATGCGTTCAACAGGCTCGATCTAAGCCGGGTTGAGGCCGCGTGCCTGCCGGAAAACGCTGCCTCGCGCGGGGCGCTGGAAAAGGCCGGGTTCAAATATGAGGGAGTGGCGCAAAGCTACCTGCAAATCGACGGGCGCTGGCGCAATCACGTTCTCTATTCCGCGCTTCGCTATGACCGGCGCGGTGCCACCTCCATCGGACAGGCCTAAGCCGTCACGCGACTGTGATGCGGCGATCTGGGAGATTCGCCCCTAGGCTTTCGCGCACAGGAGGTTTTCCTATGCGGTCGTTTGTCTTTGGATTGATTTTGAGCACGCTGAGTGCGCCTCTTTGGGCGCAAGGCGCGGAGATGGAGCGTATCCCGTCGCATTGCCGCTCTCTTGCGATGGGCATCGGGGCGAGCGGTCCCGAAGTGCTCTGGCAGGCCGGGCTGCGAGCGCCCGTGGAGGCGGACACGCTTCGCATTCACTACATCAACCACTCCATGTTCGCGCTTCAGGCCGAGGACGTAGTGGCGGTGACGGATTTCAATGGCTTTATCGGTTCGCTTCTGGACGTGCCGGATGTCATCACGATGAATCAAGGCCATAGCACCCATTACACCCTTAACCCGCCCAAAGAGATCCCGCACGTTCTGCGCGGCTGGGGCGCGTTCGGGGAGGGAGTGGAGCATGATCTTGACCTCGGCCCGATGCGCATCCGCAATGTCTCCACCGATCTCCGGATGGGTGATGGGCGCGAGGAAAAGGGCAATTCGATCTTTATCTTTGAGGCGGCGGGTCTGTGCGTCGGGCATCTGGGCCACCTGCACGGCGAGTTGAGTGACGAACAATATGCCTCCATCGGACGGCTCGATGTTGTCATGGTGCCGGTCGACGGCGGGCGCACCATGCCGCGTGCCACAGCCGTGGAGATCGTGTCTAACTTTCGCTCGTCTGTTGTGATCCCGATGCATTGGTTCAATGATTACGCGCTGGAGGCCTTTCTGACCGAGGTGGAGGACGCCTTTACCGTCATCGATATGCACGGGCCTGAGTTGGTCCTGTCGCTCAATCGGTTGCCGTCTGAGCCGACAGTCATGGTTTTGCGCCCGGAGTTCCTTTCCGAGTGACGCGAAACACTCTAGATGAGAGACAAAGGAGCGTTCCATGTCTCACATCCCTTTGACACATTCCGCCACGCCGGAGTTTCTCGCCAAACTGGCCGCCGCTTTGCCGGAGGGCACGCTGCGGGAGGTGCATCCGGGAGAGCTGGACGACCCACGCGGACGGCATGTTGGTCGGGCGGCGACAGTTGCGCGGCCTGCGTCCACGGAAGAGGTCGCCACCATCGTGCGGCTCTGTCACGAGGCCGGGGTCGGGATCGTGCCCTTGGGCGGCGGTACGGGATTGGTGCTCGGGCAGGTGGCCTATGACGGCCCCGTGCCGATTGTGCTGTCCCTGGAACGCATGACAGCCATTCGCGACGTGTTCCCCGAGGAAAACGTGATCGTGGCAGAGGCCGGCGCGATCTTGGCCGATGTCCAAGAGGCGGCGGAAGACGCCGGGCGGTTGTTCCCCCTGTCGCTCGCCTCAGAGGGCTCCTGTCGCATCGGTGGCAACCTATCGACCAATGCGGGCGGGCTCAATGTACTGCGCTATGGTAATGCGCGTGATCTTTGCCTCGGGATTGAGGTCGTTCTGCCGGATGGGCAGATTTTTCACGGCCTTAAACGCCTGCGCAAAGACAACACTGGCTATGATCTCAAGAACCTGTTGATCGGGGCGGAGGGGACGCTCGGGATCATCACGGCAGCCTCTCTTCGGCTGTTTCCGCGGCCAGAGCGGGAAAACGCGGCCTTCTTTGTCGTGCCGTCTCCTGAGGCCGCGATCTCCCTGTTGCATCTGGCCCAAGGCCTTGTGGGCGAGGGCATTTCCGCGTTTGAACTGATCTCCGGCGTCGGTCTCGGGTTTCTGTCCGAGACCATGCCGGACACGCGCCAGCCGTTTGAGACCGCGCCAGAATGGTGTGTCCTCATGGACCTCGGCGTTTCCGGGGCCTCGGACCCGGACGCGATGCTGATCGACGTGTTCGAGCGTGCGCTGGAGGCCGGTCTCGTGAGCGACGGCCTCATCGCGCAAAGCGAGGCGCAGCGGGCGGAGTTCTGGGCCGTGCGCGAGCGCATTCCCTTGGCGAACAAGGCGATTGGCTCGATCTCCTCGCATGACATCTCTGTGCCGATCTCCCTCATCCCTGAGTTTATTCGCGAGGGCATCGCAAAGCTCCAGGCGCTCGGCGATATTCGGGTGAATTGCTTTGGGCATCTGGGCGACGGTAACCTGCATTTTAATGCCTTCCCGGCCTCGGGCCGCGACAAGGCGGAGTATGACGCGATCCGCCCGGACGTGAAGCGCAGCGTGCATGATCTCGTGGCCGCCTACGACGGCTCGGTGAGCGCCGAACATGGTGTGGGGCGGCTCAAGGTCGAGGATCTTGAACGTTATAGCGATCCGGCGAAACTTTCGGCCATGCGGGCGATCAAGGCGGCCCTCGATCCCAAGGGCATCATGAACCCCGGCGCCATCTTGCGCGTGTCGGAATAAGAGACGCCCTGACTGGGGGCAGTCAGGGCGCAATGCGATTTCTCACATGTGGTGCAAACAGCGTTCCGGCTCCTCGGGACGTGCTCAGCAGTAGCGGGGAGGGTTTACCAAATCGTTTACGCGCCTTCGAATTGGCAAAGCGCGTGAATGTCGTACCCCAAATCTTCCAAAAGCTTGCGTCCGCCCAAGTCCGGTAGGTCGACGATAAAAGCGCATCCTACGATTTCGCCGCCCAGACGTTCGACCAGTTTGATCCCGGCCTCTGCGGTGCCGCCGGTGGCCAAGAGATCGTCCACGATGAGGATTTTCTCCCCCGGCTGGATCGCATCGTCATGGACCTCGACAACGGCCTCCCCGTATTCGAGCTTGTACTCTTCCGAGATCACCGCGCCCGGCAGTTTGCCTTTCTTGCGGATCGGGACAAACCCGATGGAGAGCTGATGCGCGATAGCCCCGCCAAGGATGAAACCGCGCGCCTCAAGGCCCACCACCTTGTCGATCTGCATGCCGACATAGGGATCGAGCAGTTGATCAATCGCCAGCCGCATCCCGCGCGGATCGGCAAAAAGCGTGGTGACATCGCGGAACATGATCCCCTCATGCGGGAAATCGACGATGGTGCGGATGTAATCCTTGACGGTTTTCATGGTGGTTCCTTTGGGTCTTTCTCGTTCCTTACGCAGCACGACGCAGGGTGGCGGTCAGCGCGCCCATGCCGAGCAAGGCCACTCCGCCCGCCCGGGTCATATTGCGCAACACGCGGGGCCGCTGAATACGCATCCGCATGCGATTGGCGAGGAGCGCATAGGCCAACGCGTTGAGTGTGGCGAGGCCAACGAAGGTGGCGATAAGCACGGTAAACTGCGGGGCAATCGGGGCAGAGGGGGTGATGAACTGCGGGACAAAGGCGATGAAGAACCCGATGGATTTCGGGTTCAACGCCGTCACCGCGCAGGCATGAAGGAACACCTGTTTCGAGCTGACATGGCCCATCTCTTCAACGGTGCCGAGGCTGGCCTTGGGCGCGGATTTCAGCATCTTGATCCCGAGATAGAACAGATAGACTGCGCCAACCCATTTCAGGACGGTGAAGGCGGTGGCCGACGCCATCACCAAGGCTCCAAGCCCCAAAAGCGAGGCGGTCATCGCGATGAAATCCCCAAGCGCCACGCCGAGCGCGGTGGCCACGGCGACCCGCTTGCCCTGCGTCAGCGCATAAGACAGCACCAAAAGGATCGTCGGTCCGGGGATCATCAGCAAGGCGGTGGAAGCGGCGACAAAGGCCAGCCAAAGTTCAAAGGCCATCTCTTATCCTTTCAAGACGCGTCCGGCGACGGTCGCGAGTTTCTCAATCACATCGGGGTCGCGTTTGTCCGGCGCGGTCATGATCGCATATTCCAGCGCCCGGTCGCAGCCGTGTTCGCAAGGCGCATAGGCCTCATGCAACAAGCCCGGAAGGGCGGCGACGAGCGCCTTGGCGTTGTCCGTATTGGCTTTGAGCGTCGCAAGAATGTCGGTGATCTGTACCGCGCCGTGATCCGGGTGCCAGCTGTCGTAATCGGTGACCATGGCGATGGAGGCGTAGCAAATCTCTGCTTCGCGGGCGAGTTTGGCCTCCGGCATATTGGTCATGCCGATGACATCACAGCCCCAGCTTTCGCGGTACATTTTGCTTTCGGCCATGGAGGAAAACTGCGGGCCTTCCATGGCGAGATAGGTGCCGCCCTTATGAACCGTCACCCCTGTCGCACGCGCGGCCTCATAGGCGATGCCCGAAAGGCGTTCACAGACGGGATGAGCCACGGAAACATGCGCAACGCAGCCGGTGCCGAAGAACGATTTTTCCCGCGCAAAGGTGCGGTCAATGAACTGATCGACGATGACGAAATCGCCCGGCGCCATCTCCTCGCGGAAAGACCCCACAGCGGAGACGGAAAACAGGTCCGTGACCCCCATCTGTTTCATCGCGTCGATGTTGGAGCGGTAATTGACGGTCGAGGGCGAATGCACATGCCCGCGCCCGTGGCGGGGCAGAAAGACCATTTTGACGCCATTCAACGTGCCGGTCAGAAGCGCATCAGACGGATCGCCCCAAGGCGTTCCAACCGTCTGCCAAGTGGCATCCTCCAGCCCGTCGATCTCATAGACGCCGGAGCCGCCCATCACGCCAATCACCCGCTGTTTCCCTGACATATCCGCCTCCTACGTCATTTGTTCGGCCCAACCTTGCGGCGCTGCAATGCGGCGCGCAAGAGGCAATTCGGAAAAGATGCGCAGCCCCGGGCTCAGGAGAACTGCGACAGGAGGCGCGGGGGCGCTTGCCAAAGGTGGGCTGGGCACCGTAGAACGCTGCGCGTCCGAACACGCCGGGGATGAGATGCGGATCGAATTTGATACGGGACCGTTGGGAGACGGGAGCCTGTTCCAAGAGCCGAAGGAGACGGTCTTCGCCCACACCCCGGGCGAGGTTGCGGGGGCGTTTGCCCGGTTGGAGGCGGCGCTTTCCGAGGGCGACTGGATCGCGGGCGCGTTTTCCTATGAGCTGGGCTATTGCTTCGAACCGCGGCTTTTGCCCTTGTTGCCCGAGACGCGTGATGTGCCGCTGTTGGAAGTTGGGATTTACGAGGCTCCGGAGGCTTTGAGCGCGCGGACCGTGCCGAATGACGGCCAGACAGAGAAGCACCCGCTCTGGGATGCGCCGCGCTATGCGGAGGCCTTTGACGCCGTGGCGCGCTACATCCAGGCGGGGGACATTTATCAGGCCAACCTGACCTTTCCGCTGGTGCTCACCTCCGATCTTCCGCCCCGCGCGCTTTATGATCGGCTCAAGGCCCGCCAGCCTGTGGGCCACGGCGCCCTGATCGAACGGCCGGATGGCACGGCGGTGTTGTCGCGCTCGCCGGAGCTGTTTTATGAGACCGACGAGGCAGGGGGCATCACCGTGCGCCCGATGAAAGGCACCGTGCCGCGTGGCGCGACGCCTGAGGAGGATGCCGCAGCAAAAGACTGGCTGGCAGCATCGGAGAAAAATCAGGCCGAAAACCTGATGATCGTCGATCTCCTGCGCAATGATCTGTCGCGGGTGTCCGAGGTTGGGTCCGTTAAGGTGCCGAAGCTGTTCGAGATCGAGAGCTACGCGACCGTGCATCAAATGACCTCGACGGTCACAGCGCGTCTTTTGCCGGACATCGGGCTGTACGCGCGTTTCCGGTCGCTGTTTCCCTGCGGCTCTGTGACCGGCGCGCCGAAGATCCGCGCGATGCAGATCATTCACGAACTGGAGGCCGGTCCGCGCGGGCATTATTGCGGCTCCATCGGCTGGGCCGCGCCGGATGGGCGGTCGTCGTTCAACGTGGCGATCCGCACGCTGGAAATGGCGGAGGGCCGCGCGCGGCTGCATGTCGGCGGCGGGGTGGTCTATGACAGTGAGGCGCAATCGGAATACGATGAGGCGATGCTGAAATCCCGCTTTGCCGATTTGGAGCCTCTGCTATGAGCGACGTCATGAGCGATCCATTCCGCATCATCGAGACCTTCGGCTATATGCCGGGGCAGGGCATGACGCGGGGCCCACGTCACCTCGCGCGGATGACGCGCACGGCGGCGAGGTTGGATGTGCCGTTCGATCCGGTTGAGGCGGAGCGCTTGATGGCTGCGTTTCATGCCGAGGCCCCGCGCCGGATGCGCATGACGCTGGATCGGGCCGGGGAACTTGACCTGCAAGACGCGCCGCTTGCGCCGTCCAAACCCGTCTTTCGCGTGCAACTTCACGAAACCCGCCTTGATCCGTCCGACCCGTGGCTTGCGGTCAAAACAACCGAGCGCAGCCTCTACGACCAAGCCCGCGCCGCATTGCCCGAGGGTATCGACGAGCTGCTGTTCCTCAACACGCGCGGCGAGATCTGCGAAGGCACGATCACCAATGTGTTTCTGGAGCGGGACGGCGAGGTGCTGACCCCGGCCTTGTCCTCTGGCCTCCTGCCGGGGGTGCTGCGGGACGAAATGCTGGCCGAGGGCCGTGCCCGCGAGGCTGTTCTGACCGAAGCAGACCTGCGCGCGGCGGCGCGTCTCTGGGTCGGCAACTCGCTCCGGGGCCTCATCCTTGCGCAATTGGTGGGCTGAGAGGTCAAACCTGTTGCGATCAAGCCACTCCGCGCGGTCAGAGGGACGGGGTCCGCCTTTGCGCTCCTGCGTCAATCGCGCTATGAGGGGCCAAACGCATTTCCTGACATCTGGGAGCCTCCCGTGATCCAATCCGCACTCGCGTCTTTCGCGAAGAACCTGTCTATTTCCGGAACCACATCGACCAAGCTGACGCCCGCGCAGGCGAAAACCGATGTGCTTTCCGGCCTCACCGTGGCGCTGGCGCTTGTGCCTGAGGCCGTGGCCTTTGCTTTCGTCGCGCATGTCCACCCGCTCGTCGGTCTTTACGCCGCCTTCATCATGGGGCTGGTCACCGCCGTCTTCGGGGGGCGTCCGGGGATGATTTCCGGGGCGACCGGGGCGATTGCCGTGGTCTTCGTGGCGCTGGTGGTTGAGCATGGTGTCGAATATCTGTTCGCCACGGTCGTTCTCATGGGCATCTTGCAAATCCTTGCGGGCGTCTTCCGGCTCGGTAAGTTCATCCGCCTTGTACCGCATCCGGTGATGCTCGGGTTCGTAAACGGGTTGGCGATCGTGATCTTCCTCGCTCAGCTCACCCAGTTCAAAGTGCCCGGTTCTGATAGCTACATGACCGGCATGCCGCTCATCATCATGCTTGGCCTCGTCGGTCTCACCATGGCCGTGGTGCATTTCCTGCCGAAAGTCACCAACATTATTCCGGCGCCGCTTGCAGGTATTCTGATCACCGCCGTGGTCGTGATCGCCTTTGGCATCGACGTGCCGCGCGTGGGCGATATGGCGCAGATCAAGGGCGGTCTCCCGACCTTCCACATCCCGTCTGTGCCGATGTTTGAGAGCCTGGACAGCTTCCTTGCCACGATGCAAATCATCCTGCCCTACGCGCTGATCGGGGCCGCTGTGGGCCTGATCGAAAGTCTGCTCACGCTGAACCTCGTGGGGGAGATCAAGGGCGAACGCGGTGGCGTCTCCCAAGAATGTCTGGCCCAAGGCGCGGGCAATGTGCTCTCCGGTTTCTTCGGCTCCATGGGCGGTTGCGCCATGATCGGCCAGTCGATGATCAACGTGAAGTCCGGCGGACGCACCCGCTTGGCGGGCATCGCTGCGGCGCTGTTCCTGCTCTTGTTCATCGTGGCCGCTTCGCCGCTCATTGAGCAAATCCCCCTCGCAGCCCTCGTGGGCGTGATGTTCATGGTCGTGATCGGCACCTTCGCGTGGAACTCGTTCCGCGTGATGCGCAAAGTGCCTCGCGTGGACGCATTCGTCATCGTGCTCGTGACCGTGGTCACCGTGCTCGAAGACCTCGCGGTCGCCGTGGTCGTGGGCGTGATCGTTTCCGCGCTGGCCTACGCGTGGCAAAACGCGTCCCGCATTCATGCCAAAACCTACGAGAGCCCTGAGGGCGCGAAGGTCTACCAAATCCAGGGTCCGCTGTTCTTTGGCTCTGCCGAGGGGTTCCTTGAGCTGTTCGACCCGGCGAATGACCCCTCCATGGTGATCGTCGATTTCGCCGACAGCCGCGTCGCCGACCAATCCGCGCTCAACGCCATCGAAAGCCTGGCTGCGAAATACGAGGCGGTGGGCAAGGAAATCCAGCTCCGCCATCTGAGCCGCGATTGCCACAGGCTCCTGTCCAACGCAGGCCACCTCATGGTCGATAGCGACGATGACCCGGATTACCAGATCGCGACCGATTACGTCGTGCGCACTGGTGTGCTGGGCGACGGGCACTGAGCCGTTTCATAGGATGTGAACCTGAAAAGGCCTCCCAAACAGGGAGGCCTTTTTTGTTGGGCCAGAGAGGGGGCATCCAGACGATTTCGAACGGTGCCAGGCCTTCGTTACACAGGTCGAGCCATAACGGATTGATAGAGCAATTCCGCCGGCTCCTGCGATTCCATAAAGGCAATGTCGTAGGCATCTCGTCCAACGGCGATCACGGCCATGTCATCGGGATTGCACATGCCCGTGGCGTCCACGAGGATCCATTCCCCGCCGAGCCATACTTCGGCCACCGCGTGGAAGTCCTGTGGGGTGACATTGGGGCTATAGACCGCCACCATGCGCGCCGGAATTTGCGCGGCACGCACCATTGAACACATCAAATGCGCGTAGTCGCGGCATACGCCCTGTCGTCCGGCGAAGGTTTCCAACACATTGGTGTCGGCATCAGAGCTGCCCGGGACGTAGGAGAGATTGCTTTCAATCCAGTCGCGCATCGCGGCCACCTTGGCTCCGCCGTGCACATTGCCAAAGCGTTTGCTGACAAAGCTCACGAATTTGTCGGACTGGCAATAGCGCGAGGGGCGCAAATAGGGCACGACCTCTCCCGGGATCATATGCAGAGGCGCGGCGTCGAGGGCCGCGATCCCGTTATGAGGCCGGGTGATGTTCACGAGGGCGCTGTAGTTCAAGATCATCTCGGTTCCGGGCACCTGCGCAAACACCCGTTCGCCTATGCCAGAGTCGCCCGTGATCCGGTTCACCGTCGCATCGCCCAAGAGAAGACTTTCGTATTCGATTTCCTGGCCGCCAATCTTCGCGGCTTCCAGCGCCAGAAAGATAGTGTTCGGGTTCGGAAACCGGTAGGTCAACGCGACGTCGATTTGAATGCGCATGTCTTCTCCATATTGGATGACTTGGGGATGGGCGTGTTGCCGACGTGGCGCGTTAGATCATTCAGGGGCCGCCCGGAACATGAGATGCGGCGTCCTTTTGCGACAGTCAATGACAGACAACGGTCAGCCCGCGAAAGAGTTCCGTGAGACAGGGAAAACAGAGCCATTAGTCATTCGGGCGGGTCAGCTCGAACACCTCGGTGACCTCGGCATAATCGCGATAGCCGAGGCGCGACAGCATGCGCGCTTTCACCACGTCGAACCGCCCGTCGACGATGACGTCGGCGCGGATGTGAATGCCAACGACTTCGCCGAAGACGGCGTAGTTTTCCTTGCCTTCCAATTCCACGATCTGTGTCACTTTGCATTCGAGCGAGGCAGGTGCATCCTCCACCCGCGAACAGGCGATTTCGCGGCAAGGGGCACGGAGCGCCCCGGAATGTGTGAACTCGTCGTCCTCAAACTCCAGCGAGGCGGAGGAGGCGTTCATCACAGACACCTGATTGGCCCCCACAAGATTGACACAGAATTCGCCTGTCTCGCGCAGGTTACGCATCGTGTCCTTGAACCCCACCGAGCTGAACATCACCTGCGGGGGGACATAGGCCACGGCGTTGAAGAACGAATAGGGCGCGAGGTTCTCGTGACCCGCCGCGGACCGCGTCGAAATCCAGCCGATGGGGCGCGGAGAAACAATCGCGTTGAAAGGGTTATGTGGCAAACCGTGGCCGTCGATGGGGCGGTAATACATGTCGTGCGTCTGTCCTTAGGGGGGCTTGTCGTGCTTCGCGTTGCTCATGACTTAGTGCCGTGCTAGCAGAATTTCGACCCCAAAGAGATGCGCAGAGCATTTGTCCGGGCGAAAGGATGAGCCGTGTTTCACATTGAAACAGAAAATGCAGAGGATTGGTGGGAGGTCGAAGCCCTCTATGACACCTGTTTTGCGCCGGGACGGGAGCTTTTGTCCTCTTACCGCCTGCGCGATGGTGTGGAGCGAGTCACCGATCTTTGTCTGGTTGCCCGCGATGAGGGCGGTGTTTTGGCGGCGGCGATCCGATTCTGGCCGGTCAGGATCGGGGCGGGCGAACACCGCGCGCTTCTTTTGGGGCCGATTGCGGTGCACCCGACCCGGCAGGGTGAGGGGCTTGGCGCGCTGTTGATGATCGAGTCGCTGACCGAGGCGGTGCGCCTTGGTTGGGATCGGGTGATGCTTGTGGGGGACGCGCCCTATTATGCCCGCTTCGGCTTTGAAAAGCTCCCGAATGTGGAAATGCCGCCTCCGACCAACCCGGAGCGAGTGTTGGGCATCGCCTTGCAGCCCGGGGCTTGGGATCACGTCGAAGGCCTTGTCCACAAAGACGACTGACCCCATTTTAGGGTCATGAGCAAAACACCTCCTCTTCTGAGCGACGGCGATCACGCTGTCTTGCAAGCGCCGACCCCCGAGGCGATCCGCAAACTCGCGCGGCATTACCGGCGCGCCAATCATCCGGGGATGCAGCTTTTGAACCTCGTGGGAGGCACGGCCGACGGGCTGTTCGACAAATTGCCCACCCCCGTGCGCAAACAGCTCGAAGGGGCGACCCTTTCCGCGCTCGAATTCGCCTTTGACGGGGCGAGCCGGGGACGACGCTCTGTGGCCGGGTCGGCCAAGGGGCGGCCATGGCTGTCGCGCGCGGTGACTTCGGGTCTTGGCGCGATGGGCGGTGTGGGAGGTTTGCCCACGGCGCTTGCGGAATTGCCCGTGACAACCACCGTTCTGTTGCATGCGATCCAGGGCGTGGCCGAAGAACACGGGTTTGACCCGGACCGGGAGGATGTGCGCAAAGCCTGTATTCAGGTCTTCGCCGCCGCCGGGCCTTTGGCGGAGGACGATGGCGCCGATCTCGGCTTTGTCGCCGCGCGTACGACCCTCACGGGGGCGACGCTCAACGGCATTATCGCCCGTGTCGCGCCGCGTCTCTCCATCGTTTTGGGGCAAAAGCTCGCGGCGCAGACGGTTCCGGTGCTCGGCGCCGTGGCGGGGGCCGCGACCAACTATGCCTATACCGCCTATTATCAGGATATGGCGCATGTGAGCTTTGGGCTTTTGCGCCTCGCGGAAGACAGCGATCAGGGGTTTGATGCGCTCAAAGAGATGCTGCGGAAGGAAATGGCGAGGTGAGGACAGGGGGATGACTTAGAGCAGCGCGCCCTGTTTCGCGAGATAGGCCAAGAGATCCTCGCGTACGGATTGCGCGCCTTGCGCTGCGCTTTCATCAATCACACGCGCGATCTCAGACAAATCCAACCGGCGCAGGAGCGCCTTGACCGGACCGATAGAGGCGGGGCGCATGGAGAGCGTGGTGAGACCCATCGCGGCCAAAGCGACGGCTTCGAGCGGGCGGCCCGCATCCTCGCCACAAAAGGACACCGGCGTTCCGAACCTGTTACAGCGATCCACGATCTGACGGACGAAGCTCAGGAAAGAATAGTTGAGCGTGTCATAGCGGCGGCGCACCCGTTCGTTTTCGCGGTCGGCGGCAAAGAAGAACTGCTTGAGATCGTTGCCGCCGATGGAGATGAAATCGGTCTCCTCAAAGAACTTGTCTGGCGCGAAGGCGAGAGAAGGGGTTTCCAGCATGGCCCCGATATCGACCTTTTCCGGCAGGACATGGCCAAGCTTTTCTTCATATTTCAGCACATTCATGAGAATGTCTTTCGCCGCACGATATTCGTCGAACTGCGCGACAAAGGGGAACATGACGGTCAGCGGGCGACCCGCCGCAGCACGCACCAGCGCCTGCAACTGCATCCGCATCACGCCGCGTTTGTCGAGGCCAACACGGATCGCGCGCCAGCCCATCGCGGGGTTCGGTTCGTCCTGCGGCTTCATATAGGGAAGCACCTTGTCAGAGCCGATGTCGAGGGTGCGAAACACCACGCGTTTGTTGCCCGCCGCGTCCATCACACGGGCATAGAGCGAGGCCAACTCAGCCCGTTTGGGGACGTTGTTGCGAATGAGGAACTGGAGCTCCGTGCGGAACAGGCCAACGCCCTCGGCCCCGGAGGTCTCCAGAGACGGCAGGTCGGCCATTAGCCCCGCGTTCATCATCAGGGTGATGCATTTGCCGTCCTGCGTTTCGGCAGGCAGGCCCACGAGACCGGCATAGCGTGTCTGCGCCTCGGCCTGCATTGCGATCTTGTCGCGAAAGGCAGAGCTGACCGTGTCTTCCGGGCGCAGGTGGGCGAGGCCCTGATCGCCGTCGATCAGGATCGGATCGCCATTGAGCGCCTCTGTCGTGATCCCCTCGGCATGGATCACAAGAGGGATCGCCCAGGCGCGGGCCACCACGGCGGCGTGTGAGCCGACGGAGCCTTGTTCGAGAATAATGCCTTTGAGCGCTTTGCCATAGTCGAGCAATTCGCCGGGTCCGATGTTGCGGGCCACGAGAATCGGGTTTTCGGGCATCTCCGCGCCGGTTTGCTGACCTTGGCCGGTCAGGATACGCAGGAGGCGGTTGGACAGATCGTCGAGATCGTGCAGCCGTTCGCGCATATAGGGATCGGGCACGGTGGCAAGACGCGCGCGGGCGGCGGATTGTTCCTTTTCCACGGCGGCCTCGGCGGAGAGACCCCGGGCGATGTCCTCTTTCATCCGGCGCATCCAGCCGCGCGAATTGGCGAACATCTGATAGGTCTCCAATACCTCGTGCTGGTCCTTATCCGTCGGTTCGATCCGCCGCAGCATATCGGCGACCGACATGCGAAGCGTGTCGACAGCCTCTTCCAGGCGGAGCGTTTCCGCATCGGGATCGTCGGCCACCGGGTTGGTGACCACCACGCGCGGTTCGTGCAGGTAGACCCGGCCCTCAGCGACGCCTTCCTGGCCGGTCGCCCCCCGGAACATCACCGGATGTGTGTGGCGCGCGCCCATGCCGCCCTCATCGCCGATAAAGGCGCCGAGTTCCGTCATTTCCGCGAGCACCATCGCGACGACTTCGAGAGCGTAAACCTCATCCTCGGTAAAGGCGCGGGCCTGTTTCGACTGGACGACCAAAACGCCGAGGATTTCGCCCAGACGTTGGATCGGCAGGCCGAGAAAACTCGAATAAATTTCTTCGCCGGTTTCCGGCATATAGCGGAACCCCGGCTCGGCGGGGGCGTCGGCCGTGTTGATCATGCAGCGGCTGCGGGCGACGCGGCCCACGAGGCCCTCGCCAATGCGCATCCGGGTTTTGTGGACGGCTTCGGCTTTGAGGCCTTCGGTGGCGCAAAGTTCAAGGGTTTCCTGATCGCGGAACAGGTAGATTGAGCACACCTCGGTGCGCATGCTGTCGGCGATAAGATGGGTGATGCGGTCCAGACGCGCTTGTCCCGCGCTGTCCTCCGCCAAAGTATCTCTGAGCCGGCCCAGAAGTTTCCGGCTTTCGCTTTCCAGATTTTGCACCATGTCCCCGCCGGTCTTTTGCGCCATTCGGCGTCAGATTTATTAGAGCACAGATAGGGGGCTTGCCCAGAGGAAATCAACCTTTGAGGGTGTTGTGAGCGTAAAAATGCCCGGAAATTCTGCATAAAAATCCGCAGCTTGCTTGTGCGTGTGCAGAAAGCGCATGCTGCGCCTGCGCAATTAGTCGCGATTAGGTCCGATCCGGCCCAAATGTGTGATCACAAATGCTTCGCCCGATTTGAGGCCATAGCCCAATGCGCGGTCAAAGCCCGCATGCGCGAGCCACAAGAGCCCAAGCGCGACAATGTCGAACCCGCCGACGGTCAGTCCCAAGACCGCCACCAAAAGCCCAAAGGCATAGAGATGCACGAGGTTATAGCCAAAGGCCCCGACACGCGGGCCAAAGAGATAGGCGGCAAAGGACAGGTCCGGCGTGAAAAAGACGAGAAACGCGAGCCAAAGCGGAAAGGGCAGGCCCAGATGCACCAAGAGCACGAGCGCCCCAAGGCAGACCAGAGCGCCCTCGATGCGTTGCCATGTGATCATGTCTGACCTCCCGAAACCGATACCCTACGCACGGACCGTGACGGAGCACGGCGCAAAAGAAAACCCCCTCCCGCGTGGGGGAGGGGGCGAAGCTGTCGCAGCGCGTTCAAATGCTGAGATCAGGCTTGGTCCAGCTCGAACGCGTCATGCAGGGCCTGCACGGCCAGCTCGGTGTATTTGCGGTCGATCAGCACAGAGATTTTGATCTCCGAGGTGGCGATGACCTTGATGTTGATGCCTTCGTTGGAGAGCACCTGGAACATCTTGGCGGCGACGCCGGACTGGGAGCGCATGCCGATGCCGACGAGCGAAATCTTGGCGACGTCGGTGTCGGAGATCAGCTCTTCAAAAGACACTTCGCTTTTGTTCTGCGCCTCATTCAAGGCGGCGGTGGCGCGTTTGACCTGATCCACCGGGCAGGAGAAGGTCATGTCGGTGCGGCCGTCTTCAGAGATGTTCTGAATGATCATGTCGACGTTCACACCGGCTTCGGCCAGCGGGCCAAAGATGGCGGCGGCGATGCCCGGGCGGTCGGCCACGGAGACGAGGGTCATTTTGGCCTCTTCGCGGGATGCGGCGATGCCGGAGACAGGTTTGTTTTCCACGATTTCCTCCTCGGCACAGATCAACGTGCCGGCATTGGGGTCATATTCCTCGAAAGACGACAGCACGCGCAGTTTCACCTTATAGCGCATGGCCAGTTCAACAGAGCGGGTCTGAAGTACTTTGGCGCCCAGAGACGCCAGCTCCAGCATTTCCTCGAAGGAGACTTTCTCCATCTTGCGGGCTTTGCTCTCGACGCGCGGGTCGGTCGTGTAGACGCCGTCCACATCGGTGTAGATGTCGCAACGCTCCGCATCAAACGCGGCGGCGAAAGCCACAGCCGTGGTGTCAGAACCACCCCGGCCCAGCGTGGTGATCCGGCCCTCGGGCGAAATGCCTTGGAAGCCTGCGACGACGGCAACTTTCATGCCCTCGCCGAACTTCGTCAGGATGTTGTCGGTCGGGATCTCCTCGATCCGCGCGGCGGAGTGGGCCGAGTTGGTGATGAGCGGCACTTGCCAGCCCTGCCAACTGCGTGCGGGCACATCCATTTCCTGAAGCGTCAGTGCCATCAGACCGGCGGTCACGTTCTCCCCCGACGATACAACGGCGTCATATTCCCGCGCGTCATACATCGGAGAGGTTTCGTTGACGAAGCCGACGAGCTTGTTGGTCTCGCCAGACATGGCGGAGACGATGACGATCACGTCATAACCGTTGGCAACTTCGCGACCGACGCGCTTGGCGGCGCGGCGGATGCGGTCGAGCGTGGCGACGGAGGTGCCGCCGAATTTCATCACGAGAATTGGCATTGCGGCCCTGTTCCCTGTCCTCGAAAGTGGTCAGGGTTCTCTAAGAGGCTTGAGGCGCAAGCGCAAGAGTGGCGGGGCGCGCCATTGAGTATTTTTGCTGCAATGAAGCCTTAATATGGGGGTTGATGCCCGTCCCATGTGTGGAAAAAGCCCGTCGAGACAAGCGTCAGCTCTTCAAAGCGATCCACGAGGCCCTGCGCTGACATCGCGGGCGTGATCTATGCCGATGCGCCGCCCATATCTGTCTGGACCCAACCGGGATGATAAATGCCGACTGAAATTCCGTCCGACCTGAGGTCCGACGCGAGGGTGCGGCCAAGGTTCAGCGGGGCGGGTTTCGAGGCGCGGTAGATGTAGGCGCCGCCGGGTGCCTGGGTGTGGGATGCTATCTGCGACGAGAGGATCGCGATTTTGCCGCGCGCCGCGCGCAGAGCCGGGAGACAGGCCTGAACGGTCAGGAAGACGCCAGTCACAATGATCGCAAACTCTTCGGTCCGCATCTCGACCGGGTCGCCGTGATCTACGGAGTGCCCTGTGTCGAGGTAGAGGCCCGCGTTGCAGACCAGCACATCGAGCGGACGACCTTTGAGCGTGGCGGCCCGCGTCGCGACGCTTTGCGGGTCTTTGACGTCGAGGGGCAAAAGGCCGTCTCCGCCGCGGGCGAGGTGCGGTGGTCAGGTCGAATGCCTTTTGTCGAACGTGAGAGGTCAGTTCATCTTGCGTTTGGGAGTAAAGGGCAGGGGCAGAACGGGCACGCCGTCCTCCAAGAGCGCCTTGGCATCGTCGAGTTTAGCCTCGCCATAGATCGCGCGGGCGGGCGCTTTGCCCTCGTGGATCTTGCGCGCTTGCGCCGCGAATTCGTTGCCCACGTAGTCGGAGTTCGCCTCGACCTCCCTGCGCAGTTTTGCCACGGCTTCTTCGATCTGTTCCGGGGTTGGCTGTTGTGCCTTTGGGGTGGGGGCCGCTGGCGCGGAGGACGTCTCTTCTTCTTGCGGGGCGGGCGCCTTGTCTTTTGTCTGGACCTTGGGGGCCATGAGTGCCTTTTCCACCTTGTCAGACCCGCAGACCGGACAGTGCACCATGCTTTGCGCCGTCAAGGTGTCGAAATCCTCAGCGGAGCGAAACCAGCTCTCAAAGGTGTGCTGGTCAGAACATTTCAGAGCGTAGCGGATCATGGGTTAAAGCGCGTTTTGAATGTCGGCAGGTCTCGGCAGGCCAAGGGCCGAACGATGAGTGTCATAGACACTTAACAATAGGGCCGCGCGTTTGCCTTGGCAATTGTCGTTGCTGGGGCACGGGTTAAAGGCCGTAACGCTTGGGGTCGAATTTCGCAATGATATGAGCAAGTTCGGGTGTGTCGATCTTGCTCGCGGCTTTTTGCAGGGACATCCATTTGCGTTTGCGCACCTCGGCTTCCGGGTAGGATTTCGCGAGGGACTTGGCCTTGAGCGGAAAGAGCGCCACCACGCAGGGGAGCGGCATTTCCGTGTCGCGCAGGTATTTCATGTAGGAATAGAGCCCGACGCAGACCGGCGCGACGGTGCCACGCACCCCGGCCTCTTCCCAGGCTTCCGTGGCGGCGGCTTGCACCGGGGTCTGTCCGTGGATCGGCCAGCCTTTCGGAATGATCCAGCGATTGCGTTGGCGCGATTTGACGAGGAGCACCTGAAGCTTGCCTTTGGGCGATACACGCCAGATCAACGCGCCGAATTGGGTGCGGACGCTTTGTTTGCCCTCCGCGCCGAGGCGAACGGGGTGCTGACCGGACTTCATAGGTGACATGTTGAAGACACGCGGCGTTCTTCTCCTCCAAGGGGAGGCCTGCGTTTGTCTCCTCCCTGTCGTTTTGGATAACAAGCCTTCGACGGATCACAAAGCGAATTTATCGCAACGGACCGGATGCGGCGACGTCGCGTCGGGACCGCCTATTTTGTGCTCAGAGTGGGGATGCCGGGGCATTGGGCCAGGGCGGCCCAAAAGGCCTCCCGAGAGGCCGCCCCGTCGCGGAGGGTCGCGGTCACGGTGTGCGCTTTGGTCGTCATATCCTGTGCTTTCGCGGGGTCGCGCATCAGGGCGCAGAGCGTTTCCGAGAGGCCCTCTACGGAGGTGACCTGTCGGGCGGCCTCGGCGTGATCGAGTGCATCATAGGCGGCTTGGTGGTTGCTCACATGCGGGCCATGCAAGATCGCGCTGTCGCATTGGGCCGGTTCAAACGGGGTATGCCCACCCTTTGGCACGAGAGAGCCGCCGACAAAACTTACTCCGGCAAGCCCATACCAAAGCGCCATTTCCCCCAAGGTGTCAGCCAAAAAGACGGGGGCGTCCTTGGGTGAGCTTTTCTGAGAGCGGCGCGCAAAGGCGAGGCCTGCGCGTTGCAGTTCTTCGGCCACCTCTCCGGCGCGGAGCGGGTGACGCGGGGCGAGGATCATGCGGGCGCTCGGGTGCTCTTTGCGCAGGTGGGCAAAGGCGGCGATGGCGATGCGCTCTTCGCCCTCATGGGTCGACGCCGCGAGAAAGGTCATGTCGCGGTCAAAGATTTTCGCGAATGCTTTGGCGTCTTTATGCCCGTCTGCGGACATCTCGACCGTGGCTTTGAGGTTCATGCGGGGCAAAAGAATGCGAGCGGGCACGCCCATTTGCAGGAGGCGTTGCTCCGAGGCCAAGTCTTGCGCGGCAAGATAGGTGATCGCCGCAATGCTTCGTTTCGCTGTGCCGCCCAGAAGGGGACTCAGCGCCTCCCACCGTTTCGCCGAGGTTTCCGACATGCGCGCGCCAGCGACCAAAATCGGGGTTTTGGCCCGCTGCAATAGGGCGAACCGGTTCGGCCAGATCTCGTTCTCCAACGTCACGAGCGCAACGGGACGATAGGTGCGCAAAAACCGTTTGAGTGTGCCGCGCAGATCCATCGGGGCAAGGCGCACTTGCACACGCGGCAGGCCCCAGTTGGCGACCATCTTGCGCGCGGTCACCGTGTTGACCGTCACAAGAATGTCCATGCCGGGCGCGCGGGTGAGGGCCTCTTCGATCAAGCTTTTGGCCGAGGTCAATTCACCATTCGAAGCGCCATGGACCCAAAGAGTAGGGGCGCAGGAGGTGGTGGTGCCGCGTAAATCCCGTGCGAACCGCTCCGTCAGGTCGGCCACGCGCTCGCGTCCCGTCGCCAAACGGACGAGCAGCAAAAGCGCAAACAGCGGGGAAAGCGCTGTGAGAAGGAAACGATAAAACAGCACACAGCCTCCAGATCCCTGTGTCTTTGGGGAATACGGGGCCAAACAGGCTTTTGGCAAGAGGCGAGGCGCGAAAAGCGCGGTGACGCGGCGTGGCGGACCGGAGTGGCGGCCAAGGCTCTGTGCGAGACCGTGGGATCGTCGCTCCCAAATGTGGAATAGGCGGAAATCCGCTCATTAGGATTACGTTACGTCGCCTTGCTCGCCTTGGCGTTGAATGGAGTATGAATGGGCACAATCAAGGCGATAAATGAGTCGGAGGGGTTTGGAGATCGCAATGATTTATGTGGCGATTCATTTGGCGGGTGAGAGGACATGCCATGTAACGGGAACCCGCCGGATCGGACGGCGGTTCAATGGCCTCGGCCGCTCTTCGCGCCCAATTAAAGAGGCCAATTGCTTCACCTTTTCCGGCGGGCCTCGCGATCGTGGGAGGTGGAAAACCCTGACGGATCAGGCGCGGGTGTCTTGGGCGCGACACGCTCAAAACCACGTCTTTCAATCCCTGCAAAATGGCCTGAGGGCTCCGACACTCCGGCGCTCAATCAGCAAATCCGAGTTTTAAGTGTCCCGGTCTTGCT
Source organism: Abyssibacter sp. (assembly GCA_964220165.1). Taxonomy (GTDB): domain Bacteria; phylum Pseudomonadota; class Alphaproteobacteria; order Rhodobacterales; family Rhodobacteraceae; genus Celeribacter. Next base: position 72,163 of record CAXPTW010000017.1, read on the forward strand.
GTCGCCGGAGTGCGAAACCCTCAGAAGGTGTTCGGGCAGGCCGCGGCCATTTTGGGGCGCGCGAAACCTTACTTTTTGGAGAAGCGTGCGCCCATTTTTGCTACCCATTGTAGCTTTTCGACGCTTGCACCGCTGACTGTGGCGTCAGATGCGCCCTCGGGTGCCAGGAACTTAAGCATCAGCTTGGCAACCTTGCCGCCAGAGCTGTCGTCTTTTTGAGCGCGTTGTTCCAGCACGCTCATCAGGCGGCTGACGCCGGTGTGGCTAAAGGGGGTGCCTTCGACGAGGCCTGAGTCGTCTGCGGGAGTTTTGGTCAGCAGGCCATAGATTTTGATGACCAGTTTTCGGCGAGCCTGACGCTTGTCGCTACCCTTTTCGCCCAAGCGGGATTCGAGGCGTTCTTTGCGTTTCTCGGCGGCTGCGGCTTTGCTCATGAGATTTGTTCCACTGTCCTGTTAGATATAGCGATGTATTCGGTACACAAAAAATGATTAACTCGTGCGATCGCGACTGAGCCTCTCAATTCCGCACCTGCATCATAGGTTAAACCATTTGAACGATATAGTTGCAGGGAATTTTCTCGATCGTTTATTTTGTTTGTGTTTTGAGGCAAAGCGCCTCATTTGGGTGCCGAGCGAAAGGTCGAGGAAGACGATGAAACAGGGAGCCGCCTCATCGGAGGACGACCTCAACCCCGATGAGGAGCAGCAGAGGCGCAAGGTGCCTTTGGGGGTGACCCTGTTCGATCCCTCGGGGTTCTTTCGGCTCCTGTGCGATGTCTTCACGCAGGTGCGTTATCTCGTCTATTTGATTTGGCCGATGGCGATCCTCGGGACCATTGCGGCGCTCAACAACTGGTACACGCTCCAGGCCCATGTGGATCGGATTTTCCTGTCCTTCAGCTTTTTCCAAAGCCTCGTGATCTCGCTTATGACGGCGAACCTGTTCTCCAAAATTTTTCTGGGCACCACCATGGCCTATCACGGGGCGGACTCGCATCAATTCGGCATCCGCCTGCTCTTTGGGGTGATGCCGCGCTTTTTCGTCAACAAACGCCCCGTGCGTGACCTGAGCTTTCGGAACCAACGATCCTGTTACAGCGCGCCGTTGTTGACCAAGCTGGCGATGTATGGGGTCGGTATGGTGATGTGGGACATGCTGCGTCTGTCTGGATCGGGGGCGGCAGACTTGTTCTTGGTTTTGTCGATGACCGGCATGGGCGCGTTCATCTTTACGGTCAATCCGCTCTGGCCCGCAGATGGGTATAATTGGATGGCGGCTTACCTGGAGCGTCCGCAACTGAGGCGCCAATCTCTGCGCCTGACCCACATGGTGCTGACCCGCAAAAAGCTGCCGGATGCCCTTCATCGGGGGGAAGCCTTTGCGCTTTTTGCCTATGCTGTCTCTGCCGTGATTTTCACAGCCGTGATCATTTTTTCGGTGTTGCGCACCCTGGCCTATGCGCTTGAGGCCCAATTGCGCGGCACCGGGGTCGTGATCTTTTGCATTTTGCTGGCGATGCTCGTCGTTTTCCTGTTAAGTCTAAAAACAAGAAAAGGCAAAAAGTCGGCTGTTGTTGACACCTCAAAAGCGCGCCGCAGGGCGACTTTGAAAAAGGGCCAATAAGTTAACCATTGTGTCAGCCAGACAGGATATAAGTCCGGCGATGCAGATTGAGGATGCGGATCACCGCGATATGTCCAAAGCAGACAAAACCGACCAAGCCGACAAAACCGGAAACGGAGATGCTGAGCAGCCGCTCAAGCAGGTCTTTGAAGACCACAAAGCCATCGCGACACCGCACTGGTCGGGGAGGGGGGTCGAAGACGATCCCGACAGTTTCATGTCTTACGAACCGACCCCCTCGGACAATCCGGAGCTCGAAGCGCTCTTTGCGGCCCCGGCAGAGGGCGAGGATGACGCGGTGCTGACGCAGGAATTGGACGACGTGCTCGACGCGGCCGCTGACCTGACGGACGCGGACGCCAAAGACAAGGCAGGCTCCTCGGCCCTTGATCACCTGTTTGAGGACGATCTCGACGAAGAAGCTGAGCTTGACCAAGATCCGATGATGCACGCGCTGGAGAGTGTTTTGAGCGCGGGCGATGAGGACGTCGCACAGTTCGAGGCGGGGATCGAGGAGGAGCTGGACGAAGAGGCCGAGCTCGACGCCGACCCGTTCATGTCCGAGCTTGAGGCGCTGTTGGCGGATGCGCCCGAGGAACCCGAGGACGCGGCCCCCTCGGCGCCCAATCCGCTGGACGAAGATTTCGAAGCACTTTTTGCGTCCGACCTTGAGGAAGAGGCCGATCTTGACGCCGACCCGGTGATGTCCGAACTCGAAGAGATGATTGATGACAGCATCGAGAGTGATCTTGAAGAACTTCTGAGCGCCGTCGTTGAGCCCATGCCGACAGCCGTGTTGACGCCTGCACCTTCGTCTGCGCCGAGTTCTGATCCCGACGAGGCCCTCGCGAGCGTCGCCATGCCGGACGACGACGACATCCTTTTCGACGACGATGATGAAGATTTCGAATGGGGCCCCGAAGAGGATCTTGCCGATCTGTGGGAGGATGGTGTGCGGGATTTGTCCGCTGAGCCAGACCGCGCCGCAAACATCGCGCCGCCTGAGCGGAGCAGTGAGGATGACGCGGCTCTCGAAGCTGTGCTCAATGACGACACCCGTAAAGCTGCGCCCGAACTCCTGCCTGCGACGGTTGCCTCCCGAGCTTTGGCGACCAAGGCCGACGGGATCTCCGGAGTTAAAGGGCGCGCGGTACAGACCAAGAAAGCAAGCCCGCCCGCGCGTCGCCGGGGCGGTGCCGATCTGGATCAGGTACTGAACCGGACCACCCGATCCCGCGCCCCGAGAAACCGCTGGCGTGGTCTTATGATTTGGGCGGTGATTTTTGCCGTGCTCGGCTATATCGCCTTCTTGCCCTATGATTTCGAGGTCGGCGGTGAATTCACCGTGCAACCCGGCGAAATTTCACAGGTGCGCGCGCGTACCGATGGGGAAATCACTCAGATCAGTGTGAGAGAAGGCGATTGGGTCAATGCCGGGGATGTCCTCGCGGTCCTTTCCAACTGGGATGAAAAGCGTGACATCGCTGTGCGCGAGGCCGAGATCGAACGGCTTGAGGCCGAGCTGGACACGCTTATGGCCGGCGCACGCCCGGAAGAGATTGCGCTCAAGGAAAAAGAGCTGTCTTCCGCCGAACTGCGTGTTCAATTCGCGCGGGATGATCTCGCGCGGACAGAGCGCCTGTTTGAGGCGGGCACCATCGCCAAGAAAACCGTCGACGATAAGCAAGAGGCGGTGCAGCTTGCCGAGAGCGTGCGGGACGAGGCGCAGGTGGCGCTCGATCTGATCAAGTCAGGGGCGCGCGAGAGCGAAATCGCCGCCGCCCGGGCCGAAATTTCGCGCAACCAGCAAGAGCTGGATTTTGCGCGGCTGTTGTTGGAACAGACCTTCGTGCGGGCCGGATCGCCGGGGCAGGTGGTCAGCTCTCTCTCGTCTGTGCCGGTGGGCGCCTATCTTCCCGAGGGTGGTCTGTTTGCCGAGCTGGAAGACAATCGCGTCGTCTTTGCCGAGATCGAAGTTCCCGAGACCGAGATCGAAGAGGTCATCATCGGGGCCGAGGTTGAGCTAAAGCTTTGGAGTGACTCGGCCACCTCGATCACCGGGATCGTCGCGCGCATCGCGCCCAAGGCCGAAGAGCGCGAATTCGGCAAAGTTTTGCGCGTCACCGTGCGTGTGCAGAACGAGGATGGCAAACTTGCCTCGGGGATGACAGGATACGCGAAAGTGGCTGCTGAAGAGCGACCGGTTTGGGAGGCCTTCTCTCGCGTGATCGTGAGGTTCTTCCAGGTTGAGCTTTGGTCGTGGCTGCCCTAGGCTTGCCGGGGCTTGGATCGAGGATTTCGTTGTGTTACCCGTGTGGGCTGGCGCAGTTCGGGGCTAAAATGACAGGGGCGGGTGAACGCTTCGTCAAACAGGATTGAAGGTTTTCGGCAGTGCGAGATTTCACCGACCACCACCAACAAGCCCGCCGTGGGGCCGGGCCAGGCCTGACGCGAGACAATTTTCGCAAGGTGTCTGAGAACGGGTTCGGCGACGGCTTTAACTCCTATGCGCACTCGATGTGCTATTTCAAAGGCCACGTGTATTGCGGCACCTCGCGCGCGACGATGGCGCTTTTGGGGGGCGGAGATAAGGGCGGCATGAAGGACGTGTCACTGGACGTCTGGCCCGTTGAACTCAACACCCGCGTATTCACGACTGAGTTTGAAACCCGCGAGGCCCGCGCCGAAATCTGGCGGATGAACCCTGCGACCATGGTTTGGAAACGCGTCTATCAGGCCCCGATGGTCTATGGCCGCGACGGCACGTGGATGAGCCGTGATCTTGGCTACCGCGCCATGGTGGTGTTTCAGGGCAAGAGCGACGATGAGCCGGTGATGTACCTGTCCACCTGGTCGCGGTCGCGCGGCGAGGGCATGCAGATCATGCGCTCCGTGGATGGCGTCACTTTTGAACCCGTTGGCCCGCCGGGCCTTGGCGGTCTAGATGCGACCTCGACCAGATCGCTGATCACGTTCAAAGGCAAGCTCTTTACCTCGCCCACCGGCTCGACCGCCGGGCGTCAGAACGCCTCCGGCATCTGTTCGGTGTATGTGTCCGACGATCCGGCGCGGGGCGAATGGGTGCAGTGCAACGAACGCGGCTTTGGCGACAAGACCAATCTTGGCGTGTTCGAAATGCTCGCCACGGAAGAATACCTTTACGCCGGCACCGCCAACCTCGCGCGCGGCTATCAACTTTGGCGCACCCGCGCCGAGGGGGAGGCCCCCTATAAATGGGAGCGCGTTCTGGTCGATGGCGCAGGACGTGGTCAGTTGAACCAAGGCGTTGTGAGCCTTGCGGAACTGGATGGTCATATCTTTGTTGGCTCCGGCATCCAAAAAGGTGGGATCGACAAGGAAAACAAGATCGGCCCCGCCGGTCCCGAATTGATCCGTGTGAACCCGGATGGCACCAATGACATCATCATGGGCGAGCGCCGACGCGATAAACCCCCTCTGTCGGGGATGCTTCCCGGGTGGAACAACATCTTCTGCGGCTCGATCTGGAAGATGAACACCCATGACGGGTGGCTCTATGCGGGCACGCAAGACTGGCTGTCTTTCTTGCTCTATCGCGACTTCAACAAACTCGATTCGCCCGCCGCCCGCCTCTTGCGCGGTATCGAAGTCGATGAATTTGTAGAAATTCATGGCGGATATGACCTCTGGAGGACTCGGGACGGTGAAAACTGGATTCCGGTCACACGCAGCGGTTTCGAGAATCCCTACAACCACGGGGTTCGTAATATTCTTTCGACACCGCATGGTGTGTTTATCGGTTCGACGAACCAGTTCGGCCCGCGATCCGCGTTTCGGATCAGCTCATCGGAATGGGAATATCGTCACAATCCTCGTGGAGGGACAGAGATATGGTTGGGATCACACGATCTGTAATGAAGGTTGTCACCGTTGCAGCGACCCTGTTGGGTGCTGGCGGGGCTTACGCCCAAGAAAGTAAATCCTACTCGGGCGGTTCGCGCCCCTCGGTCCTTTGGGCCAAAGGCATTGGCAACATTGACGTGGCCGAGGACGAGATCGATGGGATCTCGGTCGACAACAATGGCAATACGGTCATCGCAGGCGTGTTCCGCGATAAGATTGCCCTCGGCAACAAGACCTATTCCAGCGTCGGCGGCGACGACATTTTCCTCGCAAGCTACAACCGTAACGGTCAGCTCAACTGGTCCAAAACCATGGGCAGCGCGGGGCTCGACAACACGTTCGATGTGACCACGGACGCATCGGGCAACGTGTACATGAGCGGGTGGTTCTCGGGCACCGTAGATTTCGGTGGCGATAGGCTCAAGAGCCGTGGATCGACCGATATGTTCATCGCCAAATACAGCCCAGACGGAGCCCTCCTTTGGGCACGTAATTTCGGCGGGACGAAGGGTGATGGCGGTAACGAGATTGCCGTGACTGCTGGGGGCCAGATTGCCGTGAGCATGATCACCGAGGGGGATGTGGCCATTGGCGGCAAAACCTATCAATATGGCGGTGGATCGCGCGATGCATTGGTCATTCGTATGACCCCCCGAGGCGATGTCTTGTGGGTCGCGCAGGCCAAGGGCTCCGGGACCGAACGCATTCGTGCCATGGCGATCTCGCCTGAGGGCGACGTTTACGTCGGGTTCCAGTTCCACAAACAGCTGCGCCTCTACGGTGCTGATGGTCAGTCGATGACCAATGAAGGCATGGCACACTGGGATGGCGCACTGGCGCGACTTGATCCGAATGGCAAGCTGCAGTGGCTCAAACCCGTGATGAGCGGTGACAATGACAACGTGCGTGGCATTGGTGTGGGCTCGAACAACGAGATTTATGCTTCGGGCAAAATCCAGAACAGCGCCCAGGTTGTCGATCGCACGATCAAACTGCCGGAACAGTATGCCGGCGACAACAAGGGCATCGACTATGTGCTGAAGGTCAACAAAGCCGGCGAGTTCCAGTGGATCGTTGGCATGCGCAGCGGGATCGAAGCCGTGGGCGGGGAGCTTCAGGCCTATTCGGGCGGGGTGATCACCTCGGCGCTGCAAAAAGGTGGTGCCAACCTGTTCCGTGTGGATGCCGGAAACAAAGGGGCCACCCGCGTGGGGTCGATCTCGGTCGATCATACCGCGCCGATGGCCTATGCCATGGGTCTCACCCCTGCGGGCAATCTGCGGTTCAGCTATGTGCCCAGCCCGACCAAAAAGCGTTCCGGCTCGTTTGGCGATGTCTTGTCCTTGTCGCGAGATGGCCGTTATCTTGCCCAATCGTTGCGGTTTAGAGACTCCATCTCTGTCGCAGGGACCGAGATGGACACCCCATCCAAGAAAGACTCCGCAATCGTGTTCATGCAGTTGAACTGATTGCAGATCCAAAGGACGATACGTGACTAAAGTAGCCCCAGCCCCTGTTATCATCCTCGCGTCGCGCGGGTCTCACGGGAGTTTCCTGTCCGCGCTCCTCGGAGGGCACCCGGACTTGTGCGGCGCGCCGCACCTAAATGTCTTGGCGTTTGAACAGGCCTACCAGCAACAGCTCTACAGCGCTGTTCCAAGAGACAGTGCGAACCACGGTTTGCACCGTTTCTTGGGGCAGGCGTTGGTCGGCGAGCAGTCGGTGCAATCCGTCCAAGTGGCGCGCCGGTGGTTGGGGGTGCGGGAGGCGCACAGCTCGCTTGAGATTTACACTGAACTGGCCTCGCTTGTGGCGCCGCTCAGGATCGTGGACTACAGCCCGCTGTATGCGCTCAACCTCGAGTCCATGCGCCGCGTCGCCAATGCGGTGCCGGACGCAAAGATCATCCACCTTGTCGTCAACCCTCTGCGCCATGCGATGACGCTTGGGCCGGCGGTCTGGCAGACGATCAATGCGTCGCTCGGCTATTGGGGCGAACGCGGGTTGAACCACCCCTGTATGGACAGTTTCGAAATCGGCGACCACCTCGTGGATTGGTCGGTGTCGCCGCCGGTCTTTGACCCGCAGTTTTCGTGGTATCGCACCCAAAACGCCGCGCGCCAGCTCTTTTCGGAACTGCCGACCGAGCGCTGCATCCGTGTCACTGCCGAGAACCTTGTCGCCAACACCTCTGATGAGCTTGAGCGCCTTTTGACGTTCCTCGGCTTGGACTACACGGCTGACACGTTGCAGAATATGGTCTCCAACACGGACCAGACGTTCACCGCACCGGGACCTTTTGATGCGACCATTGGCGTGGACTACGATATGATCGGTCGCACCGTTGCAGACGTCGCACAGACCGCCATTCCGGAAGATGTCATCGACCCCGACGCCCCGCTTGTGTGGCGGGGGGATGACGATGTGTTACAGCCAGAGGTGGTAGACCTCGCAGGGGATCTGGGGTACAGAATTTCTAGCTAAAGCGCGTGATAATTTTCAGGTGCTCGCCAGAAAAGCATTGCGAAACGAGGCGTCTAGTTTCTCATGACGTCTCAAGACAGCACAGGAGGCTGCTATGACCGATCAAGTATCTATGCCCATTACCGAACTGGTGTCTGGAGCTTTGCTTGATGCCACGGGAACGCCCGATCCGCAGGGGCTCGATGCTCAGGCCGTGATGGACGCGTTTCACAAATATGGTGCGGTCGTGATTGCGGGGACTGACCTTGAGCGCGAGGCCTTTCCGGCATTCACCGAACGTTTTGTTCAGTCCTTCATCGAATACGTCGGCGGCGCGGACAACGATCGTGGCTCCGCTCTCAAGGGCAGCACAACTGTGCTTCAGGTGACCGGTGGGAACGCGGCCAAGTTTGCGATCCCGCTGCATGGCGAGATGTTCTACACCGAACCCCGCCCGCGCACGATGTTCTTTGCCTGCATGCGTCCCGCTGATGAAAATGGTGAAACCACCATTGCCGATGGTGTCGCCATCTGGAACGCGCTGCCTGATGACGTCAAAAAGCTCTTTGAAGAGAACAAACTCGTCTATCGCCGCATCTACGATGATGACGCTTGGCATAAGGTCTACAAGACGGACAGCATCGATGTTGTTCGTGACCTCTGCGAAAAGACCGGTGTTGAACTGATCGAGAACGAAGACGGCACGGTTGAGACCATCCATAGCTGCTACGCCTATTACGATCATCCGGCGGGGCGCGCTTTTGTGAACTCGATCCTGACCTGGGCCGGCCGCGAATATCTCTTGGGCAAAAGCGACAGTAAGTTGCGGTTTGAGGATGGATCTGAGCTTGGCAAAGACATGCTCTGGGCCATCAACGACATTTGCGAGAAATTCACCGTGAACGTGCCGTGGCAACCGGGCACGATTGCTCTGGTCGACAACTTCCGCGTTATGCATGGCCGCCGGGCCTATGAGGACGAAGGTCGGGACATCATCATGCGGATGAGCCTGGCTGAAATGCCCACCGAAGCGGCTTAAAGAACAACAAAGGTAGGCTCTGCCACACCATGGCTCATCAAAAGAAAAAGGGCGACAGTCCTGCGTCGAAATCCGGCGACGAACTCAGATCGCCCTCCACTGCAGATATGCCTGATTTGGCAGAGTCGGCCCTCAATATGTTCGCGGCCGAGCGTGATTTGCTTTTGACCGGCGATCTTCCCGACTCGGCCCTTCCTCAGAGCGAGGAAGAGTATGTGTCGCGCGATCCGTTCTCGGCCGACTACGTGGAATTTCGCCTGAGCGAAACACGTCACCGCAACGAAAAGCAGGCCAAGGTCAACACCAAGGTCCGGGCTGATCTTCTGGAACAGCCCCACCTGCTCGAAAAACCTGCGGAAAGCGGGAGCCGTGGCGCTGCCGCGATCTGGCGGTCGTTGCGCGACATGTTGCGCGAGGAAAGCCACACCGTGATGGACAACAGCGGTTTGCAGGAACTCCTGATGCTCAAACGCGAGCTGGAGACCCGCAAACGGATCGTCGAGGCGGTCAACGAAGGTCTGGCCAATCAGCTCAAACGCCTTGAGCAGCGCCTGTCCGTTTATGACAAAGAGGCCACGCAAATCGTGCCGGCCAAGGTCGAAATCAAGAAGGACTGATCCATGGCCCGGCTGATGATGATGCTTTCGCCGCCGCGGTCGTTTTCGTCGCTTGTTTCGACGATGATCGGGCAGCATCCCGAGATTTACGGCTTTCCCGAGCTGCACTGTATGGTGCGTGAGACCATGGGCGAGACCATGAAATGGGAGCGCAAGCGCGAAAAGTGGCTTGGCCCTCCCGGCTTGCTCCGCGCTATGGCCGAACTGATGTATGGCGGTCAAACCGCAGAAAATGTGATGGACGCCACGAGCTGGCTCGAAGAGCGGCTGCATTGGAAGTCCAAGGACATCATGAATTTCATCATGGACAAGGCCGAAGAGGTGGAGGGCACGCCTTTCTGTCTCGAAAAAACGCCGACCCTGTCCTTTTTGCCCGAAGCGCTGGAACGTGTGCGTCAGGCCTGGCCGGACGCGCTTTATGTGCACGTCACACGCCACCCGGTGAACCTCAAAAAATCGATGGACGAGTTCATCCTCCACAACCCGCGTTTGGATGACGAGGAAAAACAGAACCGTCTGGACAAAGCCATGGCCGCTTGGCCGGTGACACAGCGCAACATTCTCGATTTCTGTTCACGACTGGAGCCGGGGCAATACATCCGTATTCGGGGCGAAGACGTTCTTGCCGACGCCTTTACGACGATGAAACAGGTGGCCGAATGGGCCGGACTGCGCACCGACGATGAGGCGATCAACTGTATGCTGCGCCCCGAGGATAGCCCCTACGCCAATCTTGGCCCGCCCAATGCGGCCTTTGGCAACGACCCGAAGTTCATTTCAAGCCCCAAGTTCCGCCCCGGCAATCCGCGGATGGGGTCTGTGGCGGAGTATGTGACCACCGGGGCTGGCAAGAATTTCAGCCCCGATCGCAAGGCCTATCTGATGCAGTTGGCCAACATGCTCGGGTATGAATAGGGGACAGTGATGCATAGTCTTTCTCTTTCCCCCAACACGATTGCCGCTCTGTGGATGGGCACCGAATTCGGGGCCATCACCGCAGAGTCCGAGGCCGACGGAGCCCTTCTCCGTTTGTCTGTGCAGGCGTCGGATGGCACGCAGACCGTGCTTTGGGACGGCGTGTTTGACGAAACGCCGCAACTGATCAAGGTGTCGTCCAAGCAGGCCCTGTGCCTTTTGCCCGGATACACGCTGTTTTCGATCACGCGCGACGATATGGATGCCTATCATGGCACCGTCCTGACACCGGACGAAGGTGTCGTTGCGCCCGATCTTTTGGGCGCGGGGCAGGATGGGGTCATCGCGTTGTTCCGCTCTGACAAGGGCTCCAAACTGGCCAAGCTCAAGCTCGGCACAGAGGGTTATAGTTACGGTCGAGCGCTCAATGGCCCGCAGGTCAGCGACTTCGGCACGCCCTCGCATCTGCTTGAGGATGCGACGGGGGCCTATGTCGTTGCCGTGGATAACCTGCGCAAAGGATTTGAACTGTGGCGCTATGCTGGCAAGGCAAAGTGGGACTGCCTGATCGAAAAGGGCTATCATCGCTTTGGGTTTGACGGTGCGGTCACGGCGACGCTGTTGCAGGGGGAGACGCTCTGGATCGGGGCGGGCACCGGGCCTAAGGGCACGGAAAACCTCTTGGGGATGCCGACCTCCTCCGAGATTTTGACACTTGATCTGACGACGGGCGATGTCGCCTTGGTCGTAGGGGAACTGCGCGCCAGTCCCTTTGGCCTGATTGTGCCGATGTTTGGGCCTCAGACACCGTTGCGCCACCAAGCTGGCCAGATGATACACCTGAGCGCTGACGGGGAGGCCGTCCGTGCCGTCATGCAAAAGCCGAAAGGCGGCGCGCTCGTGCTGAGTGTCGTGCTCGGTGATGGCATTGCGTTGGAAGAGACCCTGAAAGGGGAGGTGCTGGACCTTGGGACCGGTCCCGACCCCTGGGATGAGCTCACCGCACTCACGCGCTAAACCAAAAGCCCCTGACCAGAAGGTCAGGGGCTTTTCTTATGCAGCATGGTTTTAAACCGACCCCACAAAATGCGGGGCCAGCCCGAGCAAGAGTTTAGGCGGCTTCGGCGCGGCGGGTGCGCACGGCGGCGACCAGTGCCTTGCGCGAGTGGGCTTTCCAAAGCTTGACCTTGTCTTCAAGCGATTTGGCAGACTGCTCATCGGCCGCGTTCGGCGCGGGCAGTTTGGCCAGCGAACAGGCCTGTTTGTAGAGGCCCAGCGCCTTTTCGGGCTTGCCGTCTTTCGCGGCGATATCCCCGCGAAGCTTGGCCCCAATGGCCTGAAACACCGGGCGATCGCCCAGTTGCTTGATGTTGGTTTCGGCCACATCGAATTTCCCGGCCTCAATGAGGGCGGCGATATAGCGAATTTTGTCGGTGACCCGCGCGCCCGGCATGGTGGCGAGGTCTTTGTATTTTTCGACAGCGATCTCCGGCTTGCCCGAGCTGACCGCAACGCGGGCCAGGCGATAAAGGCGGCGACGGTCGGACGGATCTTCTGCTACGTCGTCTTCGAGGAACTGGAGCGCCTCATCAGAGCGCCCCTCTGATTTCATCAGGCGCAGATAGGCCTTGAGAATCCGTTTGTTGCCGGGGTTGTTCACGACGAGGGTCTTGAGCTCATCGACGGCGAGATCCTTTTGGCCGCGACGCATGTTGATGCGGGCGATCAGCTCATGGGCCCGGTCCATCGACGGATCGAGATCAATGACCTTTTCGCAAAGCATCAGGGCTTCTTCGTAGCTCTCGTCCATCATCTTGATCGCGGCGGCGCCGAGGTGCGCGCGGGCCGACCCCGCATCAAGGTTGATTGCTTCGGCAAAAGCGATGGAGGCCTCTGAGATTTCCTTTTTGCGCATGGCGATAAAGCCCAGCGCGATCAGCGGCTCAACCTCAAGCGGCGCGAGCGCCTTGGCCTTTTCGGCGGCGCGGCCGGCGTCATCATACCGCTTTTGCTTGGCCAAAAGGCGTGACAGCATCACGAAGCCTTGGAACGACTTGGGCTGTTCGCGCAGGAAATCAATCGTCGCGCGCTCTGCCATTGCCGGGCCGGAGTCTTTTTCGATTTTACGGATTTGGGCGAGACCTTTGCGGATGCCAGCGTTTGCGTCATCCAGAGTATCTACTTCAGCCAATGTATTCTCCATCAGAGTAGGGCGGCTACGGAGGAAGTGCCTGCCCGTTAAGATAAAATCAGGCGCATGAGCCGCCGCTCGTTCGCGCGCATGTCATCGTGTTCACCCAGCAGGGTCAAGGCATTTTTACCCAAGGTAAAGTCAGCCGCAAGAATTCGCCATCGCTTCAAATCCGACTGTGGCCAGTTTCGGCAAGCGGGTCCACCCGATTGCCGGTCCGCGCGCAAGATAAGCCCTGAGGTGGGCCTGCGGGGCCACAGGTGGCGCGCACGATCTTGTCCATGTCGCATGGCTGTCCCTTTGGCCGTCGCGGCGACACCATGTTTCCCTCGGAATTGTGGCCGTTTAGCGCCGTTTCGACGCTTTTTTCATGGGGCGGAAACGGGCACGCCGGATGGCCTGTGGTCGTGGCTGAGGAGGGGGCATGGAGCCTCTGGAACGGTCGGAGAATGCCTGATGGGCGCAGTGATGCGCTGACTCGCAGACATAGACGTGCTCGCCATGGCGCTGCGCATTTTGCCGACAATTGGAGGGAAATGGTGCTGCTGGAGAGAATTGAACTCTCGACCTCTCCCTTACCAAGGGAGTGCTCTACCTCTGAGCTACAGCAGCGCCGGATGCGGTGGCGATCACGTTCACCGTCGCTGTGGGCGGCTAATTAGACGTGATCCGCGCGCGGTGCAAGCGCAATTTCCAGAAAAAATCACCCTCGGGCAAAGTTTCTTTTTCGGGCGCGATTTTTGACGCCCCGCGCATGTCCTCTGACCACCCGGCAAAGCCCAGATTCCGCTCGAATTTTGCGGTCTGCCCCGCGTCGGCTTTGCGTCGGACTTTTGTCGGACCCCTGCGAGCGGTGGGGTAGGGGATTTGAATTTGCGCCTAGATGAGCGGAAATGCTCTGACAGAATTAGGCGCAGGCCGCGTCTACAAACGCCATTCGAGCTATTTGCGCCGCTTTCAATATAAAGGCAATATAAAGGCGATTATCCAATTTGCCCCTTAGTGAGACGCCTAATCTTTCAGCACGAAACAAATCTGAATCAAAAACCCAGCTGCAAAGTGCCAAACTTCTTAGGATCAGAACAACATAGTGAGTAATTTCCTACTGATGAGCATGTATTTTTACAATTCACAGATCACAGGGAGTTTTGGAATGCCGGATGGAATTGATGGTTTTGAATATATTGAAATGCGTAACGGGAATAAAAGTGTTGTAGCGGGGGTAGCCGTCGGTGTCGCAGTCGGAAGTATGATGATTGCCATCCATGGGGCAAAGGTGAATAGAAGTACGATGGTCGAATGGGTACACGCACTTCAAAGTCAAATAACTCAACTAAAAATCGCACTTCAGGAAACCCGAGCAGAGTTTGCGCTGTATCTGCAAGATGCAGCATTAACAGAGGTGCACGCTGACATTATTGGGGTTCAGCTAGCTATAGATCAATGGGCTGAACAAAACGATCCGCAGTTTCTATATGGCGCACTGCCGCTTTCGAGATCCTGCTTCGTACGTTTACAGTATTACCTACTCTCACCTCCTGATTTCATCTCCGACGAGGGCTACCTCCGGTTAGAAGAACTCGCGACTGTAAGCTTGACCCAAGAAGAAGCAATCTCGAGCATCTTGAGTGAACCAGGTCTCGAAAGTGAAAAGAAAGAAAAATTTGCACTCAGGCTGTCATCTCTCGGACATGATAGACATGAAGCGATGCTCAATCGCGTCCACACTGACTGTGCGGGCTTTATCGAAACTGTAAACGACGAACTCAACGCGATGATGATCTCTCAACGGTTTGGATTTGTCGATCAATCAGGTGGGTGTCGGCTTGTCTCGAGGGCTGAGGGCGAACCCCATAATTTCAGGACAGAAGCCGCACGCGGAAAAGCCGAAGAGGCGCGGAAACTTTTCATTGCGGACATCTTGGCCAATGAACGTTCTGAACGCAGGGAGTTTTATGCAAACTATTTAAAGTCACTCTCCGCATAAACACGTGAGCACGGCTTTCCTTGATCGTGTGAAAGCTCGCACGTTTCAATGGCTTTCTTGCTAGATAACTGATTGCGCTCCAAGGGGAGCGCAATCAATCTGAAGCATTTATGATGGCGCCTCAAAGAAATCAGTATTCAACCGCATAGATTATCGAACCGTTATAATTCGCTTATAACGCATGAGCTGGCCGGTCGACAGATTATATCCCGAGGATCTCCATGGCTTCGGCGAGGGCGTCGACGGAGGCTTGGTGGTTGCCGGCGTTGTGTTCGGTTTCTCCGATCATGCGGAGTTCGGTGACACGGGCCATGTCGTCTTCGCTCAGCATCGCGGTTTCAAGCGCGGCGTCGATGGCGGCCATGTCGGCGGGGCAGTGGAAGGCCAGCGCCGGGCTGGCGATGGCGGTGAGAAAGGCGGCGGTGAGCAGATGTTTCATGATGTCCTCCCTGATCATCTTTCCTGGTCATCTTTGCCGATCTTACCACAAATAGACGTCGACGCGTTTCACTTTCCTGTGGCGCGATCCTCCGGCTCATCGCCCACCCCCACTGGACGGGCCGGACCGCATTGGCTACATGATCTGCATGGACAACAAGACCGATCCCTCCCGGAAAACTGCCAAGCCCGCGCCCAAGAGCCGGGATGAGCGTTTGAAAGCGGCGTTGAAGGCCAATCTTCAGCGGCGCAAGGCACAGGCGCGCGCGCGCAGTGCCTCCGAGGCGAGTGACGGCAAGGACGAGTGAGACGAGCGGATGGATTCGATTCTGGTGCGGGGCAACGGGCCTCTGAGCGGCGACATTGAGATTGCGGGGGCAAAGAACGCCTGTCTGGCGTTGATGCCGGCGACTCTGTTGTCGGAGGAGCCGCTGACGCTGACCAACGCGCCGCGCCTTTCCGACATCAAGACGATGACCGAGCTTTTGGCCTCTCTGGGGGCGGAGGTCTCCGCGCTGCAAGAGGGCAAGGTGCAGGCCATGTCGTGCCATGCCGAGGTGACGCCGGTCGCGGATTACGAGATCGTGCGGAAGATGCGGGCCTCGAACCTGGTGCTCGGGCCACTGCTCGCGCGTCTGGGGCATGCGGTTGTGTCGCTGCCAGGCGGCTGTGCGATTGGCGCGCGTCCGATGGATTTGCACACCACGGCGCTTGAGGCGCTGGGCGCGGAGATCGAGTTGAAAGAAGGCTATCTGCACGCGAAGGTCGCGGGCGGGCGTCTCAAGGGGGCGGTGCACAAGATGCGCTTTCCGTCTGTGGGGGCGACCGAGAACTTTGTCATGGCGGCGAGCCTCGCCAAAGGCACCTCTGTGTTGGAGAATGCGGCGCGGGAGCCGGAGATTGTCGATCTGTGTGACTGTCTGAACAAGATGGGCGCGCAGATTTCCGGGGCAGGGACGTCGCGGATCGAAATTCAGGGGGTGGATCGCCTCCATGGCGCGACGCACCCGGTGGTGACGGATCGGATCGAGTTGGGCACCTTTATGTTGGCGCCTGCGATTTGCGGCGGCGAAGTCACCTGTCTCGGCGGCAAGCTGTCTTTGGTGGAGAGCTTTGTCGAAAAGCTGGAGCTAGCCGGGATTTCTGTCGTGGAAACGGCGCGCGGCCTGACCGTGTCGCGCAAGGGCGATCGGGTGAAGGCGGTGGATGTGGTCACCGAGCCGTTCCCCGGATTCCCGACCGATTTGCAGGCCCAGATGATGGCGCTTTTGTGCACGGCGGAGGGGACGTCCGAGCTTGAGGAAACCATCTTTGAGAACCGGTTCATGCACGCGCCGGAGCTGATGCGGATGGGCGCGAATATCGAGGTCCATGGCGGTCACGCCAAGGTGCACGGGGTCGAGCGGCTCAAGGGCGCGCCGGTGATGGCGACGGACCTGCGGGCCTCTGTGTCGCTGATCCTTGCGGGTCTGGCGGCGGAGGGCGAGACCGTGGTGTCGCGGGTCTATCACCTCGACCGCGGGTATGAATTCATCGAGAAAAAGCTCTCCGGCATCGGGGCGCATATCGAGAGGATCAAAAGCTGATGGTGGAAGACGCCCGGTTCGAAGACGGTGGCGAGCGGCCTCTGGCGCTCAAGGCGATGGACACGGATGACCTGACGGTGATCTCCGCGCTGGTGCAGGATGCCGTGGTGCCGATGGGCGAGATCTCCTATGACGCCACGAAGCGCCGCTTTGCATTGTTGATCAACCGGTTCCGCTGGGAAGACGTCGAGACGGCGGAGCGCCGGGGGCGTCCGGTCGAACGGGTGCAGGCGGTTCTGCTGTTTGACGATGTTTTGAGCGCGCGCTCGTCCGGCGTGCCCTCGGGCGACAAGGATATGATCCTGTCGGTGCTGGCACTGAGCTTTGCGCCGGGCGAGGACGGGACCGGGACGGTCGAGATCACGCTGGCTGGTGACGGGGCGATTGCGCTCGACGTCGAGGCGCTGGACGTGACGCTCAAGGACGTGACCCGGCCCTATGTGGCCCCGTCGAAACATGTGCCGGCACACGACCTCTAAGTCTGCCGAACTCCGGTTCAGACATATTCCAGAATAGCTGTGTGTCGTCCGGGCAACTTGACCTTTGGGAAGCGGGGATTTCAGCGGTCAAAAGATTGCGGAGCACGGCGCGCCTGCGTAGCGTTTCCCAGTACCGCCATTTGGCATTGAACGACCCTATACTCACAAGAGATTCACATGACGAACATCTTTAAAAAGACCGCCCTCGCGCTGGCGGCCACTTTGACCCTGTCCCTTCCGACCGCAACTCAGGCGGCTTCTGACGCAAGTCCGAAGACGGTCGACAAGGATTTCGCGACTTACACGTTGGATTGGACCCCGAATGGCGAGTCCTTCATCCGTTGGGGCGTTTTCGACCATGATGGCTACATTGCGGTGTGCGGGGCCTACACGGTGTCCAAGGGGGCCAAGACCCTGACCGCAACGAAAAAGGCGCTTTTGGCCACCGAGATCAAACTCAACGGCACGCGCATCCTGACCAGTCTTAGCTTTTTCAACGATGTGCCCAACGAATATCTCGCCAACGAGTTGGAGGGACAGACCGCGAACTGCAAAGTCACCGACACCCCGAGCTCGGCCGCCAAAGACGGCGGCTTTGAGATCGAGCTGAACCAGACCAAGTTCCGTTTCTAACTACGGCTCTCGTAGGGGAGCGATGACATTCAGCGGGCGTGTGGCGGACACACGCCCGTTTTCGGTCGTGCACGCGCCCCTTTGCAGGGGTTGCGCCACAAGGTCGCTTGAGGCCCGCGCAAAGCCACGCTATGTCGGTTTTCACCAAGGAGACCGATATGCCCCAGTTCCTGTCCACGACCGATCCTGAGTTTGAAAGCCGTCTGGCGCAGATCCTGACGATGAAGCGTGAGGACAGCCCGGATGTTGATGACGCCGTGGCGGCGATCATCGCGGATGTACGGGCGCGGGGCGATGCGGCGGTGTTGGAGCTGACCGCGCGGTTCGACCGGATGGAGATTTCGGCGGACAGATTGCGGTTTTCCGATGAGGAAATTGACGCGCTTTGTGCGCAGGTCTCCGAGGAAGAGCGCGCGGCGCTTGAGCTCGCGGCAGAACGTATTCGGGCCTATCACGTCCGCCAGATGCCAGAGGATCAAAGCTGGACCGACCCGGAGGGCGCGACGCTTGGCTGGCGCTGGACGCCGGTGTCGGCGGCGGGGCTCTATGTGCCCGGCGGGCTGGCCTCTTATCCGTCCTCTGTGTTGATGAATGCGATTCCGGCCAAGGTCGCGGGTGTGCCGCGCTTGGCCATCGTCGTGCCGACGCCCGATGGGGTGGCGAACCCTCTGGTGCTTATGGCCGCGCGGATTGCGGGGGTGGACGAGATTTACCGCGTAGGCGGCGCACAGGCGATTGCCGCGCTGGCCTATGGGACGGAGACCATCGCGCCGGTGGACAAGATCACAGGGCCGGGCAATGCCTTTGTCGCCGCCGCGAAACGGCGCGTGTTTGGCAAGGTGGGCATCGACATGATCGCGGGGCCGTCTGAGATTTTGGTCATCGCGGATAAGGACAACGATCCGGATTGGATCGCGGTCGATCTCATGTCCCAGGCCGAGCATGACGAGAGCGCGCAGTCGATCCTCATCACCGATGACGCCGCCTTTGGTCAGGCGGTGTCTGACGCGGTGTCCAAACGGTTGGAAACGTTGGAACGGCGCGCGATTGCGGGCAAGAGCTGGGAAGATTTCGGGGTGGTGATCACCACGCGCGACCTCAAAGAGGCCGCCGAGATTTCGGATCGGTTTGCGCCCGAACACCTTGAGCTTTGCGTGGCGGACCCGGATGCGCTCTCCGCCGAGATCACGCACGCGGGGGCGATTTTCCTCGGCGCGTGGACGCCTGAGGCCATCGGCGACTACATCGGCGGGCCGAACCATGTGTTGCCGACCGCACGATCTGCGCGGTTTTCGTCGGGTCTCTCGGTTCTCGACTTTATGAAACGCACAACCTTGGCAAAAATGTCGCCTGCGGCGCTCAAAGCTATTGGACCCGCCGCCGAACGTCTGGCAAGGTCTGAAAGCCTTGAGGCACATGGTCTTTCCGTGCGGGCGCGCCTAGAGCGGTTGAACGAGGGTTGAGATGAGCAAACTGGTTTCCATCGAGATTGACGACAAGGGCCTCGCCCCGCCGACGCCCGAGATCGAACAAGAGCGCAAGGTCGCGATTTTCGATCTGTTGGAAGACAACAGCTTTACCCTGCCGGAGCGCGACGGTCGCGATGTGCCGGAGGGGCCGTTCAAGCTTTCGCTCGCGATCCGGGAACGCCGTCTCGTGTTCGATCTGGACACCGAGAGTGGCGAGAAGGCGGCGGAATTCCATCTGTCGCTCGGGCCGTTCCGTCAGGTGGTGAAAGACTATTTCCAGATTTGCGAAAGCTATTTCGACGCGGTGAAAAAGATGCCGCCCTCCCAGATCGAAGCGATCGACATGGCGCGCAGGGGCATTCACAACGAAGGCGCGCGGGTCTTGCAAGAACGCCTCGAAGGCAAGGCCGTGATCGACATCGATACGGCGCGGCGCCTGTTTACCCTGATCTGCGTGTTGCACTGGGGGTAAGGCGGTGGCAGCGGAACTCCCCCACTCAATCTTGTTCTGCTGCGATCATAACGCAGTGCGGTCTCCTATGGCCGAAGGGTTGATGAAAAAGCTCTACCCCGGCAAGACCTATGTCCAATCGGCGGGGGTGCACTCCGACCTCGAAGTGGACGGGTTTGCCGTCGCGGTCTGCGAGGAGTTGGGCATCGAGTTGCACCGCCATCAATCGCGCTCTTTCGACGATCTCAAGGACTGGGGGGATGACATTTCCTCCTATGATCTTGTGGTGGCCCTGTCGCCCGCGTCTCAGCGGCAGGCGCTTGAACTCACACGGTATTATCACCTCGATGTGGAATATTGGCCGATCATGGACCCGACGGGGATCGGGGAAACGCGTGAGGCCAAACTGGACGCCTACCGGCAAGCCCGCGATCAGATCATTCAGCGCATGACGGCGCGGTTTGGTCCCTCTCACACTTAAATCAACTGTCTCTGACGAGGTCTCTCATGACGACTGCACAGGATGCCACTCTGGCATTGCTTTCCCAATATTATGCCGCTTTTGCCGCCCATGATCATGCGGGCATGATGGCCTGTTTGACCGATGACATCGAGCACCGGATCAACCAGGGGCCGGTGGAACATGGCAAGGACGCCTTTGCCGCCTTTATGACCGGTATGGACACGGCCTATTCCGAAGAGCTGGTCGATATGGTTCTCTTCGCCTCCGAGGACGGCACGCGTGCGGCGGCGGAGTTTCGGGTCTTGGGCAAATATCTTGAGACCGCAGAGGGCTACCCGGAGGCGCATGGTCAGACATATGATTTGCCCGCCGGTGCGTTTTTCACGCTGACCGACGGCATTATCAGCCGCATCTCGGTGTTCTACAATGCCGAAGACTGGGTCGCGCAGGTTTCCTGAGGCAGGTCGTATGACACTGACGTTTCGCACCCTGAACGGACCCGAGTTGGAGGCGGCGTTGGACGATCTGGCGCGCCTTCGGATCGCCGTGTTTCACGACTGGCCCTATCTCTACGACGGTTCGCTCGATTATGAGCGGGAGTATATGTCGAGCTATGTGGGCAACGACCGCGCCGTTCTCGTCGCCGCGTTTGACGGCGACCGGATCGTGGGCGCGGCGACAGGGTCGCCTTTGGCGGAACATGCGGAGGATTTCGCCGCCGCCTTTGAGGGGCACGCCTGGCCGATGGATCAGGTGTTCTACTGCGCCGAATCCGTTCTCTTGCCGGACTATCGCGGGCAGGGGGCGGGACATGCGTTTTTTGACGCGCGGGAGGCCCATGCGCGGAGCCTTGGCCTCGGCTATTCGGCCTTTTGTTCGGTCATCCGTGCCGACGATCATCCGCTCCGGCCCAAAGGCGCGCGGAGCCATGACGTGTTCTGGCGCAAGCGCGGCTATACGCCGATGGAGGGCGTGATCGCCTCTTTCGCGTGGAAAGACGTGGATGAGGCGGAGAGCTCCGGCAAACGGCTTCAGTTCTGGGGGAAGGCACTATGAGGCTGATCGCAGCGACATGGCAACCGATGTGGCATGCAGCGCCGGAGCAGTGGCTTGACCGCTACCGCGCGGCTCTCAGGGAGATCGCGGCGGATCGCGAGACGCTGATCGTGTTCCCGGAATATGCGGCGCTTGAGGCGGCGTTTCATGGCGCACCGGGCGGCACGGCAGAGTCGTGGATGGCCCGTGGGGCCGATGCGTTCGAGAGCTATTGCGACGGGATGCGCAGGCTTGTGGCCGAAACCGGGGCGACGATCCTCGGCGGGTCCGGGTTTGCCCGCAAAGGAGATGAGATCGTCAACCGTGCGCTCTATTGTGCGCCCGAGGGCGAGGCGTGGTTGGAAAAGCAAATGCCGACCCCCTATGAGCGCGCACTGGGCATGGTCGGGGGCGAGGCGATGCCGATTTTGGAGACGCGGTTCGGGCGTCTCTCGGCGGTGATCTGTTACGACAGTGAATTCCCCCTCATTGCCCGCCGTTACGCGGAAGAGGGCGTTGAGATCCTCCTCGTGCCGTCCTGCACCGATACGGAACAGGGCGCGAGCCGGGTGGAGATCGGCTGTCGGGCGCGGTCGCTCGAAGGGCAAATGATCGTCGCCATGGCGCCCATCGTGGGTGAAATGCCGGAATGCGACGTGATTGATGTGAACCTCGGACAGGCGCGCATCTTTTGCCCGCCGGACGGCACCGCGCCCGAAGACGGCGTTTTGGCCCGTGGTCCGCGCAATGCGGCGGGGTTTGCGATCCTTGATAATCTGGCCGAGTCGGTGGCGCAGGCCCGAAAAGGGGCGGATGTGAGTGTCCGAGGCCATTGGCCGGAAAGCGAAACCGCCCGAAATGCATTACAAACGCGTCTTTTGCGCTAAATGAACCTTGAAAAGGGAGAGTGAAAGGCGCATTTACTAGCGCGCCCGTACATCAGGCGGGTGAAACAACGATGGAGTGACCATGGCCAAGGAAGAAATGCTCGAATTTCCCGGTGTCGTTAAGGAACTCCTGCCGAACGCGACATTCCTGGTCGAGCTGGAAAACGGCCACACGATCATCGCGCACACGGCAGGGAAGATGCGGAAAAACCGCATCCGCGTTCTCGCCGGAGACAAAGTACAGGTCGAAATGACCCCCTACGATCTGACCAAGGGTCGGATCAACTACCGCTTCCGTTAAGTGGTATCGGCTTCCTCATGAAGCTTATTCTCGGTTCAGGCAGCCCGCGCCGGAAGGAACTTCTGGCGCAGCTGGGCCTTACCCCCGACGAGATCCGCTCTCCCGACATTGACGAAGACCCTCATAAGGGAGAGCTGCCGCGTCCCTATTGCGCCCGTATGGCGCGGGAAAAGGCGATGGCCGTGCCGCGTGCCGAGGACGAGATCGTTCTCTGTGCCGACACGACGGTCGCCTTGGGGCGGCGGATCATGGGCAAGCCCGCGGACGAGAAAGAATGTGCCGAATTTCTGTTGGCCATGGCCGGTCGCCGTCACACGGTGATCACGGCGGTGGCTGTCGCGCAGGGCGAGCGTCTGTGGGAGGCCGATGTGGTCACCACGGTGAAGATGAAGCGGCTCTCGGACAAAGAACTGAACAGCTATCTGGCCTCTGGTGATTGGCGCGGCAAGGCGGGAGGCTACGGCATCCAAGGCCCGGCTGGCGCCTTTATCCCGTGGATTCAGGGCAGCTATTCCGCCGTCATGGGCCTTCCTGTGGCGGAGACCGCCAATTTGTTGATGGCCGCAGGCTATCCTGTCTATGGAGTTCAATCATGAAGGGGACAGTGATCGCCTTGGGCGACATTCAGGGCAAACGCGCCGCCGCCTTTATCCGCGACGGGCAGCTCGACGATTTCCTGATCGATGCGGGCGAGGATGCCCCGCCAGCCCCCGGCGCGATTTTCCGCGCCAAAGGCGGGCGGAGCCTCAAGGGGATGGGCGGGGCTCTGCTCGACCTTCCCGGAGGCGAGAAGGCCTATCTGCGCGGCAACAAGGGGTTGAAACCCGGCGCGCCGATGCTGGTGCAGGTCACCCATATCGCCGAAGAGGGCAAAGCGGTGCCCGTCACCACGCGGCTTTTGTTCAAATCGAAATACGCTATCGTCACGCCGGAAGCGCCGGGATTGAATATCTCGCGCCAGATCAAGGATGACGATGAGCTGATCCGCCTGCATGACTTGGCCGCCGAGGGGATGGAGGGCGCCGATGAGACGCTCGGCCTGATCCTCCGCTCCGCCTGTGAGGGCGTCTCGGATGAGGACATCGCCGAGGACATCGCCGCCATGCGTGCGCTGTGCGAGGCGGTGCTGGCCGATGAGGCGGGCGAGCCGGAATTGCTGGTCGATGGGGCGGATGCCTGGGAGGTTGCCTGGCGCGATTGGCCCAAGGCCGACATTTTCGACGACAGTGAAGATGCGTTCGACAATCACGGTGTACATGAGTTGATCGACGCCGCGCTCGATCCGCGTGTGCCGCTCAAAGGGGCAGGGTCGATGTTTATCGAGCCCACCCGCGCGCTGGTCGCCGTCGATGTGAACACCGGCGGGGATTTTTCCACCGCGGCTGGGCTACGGGCCAACATTGCCCTGGCGCGCGACTTGCCGCGTCAGTTGCGCGTGCGGGGCCTCTCGGGGCAGATCACGCTCGATCTTGCGCCCATGGCCAAGAAAGACCGCCGCCAGTTCGAGCAAAGCCTCAAAGCCGCGTTTAAGCCGGAGGGGCAGGACACGGTTCTGGCCGGGTGGACGCCGCTTGGGCATTTCGAGATTCAGAAGAAACGCGAAAGGGTGCCCATCGCGGAGGTTCTGCGATGAGCTGTCCGATTTGTGGCGGGGAGACGGTGCAAAAATACCGTCCCTTCTGCTCCAAACGCTGTGCGGATATTGATCTGGCGAAATGGATGAACGGGGCCTACGCGGTGCCGTCCATGCGCGAAGTGGACCCCGATGAGGTGGCCGAAGCGCTCGAAGAGGCACTGCGTGACGAGGCGTCCGAGGCCTCTGACGAGACCTTTGGGACGGCGCAGAAAAAACCTCACTAAAAGTGTGATTTTCCTCTGGACACGCCCGCGCCCCCCGACTAGAAACCCGCTACCCGAACGACACGTCGTTCAGCGAGAAATCGCTCCCGGTGCCCGGGTAGCTCAGGGGTAGAGCAGTGGATTGAAAATCCTCGTGTCGGTGGTTCGATTCCGCCCCCGGGCACCATCTCATCAGCTAACGCATTGGTTTTACTCCAGCTTATCGCAATTGCTTGGAGCCGTAGACCATGTCGGAGACCATTTTACCCACATTCACCTTCGTGAAAGCTGGTGTTTTCTACTTTAGCCGCCGCGTTCCTAAATCGCTGCAACACCACTACACTTCGCCCCGCATCGTACATTCTCTCAGAACACGCAGCGCCAGAATCGCGGAAGCCAGAGCCAGACGTGCAGCAGACCAGCTTGACGAGTATTGGTACCACCTGAGGTCGCAAGATACGCAGGTGCCAGGCCAGCACATGCTCAGGGAGGCCACTAGCTTGCCCAGGATCAAAGCCCCCTCTTCTGAGCCTACGGTGCCTCAGTCGCCCTTTGTGACTCTCTCCGAAGCTGTGGGAATCTATCTGAGGCTCAAGGGGCTTGGAAAAGCGAAGACCTTTCACACAATGGCGCATCGATCCTGTGGCTATGTCTTAGACATTTGTGGCGACAAACCTCTAAACGCCTACACCAAGAAAGACGCCAACACCTTCCGTGATGCGCTTCTAGAACGCGGTCTCACAGGAAGCACCATGTCCCGTATCTTTGGCACCGTCAGGGCCGTCACTAACTTCGCAGCGAGTGAAATGGGCTTGGAGTTCACCAACCCCTTCGCCAAGGTCTACTTCGACAGGGAGGCGGGGGTCTCCAAGCGTCAGCCTGTGTCACAGGACGCGCTGGTTAAGATCGCTGAGGGATGCCTGGAGCATGACGACGAACGTCGCTGGCTGATCGCTCTGGTTGCTGATACGGGACTGCGACTGGCGGAAGCTGCAGGTATCTTGAGGGAGGACATCAAGACGGACACAGATGGGGCCATGCATGTGGTTATCCAGCCGCACCCTTGGCGTAGCCTTAAGACCAAAGGAAGCGAACGCATCGTACCTCTAGAGGGGCAATCGCGATGGGCTGCGGAGCGTATCCTGGCGCAAGCCTCTAACTCCCCATTTGCCTTCCCCAGCTACAACCAAGGAGAGACAACAAGCGCCAACTCCGCAAGCGCTGCATTGAACAAATGGATCAAGACATTGACGGGAGAAACCATCACGATGCACGGCTTTCGACACGCGATGCGAGACAGGCTTCGGGCTGTCGAGTGTCCTTCTGATATCGTGGACCAGATTGGAGGCTGGCAGACAGACGGAGTTGGGCATAGCTACGGCTCAGGTTATCCGCTGGATGTCACTAGGAAGTGGATGAAGGCGATAGCGTGGGGCGGCATGGTCTACGGCTCCAAGCAATTGCGATAAGCTGGAGTAAAACCAATGCGTTAGCTGATGAGATGGTCCCCGGGGGCTCCGTTTATCTCATGTGGTTCCCGTTACAGGCACCGGCTCAGCTGGTAACTCCAGTAAAACAAGGGGTATCAGCGACAGCCCGCCCAGGTCAACAGGCACCATCTGGTCTACGGTATG
>CAXPTW010000018.1:0-10773 GCA_964220165.1 Abyssibacter sp.
TCTTCGCGAACTACCGTCCGCAGTTCTACTTCCGCACCACCGACGTGACCGGCACCTGCATTCTGCCGGAAGGCACCGAGATGGTGATGCCGGGCGACAACCTGAAGCTCTCCGCTGAGCTGATCGCCCCGATCGCCATGGAAGAAGGCCTGCGCTTCGCCATCCGCGAAGGCGGCCGCACCGTGGGTTCCGGCGTTGTCTCCAAAATCATCGAGTGATCTCTCGCTGATTTGAAAATTAGAGAGGCCCTGCTTCGGCAGGGCCTTTTCTTTTGCGAGTACCGGACCCCGCCGTATTTTGCAGCCGTATTTTGCCGCCGGATGCGGCAAGAGAGCCGGCACGAAAAAAGAGCACCACCCTCGCGGGCCGTGCTCTTTTGAAGATGCTCACTGAGCGGCTTAGGCCGCAGCTTTGTTCACACCGCCATGGGTCGCAATCGCCGTCATGCGACGGTCGCCGTCGTAACAGGCGTCGAGGCACTTTTCGAGCACCGCCGCATCGCCATCAAGACCGAGACGGTTGGCAAAGGCCGCAAGCGTGCCGTAGCCCGCGAGCGCGTAGTGCACCATGCGCTGATACTGCGCGATGATCATGGCGTCCTGTGCGTCCTTGTCGCCAAAGCTCTCTTCGATCCCGTGCGCACGGGCATCTTTGACGAGACCTTCCATGCCTTTGCAATGCTCGCCTACGGGATTGAGCCCGTGATCGGCACAGAGCTTTGCGATGTCTTCCATCCCATCCGCGATGCCGGTGGCGCCGTCTTTCAGGGCCTTCTCCACATCGTCGTCATGGGCGGCTCGCCCCAGATCAACAGTGGCGTCGAGCGATTGTTTGCAGGCGCTGTACAGATCTTGCAGCATGTCTTGGTATACGTCTTTCAGGGAATTCAGGGCCATTTGGGCGTCCTCCGCGTGTGTTGATGTTGTGGTGTCAACGCGTCAGACTGGCGACTGTTCCATGAGGAGCTGAGGTCTCGTCACCGACAGGGCGCTGAGAGACCGGGCGCGTCTCGGGGTGGAGAGGTTTTTTGCGGTCTGCCCTTTGATTCTATCTTGCAAACGCCTCAAAGCTCTCGTATCCACGCCTCCACCGTGTAGGGGTATAGCTCAGTTGGTAGAGCGACGGTCTCCAAAACCGTAGGTCCCGGGTTCGAGCCCTGGTGCCCCTGCCATTTTCTCCGCGCCGACCTCGGCGCCCTATGGAGTAAGGACGATGGACATCTCTGCAATTTGAACGTTTCCGAAACTTTCAAATCTGGAGTTCTGCCATGCCTTTTGCCTCTCACGAGACCCCGTTTCCCCTGATCCTTCCTGACGGAAGTGTTCATGCGGGCACTGTCTTTCTGTCCGCCATCCTCGACCATCCCCGCATTGAGGCGGGGGCCTATAGTTATGCCTCATCGCATCAGCCCTTTATCGATAGCGCGGATGTGGCCGCCCGGCTCGCGCCCTATCTCTACCCGTTTAGCCCGGAGCGGCTGATCCTCGGAAAATTCTGTCAGATCGCCCATGGGGTTCAATTCATTACCTCTTCGGCCAATCATCGCCACGACGGTCTGTCGAGCTTTCCGTTCATGGTCTTTGACCCATCGCCTGCGGAGGGCCGCCCCTCCATGCCCGCGCCGGGACCAGATACGGTGATCGGCAATGATGTCTGGATCGGTACGGGGGCGATGATCCTTCCGGGCGCGCGGATCGGCGACGGGGTGATCGTTGGGGCAGGGGCCGTGGTGGGCGGCGAGATCGCGCCCTATAGCGTTGTCGCGGGCAATCCCGCGCGGGTGGTCCGCAGGCGGCTTAGCGCAGAAGACGCCACGCGGATGCAGGCGCTGGCCTGGTGGGATTGGCCGATTGACGAGATCCTCGAACATGAGGCGCTAATCTGTGGCGGTGACATAGAGGCGCTTGAATCGGCCTCATCCCACCTGCGGGCTTGAAATTGCCAGCTGGCTCGCGTATCTGCCCCGAGTAACTCAGGTTCAGGACAAAAAGATGGCCACCAAAACCAACCCGCTTCAGTTCATCCAGCAAGTGCGCGCAGAGGCGTCCAAGATTGTGTGGCCGACCCGTCGCGAGGTGATGCTGACCACGCTGATGGTGTTCGTGATGGCCGCGCTGACCGCGACCTTCTTTTTCCTCGTGGACCTTTTGATCCGCACGGGTCTGACCAGCTTCCTGAACCTGTTCGGCTAAGCTCTTTTGCGCTATAGCGGCCTCAGACGAGGAGACCGTTATGGCCAAATTTTTCGATCACATTCCTGACCCGCTGCGCCGCATCGCCGAGCGCCAGCATATTTTCTTTGTTGCCAGTGCTGCGCCTGGGGCGCGGGTGAACCTGTCCCCGCGTCCAACCAAAGACACGCTCCGGATCACCGGGCCGAATGAGGCGATGTATCTCGACATGACCGGCTCCGGGGCCGAGACCGCCGCGCATCTCAAGGCCGACGGGCGCATGACGATGATGTTCTGTTCTTTTGAGGCACAGCCGATGATCGTGCGGTTTTTCGGCATGGGGCGCTCCGTGTTCAAAGGCTCCGACGAGTACGCGACCCTTCTCAAGACCCATTTCGAGGGCGAGGAACTCCCGGGTGCGCGCCAGATCGTCGTCCAGACGGTCGAGGCGGCGCAAAGCTCTTGTGGCTATGGTGTCCCGTTCTTTGACTACGTGGGGGAGCGCTCCACGCTTCGCGACTGGGCAGAGGGCAAAGGTGACGCCGGGATCAAAGTCTATCTGGAGGAAAGGAACCTCACCTCGCAAGACGGGCTGCCGACCGAGATGGAGGCAGTTGTTCCGGGGCTAGAGACTTGAACTCATGGTCTTAAAGCGTTAGAGCGAGCGCACTCATCCTTTAGGGCGTGCAGCGATTCGAGTTGCGCGCCGCTTTATTGTTCGGGTGAGCAACACGTAAGTGTTTCAGAACTAAAACAGTTTCGGCGCAATGCCGGACCATCGAAAAGGCAAAGGCACCATGGCGAAGCGTTGGTATTCGGTTAGCGTTCTCTCGAACTTCGAGAAAAAAATCGCCGAAGCGATCAAAACCGCCGTGGAAGAAAAAGGCCTGCAGGATCAGATCGAAGAAGTTCTGGTGCCGACCGAAGAGGTCATTGAAGTGCGCCGGGGCAAAAAGGTGACGACCGAGCGTCGTTTCATGCCGGGCTATGTGCTTGTCCGCATGGAGATGACCGACGAGGGCTACCACCTGATCAACTCGATCAACCGCGTCACCGGGTTCCTCGGCTCTTTCGGCAAGCCGATGCCGATGCGTGACAGCGAAGTCGAGGCCATCCTTGGCCGCGTCGAAGAAGGCGTTGAGGCCCCGCGTTCGACCATCACCTTTGAGGTGGGCGAACAGGTCTCCGTCGCAGAAGGCGCATTCGAGGGCTTTGACGGGATGGTCGAGGAAGTGGACGAGGCCAATCAGCGCCTCAAAGTGTCCGTGTCGATCTTTGGCCGCGCAACGCCGGTCGAATTGGAATTCACTCAGGTCAACAAACAGGCCTGAGCGTACGGCGGTCTCTCGGGACCGCATATCACCGTGGGAGGCAAGGGCGACGCGTCGCAGGAGCCAGACCACACAACATGAGTACCTCATGAAACGCGTTTCGTGAGGGTTGGAAAGGAAAAGCCAATGGCTAAGAAACTCGCAGGTACGATGAAACTGCAAGTGCCCGCCGGTGCAGCGAACCCGTCCCCGCCGGTGGGTCCGGCGCTCGGTCAGCGCGGCATCAACATCATGGAATTCTGTAAGGCGTTTAACGCCAAGACGCAGGATATGGAGCCCGGTGCGCCGTGCCCGACCGTGATCACCTACTACTCCGATAAATCCTTCTCGATGGACATCAAGACGCCGCCGGCTTCTTATTACCTCAAGAAGGCTGCCGGTCTGAAGCCGGTCGGCAAACGGAACCGCCCCAAAGGCGCGACCCTGCCGGGCCGTGAAACCGTCGCAACCGTGACTCTCGCCCAGGTGCGCGAGATTGCAGAAGCGAAGATGAAAGATCTCAACGCCAACGACATCGAAGGCGCAATGCAGATCATCGTCGGCTCCGCGAAATCCATGGGCATCGAGGTGAAGTGATGGCGAAACTTGGCAAACGTACCGTCGCTGCTCGCGAAGCATTCGCAGGCAAAGAGAACGTCTCCGTCGAGGAAGCTGTTGAGCTGATCAAAGCCAACGCCTCCGCCAAATTCGACGAGACCGTTGAAATCGCGCTCAACC
The DNA here is from genome assembly GCA_964220165.1 of Abyssibacter sp. Lineage (GTDB taxonomy): Bacteria > Pseudomonadota > Alphaproteobacteria > Rhodobacterales > Rhodobacteraceae > Celeribacter. Next base: position 4,220 of record CAXPTW010000018.1, read on the forward strand.
TCGGTGTTGACCCGCGTCACGCTGACCAAATGGTTCGCGGCGTTGTGTCCTTGCCGAATGGCACGGGCAAAACCGTCCGCGTGGCTGTGTTCGCACGTGGCCCGAAAGCTGACGAAGCCCAAGCGGCTGGCGCAGACATCGTGGGCGCAGAAGACCTGATGGAAACCATTCAGGGCGGCACCATCGAGTTCGATCGCTGCATCGCGACCCCGGACATGATGCCGATCGTTGGCCGTCTGGGTAAGATCCTCGGCCCGCGCAACCTGATGCCGAACCCCAAAGTGGGCACCGTGACCATGGACGTCAAAGCTGCCGTCGAAGCCGCCAAAGGCGGTGAGGTGCAGTTCAAAGCCGAAAAAGCCGGTGTCGTGCACGCTGGCGTCGGCAAAGTGTCCTTTGAGGCCGATCAACTGGCTGCCAACATCCGCGCTTTCGTGGATGCCGTGCAGAAAGCCAAACCGACCGGTGCCAAAGGCGCTTACATGCGGAAGGTCTCCGTGTCCTCCACCATGGGCCCGGGCGTTTCCATCTCCGTGGACTCCGCGACTGGCAATTGATCTGAGCGATCAGGTCTGACAAGTTTGAAAGGCGCTCCGAGAGGGGCGCCTTTTTTACGTTGAGAGGCTGGAATAGTCGTGAAGGTTACAGTGATATTTGACGAACAGTATAAAGGGAAAGCCTCCAGCGCTGTTTGGATTGTTGATACGCCTGCGAACAGGAGTTGGTACGCTGCACGGTCTCGCTTGGATGCCAACAGTGCGCTCTTCATGCTCTTCCCAGATGAAAGCCTCGAAAAAGCCTTCCAAAGAGTGTGGTGGGGCATCGAAGATCATTTTCCCGACTGGGAAGAGGTTGATGTTTTAGGGGGCGATCCTGAGAGGTTTGCCGCTATTGATTTAGGTAAAAATGCATATTTGGACACGACTGAAGTGCCTACAGTTGTCAAACGGCGTTAGGGCGCTCACACGCTGCCCCAGTGCCGCTCGCTACTCGAGGTCTTTTGGGCAGTAAATGTCGAGATCCAAGAGAATGCCGCGTTTCCCCAGGAGCTGTAGTGTCTCCGGAGAAATGGCGATCCGGCATTGAAGTCGGCCATGTACAGGCCTCAGGCCAGATGCCGGTAAGGCGGAAAAGTGTAATTCGCAGAATTGCCCGGCCGCCAAACCGGATAGAGAAACGAAGGGCGCTCCGATAGGGGCGCCTTTTGACGTATTGTTCTTCTATTTGGCTTTGGGGTCGATCTGTTCTTCGTCAAATCGACCACGCCTTTCAAAAATGGATCGAGCATTTGCTGAGGCCGCAATCAGAGTGAGCCACTCTTCCTGTTTCTCAAACCAGACGCGATCCCATGTGACCTGATGGGTTGCGCTCTCGGCGCCTCTTAATGCTGACGCGAAAATTGCTAGGGCAGCTTGTTCTTCGGTGCTAAATATCTTGTCAGTGTAGCTGTCTTCGTGCGGAAGGTAATCTTTCGCGATTTCGAGAGTTTCATGTGAGCCAAGTTGTGAAATATCTTCCAGTGACGAGCAAATTTCCAAAGCTTCGATCATTCTGTTGCGAAGGCGCTGAGATTGAATTTTTTTAGCGTTCTGATCCATCTGTGTTTCATCTCGCATAAATTTGTTTGCTGCAATGAATTTTCCGTCTCAGGACTTCCCCTTGCACTCCCCGTTAATCCCAACTAAACACCCCCTTGCAGCCCAGCGTGCGATTCGTCGTGCGCTGTTTTGCATTTCGTCCGAGACGGTGGGTGTCAGCGATCTGGCTGGCATAATTCCTGCCTGAGACGGGAAGACGATAAGTTTCCGGGGTTTTCCTCGGGCGACTTTGGCGCACCCCGTATACGGACTTCGAGCCTTGCCCATAAGGGCTTGGTAGAATTGAGCCGGGAGGGGTGACCCTCCCATACTTGGAGTAAAACTGTGGATAGAGCACAAAAAGAAAAGGTGATCGACGAGCTCGGTCAAATCTTTGAAAGCTCTGGCGTGGTCGTGGTTGCACACTACGCAGGTCTTACGGTTGCTGAAATGCAGGATCTGCGCGCGAAAATGCGTGACGCAGGTGGTGCAGTTCGCGTTGCCAAGAACCGGCTCGCCAAAATCGCCCTTGAAGGAACGCCGAACGAACCGATCAGCGACCTCCTCAACGGCATGACTGTTCTCGCCTATTCCGAAGACCCTGTCGCAGCAGCGAAAGTGGTCGTGGATTACGCCAAAACCAATGAGAAACTGCAGATTCTCGGTGGCGCAATGGGCGGTGAAGGTCTTGACGCTAACGGTGTTACCCGTGTGTCCAAGATGCCCTCTCGCGAAGAGCTTCTCGCTCAGATCGCAAGCTGCATCGGCGCACCGGCGTCCAACATCGCAGGCGCAATTGGCGCACCCGCTTCGAACATCGCGGGCATCCTTTCCACCATCGAGGAAAAGGCTGCCTAAGCATCCTTATGCACCTGCGTGGGTAAGATTACCTCACGTTGGAACACACTTAAAACGAACGGAAACAGTACAATGGCTGATCTGAAGAAACTTGCAGAAGAGATCGTTGGTCTCACCCTTCTCGAAGCTCAAGAGCTGAAAGAAATCCTCAAAGACGAATACGGCATCGAGCCCGCTGCTGGCGGCGCTGTCATGATGGCTGGCCCGGCTGGCGACGCTGGTGCGGCTGCTGAAGAGAAGACCGAATTTGACGTCGTTCTCAAAGACGCTGGCGCTTCCAAAATCAACGTCATCAAAGAAGTCCGCGGCATCACCGGCCTGGGCCTCAAAGAAGCCAAAGAGCTCGTTGAAGCTGGCGGCACAATCAAAGAAGGCGTCGACACAGCCGAAGCCGAAGACGTCAAAGCGAAGCTGGAAGCAGCTGGCGCAACCGTCGAGCTGGCCTAAGTGCCTTAGCCCCCTCGGGGCGTGTAAAAATTGGGCTGGATCCGGGAATCCCTGGGTCCAGCTTAACCTGTCTTAGAAAGGGCCTTTGCGCGGATCGCGCAGTTTGAGGGTCTTTTCTCAGGAGAGGTTCACAGGTCGGGAGCCCCCTTTTGGGACGGGGGCAGGAATAGACCGAACCCCTCTGTTTCGTCAGGGCACACCGGCCGGCGCCCAACGGTCCGCTGTCGCTCGCGAAAATTCGAAAGGTATAGACGCTTATGGCATCGTCCTTCCTCGGCCAGAAACGGCTCCGCAAGTACTACGGCTCCATCCGCGAAGTGCTTGAAATGCCGAACCTCATTGAGGTTCAAAAATCTTCCTACGAACTCTTCCTGAAATCCGGTGACGCGACCGAGCCGCAAGACGGCGAAGGCATCAAAGGCGTTTTCCAGTCGGTGTTCCCGATCAAGGATTTCAACGAGACCGCTGTTCTTGAGTTCGTGCGCTACGAGCTGGAGGCGCCGAAGTACGACGTCGAAGAATGCATGCAGCGCGACATGACCTATTCCGCGCCGCTCAAAGTGACCCTGCGCCTCATCGTGTTCGATGTGGACGAGGACACCGGTGCGAAATCCGTCAAAGACATCAACGCACAAGACGTGTTCATGGGCGACATGCCCCTGATGACGCCGAACGGCACCTTTGTCGTGAACGGCACCGAGCGCGTGATCGTGTCTCAGATGCACCGCTCCCCGGGCGTGTTCTTTGACCACGACAAGGGCAAGACCCACTCTTCGGGTAAACTCCTGTTCGCCTGCCGTATCATCCCGTATCGCGGCTCCTGGCTCGATTTCGAATTCGATGCAAAAGACGTGGTTTACGCCCGCATCGACCGTCGCCGCAAACTGCCGGTGACGACCCTGCTTTATGCGCTGGGTCTCGACCAAGAAGCCATCTGTGACGCCTATTACAGCACTGTCGAGTACCGTCTGGACAAGAACAAAGGTTGGGTGACCAAGTTCTTCCCGGAGCGTGTGCGCGGCACCCGTCCGGCCTACGACCTCGTCGATGCGGCCACCGGCGAAGTGATCTGTAAAGCGGGAGACAAAATGACCCCGCGCGCGGTGAAGAAAATCATCGACGAAGGGTCTGTGACCGAGCTTCTGCTGCCGTTCGATCAGATCGTTGGCAAGTTCGTCGCGAAAGACATCATCAACGAAGAAAACGGCGCGATCTACGTCGAAGCCGGTGACGAACTCACCTACGAGCTCGACAAAGACGGCGACGTGATCGGTGGCTCCCTCAAAGAGCTGCTCGACGCAGGCATCACCGATATTCCGGTGCTCGACATCGACGGCGTGAACGTTGGTCCGTACATCCGCAACACCATGGCGATGGACAAGAACATGAACCGCGAAACCGCGCTCATGGACATCTACCGCGTTATGCGTCCGGGTGAACCGCCGACCGTTGAGGCCGCCTCCACCCTGTTCGACAGCCTGTTCTTCGATAGCGAGCGCTACGACCTTTCCGCCGTGGGCCGCGTGAAGATGAACATGCGTCTCGATCTCGATGCCCCGGATACGCACCGGACCCTGCGCCGCGAAGACATCGTGGCCTGTATCAAAGGTCTCGTGGAGCTGCGTGACGGCAAAGGCGACGTGGACGACATCGACCACCTCGGCAACCGTCGTGTGCGCTCCGTTGGCGAGCTGATGGAAAACCAGTACCGCGTGGGTCTCCTGCGGATGGAACGTGCGATCAAAGAGCGCATGTCCTCCGTCGAAATCGACACGGTGATGCCGCAGGATCTGATCAACGCGAAACCGGCCGCCGCAGCCGTGCGTGAATTCTTCGGCTCCTCGCAGCTGTCGCAGTTCATGGACCAAACCAACCCGCTCTCCGAAGTCACGCACAAGCGTCGTCTTTCGGCTCTCGGGCCGGGCGGTCTGACCCGCGAACGCGCTGGCTTTGAGGTCCGCGACGTGCACATCACGCACTACGGTCGTATGTGTCCGATTGAAACGCCGGAAGGTCCGAACATCGGTCTGATCAACTCGCTGGCCACCTTTGCCCGCGTGAACAAATACGGCTTCATCGAGACCCCGTACCGTAAGGTGATCGACGGTCAGGTGACCGACGATGTTCAGTACATGTCCGCAACGGAAGAGATGCGTCACACCGTGGCTCAGGCCAACGCGACGCTCGACGCCGATGGCAAGTTCGTCAACGATCTCGTGTCCACCCGTCAATCCGGTGAACACGCGCTCAACCCGCCGGCCAACGTCGACCTGATCGACGTGTCGCCGAAACAGCTGGTCTCTGTCGCTGCGGCGCTCATCCCGTTCCTTGAGAACGACGACGCCAACCGCGCGCTCATGGGCTCGAACATGCAACGTCAGGCCGTGCCGCTTCTGCGCGCAGAGGCGCCGCTCGTCGGCACCGGCATGGAAGGCAAAGTGGCCATCGACTCCGGCGCCGCCATTCAGGCGAAACGTGCCGGGATCATCGACCAGGTGGACGCCACCCGTGTCGTGATCCGTGCCACCGAAGACCTTGAGCTGGGCGATGCGGGTGTGGACATCTACCGTCTGCGCAAGTTCCAGCGCTCGAACCAGAACACCTGTATCAACCAGCGTCCGCTGGTGAAGGTGGGTCAGAAAGTGTCCAAAGGCGAGGTGATCGCCGATGGTCCGTCCACGGATATGGGCGAACTGGCTCTGGGTAAAAACGTCATCGTCGCGTTCATGCCGTGGAACGGCTACAACTACGAAGACTCCATCCTGATCTCCGAGCGCATCGCGCGTGACGACGTCTTCACCTCGGTGCACATCGAGGAATTCGAAGTTGCCGCTCGTGACACGAAGCTCGGGCCGGAAGAGATCACCCGCGACATTCCGAACGTCGGCGAGGAAGCCCTGCGCAACCTCGACGAAGCCGGGATCGTCTACATCGGTGCCCACGTGGAACCGGGTGACATTCTCGTCGGGAAAATCACGCCGAAGGGCGAAAGCCCGATGACGCCGGAGGAAAAACTCCTGCGCGCCATCTTCGGTGAGAAAGCTTCTGATGTGCGTGACACCTCGCTGCGTGTGAAGCCGGGTGATTACGGTACGGTCGTGGAAGTCCGCGTGTTCAACCGTCATGGCGTTGAGAAAGACGAGCGTTCGCTGCAAATCGAACGTGAGGAAATCGAACGTCTGGCCCGTGACCGCGACGACGAAATGGCCATTCTGGACCGCAACATCTACGCACGTCTCAAAGACCTGCTGATGGGCAACCTGATCGCCAAAGGCCCGAAAGGTGTCAAATCCGGCGTGACGGTCGACGAAGAGCTGCTTGGCATGCTCTCCAAAGGTCAGTGGTGGCAGCTTGCTCTCGAAGACGAAGCCGGTGCTCAGATCGTTGAAGCTCTGAACGCGCAATACGAAGCCCAGAAACGTGCTCTTGAGCACCGTTTCGAGGACAAGGTCGAGAAAGTCCGTCGTGGCGACGACCTGCCGCCGGGCGTGATGAAGATGGTCAAAGTCTTCATCGCCGTGAAGCGTAAGCTGCAGCCGGGCGATAAGATGGCCGGTCGTCACGGGAACAAGGGTGTTATCTCCCGCGTCGTTCCCATTGAAGACATGCCGGTCCTTGCGGATGTTACGCCTGTCGACTTCTGTCTCAACCCGCTCGGCGTGCCGTCGCGGA
>CAXPTW010000019.1:0-61178 GCA_964220165.1 Abyssibacter sp.
GGGTTAAGACTGTCGCGCAAATCATTCAATTTGTTTTCAGAACGTGCGGAGAGGATCAGCGTCGCGCCACGGTCATGATAGGTCTTGGCCAAAGCCTTGCCAATCCCGTCCGAGGCGCCGATGATCCATATGCGTTCTGTCTGCGGAGCGTCAGACATGTGTCAGCTCCACTTGCACCACATCGGTTTGCCCGGTCTTGAACGAGGCGGCGCAGATGCCGAGGTAGAACTCCCATGTGCGCAAGAACCGCGCGTCATAGCCGAGGCCCTTGATCCGCTCCGAGCTGCCTTGCAAGCGGTCGTTCCACTGGGCGCAGGTGCGGGCGTAGTCGTTTCCGAAGGCGTAAGTGTCCGTGACCTGCAATCCGGCCTTTTGCGCCTGATCGCGGATCACCTGATCAGACAAAAGCATCCCGCCCGGAAAGGTGTGATGTCGAATGAAATCAGAGGTTTTCCGATAGGTGTTAAAGTAATCATCCTTGACGGTGATCGCCTGAACCATCGCACGCCCGCCGTCTTTGAGCCGGGCTTTGAGCGTTGCGAAATAAGTCGGCCAGTATTTCTCGCCCACGGCTTCGATCATTTCGATGGAGACGATGCTGTCGAACTGCCCTTGGGCCGCGCGGTAGTCCTGAAGCCGGATGTCCGCCCGCCCATCGAGCCGCGCGTCGGCGTAGCCCTTTTGACTGGGCGACAGGGTGAGGCCCGTCAGAGCATGCCCGCGATCCGCTGCGCGTTCGGCAAAGCCGCCCCAGCCGCAGCCAATCTCCAAGAGCTGTTCCGAGTCCCGCACACGGTCCAGGATGCGGTCGTATTTGCGGGCCTGCGCGCGGGCGAGATCGGGGTCGCCATCGGCGAAAATTCCGGAGGAATAGGTCATGCCCTCGTCGAGCCAGAGCTGATAGAACTCATTTCCCACATCGTAATGCGCGCGGATATTGCGCGACGCGCCACGCAGGGAATTGGCGCGCATCAGGCGGTTGACGACGCGGTATTTGAGCGTGCTCCAGAACCCCGCATAGGCATAGCCCTGAAGTTGGTCGAGGTTCAAAAGCGCCACCTCGGTCAGCGCCTCAATCGAGGGCGTGTCCCAGAGACCCGCCACATAGGTCTCACCGAACCCGATGTCGCCGCGCGCCGCGATGGCCGTCACAACAGACCAATCGTGGAGGCGCATCTCCGCCTCTGGCGCGCCCGCGCCAAAGACATGGGTTTCTCCCTCGGGTGTCTTGAGGGTGAGAGTCCCACGGGTGAACTGCGCGCAGGTGTCGAGGAAATCGTGTTTCACGCGTTGGGTCAGAAAAAGCATCAGCTCACCTCCTGTTCGGGCGGGGTCGGACGGGTGCGATACTGCGCGCCCTTGAGTTTGAGGCGGAGCGCCTGCCAATAGATCAGGGCCGTGGTCCGCATCGCGCCGAGGGGGCGACGCAGGGCGGCTTTGGCGAGGCCCATAGAGGTCATCGGCTGACGCGGACCGGAGAGCGTGGCAATCACGCCTTCCTCGCCGTTCCGGTGGAGAATGCGGATGGCGATTTGATCGGGCAGGACACCGAACGAGAATTCATAGCTGCCTTTGATCTCCTGGAACGGAGAGACGTGCAGCGTCTTGAGTTTCTCAAGCCGGGTTTTCTGAGTGATCGGGGCAAAGTCCTCGGTATGGCAGATGTAGGAATGCCGGTCACCAAAAGGCGTCGAGACCTCCGGGATCACACAGATCAGATCGTCGCCGCGATAGACGAGCCAGAAACTCACCGGGTTGAAATCGTACCAGAGAAAGCGCGGCTGAGTCAGAAGCCGAAGGGTAAGTGTCGGGTCGTCCAACCCATGCGCGGCCAAGACCTCCCGTGCCCAAGGCGCGCCGCGTCCCTGATGCAAAGGCCCGCCATGGTCTCGGTCTTGCACGGAGAATAGGTTGAACCCATTGCGCGAAAAGAGGGCCGGGCCCGCGCGCGCGGCCTCCGGGTCAATCACCACGTAATCGACGCTGTAGCGGAACATGTGATCCACCGCGCCACGCCGTTTGTGCATGGTGACGCCGGGGACATGTTCGGGGCGAAAGGGGGCTGGCTGGGTCATACCGCGATCAGCTCCCTCTTGGACTCACTATGGGCTTGGTTTTGACGCGCCATCATCCGGGCGATCCGGGCCGCACTCGCGAACCCGTCCTCATGGAACCCGTGGCGCGTGTAGGCGCCCGCGAACCATGTGTTGTTCTCACCCTGAATCTGCGCGAGTTGTTTTTGCGCCTTGAGGGCAGGGCCGTCAAAGATCGGATGGCGAAAGGTCACCTGATCGTAAATCATCTCTTGGCGCACCTCTGTGGCCGGGTTCAGCGAGACAAAGAGCGGGTCGTCCTCCGGGATGTTTTGCAGCCGGTTCATCCAATAGGTGACGCCGATTTTGGTCTCTTCGCGGGTCGTGTCGGCTTTGTAGACCCAGCTCGACCAGACCTTTTTGCGCTTCGGCATCTGGTCGGTGTCACAATGGAGGATCACCTCGTTGTCTTGGAACCGCATCGCAGAGAGCGCGGCGTGCTCTTCTTTGGTCGGTTGCGCCAATAGCTTGAGCGCCTGATCGGAGTGACAGGCAAAGATGACGTGATCGAATGGCTCCAACGGCCCGGCGGCACTATGAACAAGGCTCTCTGCGCCAAACCGCGTGACGCTTTCGACCGGGGTGCCTGTCCGGATGTCCACGCCTTCCGCACGCAAATGCGCCTCAAGGCGGCGGACATATTCGGTCGAGCCGCCTTTGACGGTCCACCATTGGTGCTGGCCCGAGGTCGACAAAAGCGCGTGGTTGCGGAAGAACTGGACCAACGCGCGGGCCGGGAAATCGCGGATTTGTTCCGGCGGTGTGGACCAGATCGCGCCGGAGAGCGGCGTGAGGTAAAAGCGCTGGAACCAGTCGCCGAGCTGGAGCTGATCCATCAGTGCGCCGATGCTCATCTCCTCATCCTTGGCCATTTCTTCGGCGCGGGCATTGAACCGCAGCACATCGCGGACCATGCGGGCAAAACCGGGGCGCATGAGGTTGCGCCGCTGGGCGGTCAGCGCCGTGAGATCGTTCAACCCGTATTCGATCCGCCCGCCGTCGATGGTTGCGCCAAAGCTCATGTTGCTTTTGATCACCGGCACATCGAGGTCGTGAAACATCCGGGTGAGATGCGGGTAGTTGACGTAGTTAAAGACGATAAAGCCCGTGTCCACCGCCTGATCGCCGTTTTGTCCCGCAACCACGGTGCGCGCATGGCCCCCGAGGCGCGGCGCGGCTTCGAACAGGGTCACCGAATGCTCGGGGGCCTGGAGATAAGCCGCCGCCATCCCCGAAATGCCGCCGCCGATGATGGCGATGCGTCGGGAGCCTTGCGGTGATCTTGCGAGAGGATCGAGCGGGGTCGCGTCAAGGGACATACGGGAATTCTCCGATTGAAATCAAAACTGTTACGGGCGGCGCGGGGTCATGGATCACTCACGTGAGAAAAATGTGAAAAAAGTCGTATCGCCAGTGATCCGGCTTTCTTTTCGGGCCGTAGTAGCCATATGTTGAACACGAACCCAATCGCCAAACCGATCAAGCGGTTCCCGCGCGCCACCCAAATCTCTGGCTGGTCGCAGGTACCGGGTGAGGACGCGTCACACGTGACTATGAAGTCTGATCAACAGACCCCGACAGGCCAAATCGGCTACTGTCAGGAAACGCGCTGGATGCTTGCCGTCCGCGATGAGCGCTGTAAAGCGTCTTTCGCGGCGCTGTTCGATCACTTTGCGCCGCGCCTAAAAGGCTTTGTCATGCGCTCTGGGATGGGAAGCGGGCAGGCCGAAGAGGTGGTGCAGGAGGTCATGCTCAAGGTCTGGCACAAGGCCCACATGTACGATCCCGCCCGTGCGCCTGTGTCCGGCTGGATCTACCAGATCGCGCGAAACCGTCAGATCGACGTGATCCGCAAAGAAAACCGCCCGCTTCCTGAGCAACTCAAGGAAGAGCCGGGCATGGAGCCTGACGCGAGCCAGATCATGGGACTCGAACAGGAAACCAACAAATTGAAACAAGCGCTCGCCCGGTTGGTGCCGGAACAGCGTGAGATGATTGAGAAGGCCTACTTAGGCGAATTGACCCATCAGGAGATCAACGCCCAGACAGGCCTTCCGCTTGGCACAATCAAATCCCGTATTCGTCTCGGGATGGAGAAATTGCGCCATGAACTAAAGGAGATGCGTCGCGATGACTGAGATTTCGCATCATATCCCCGAGGACGTTTTGGCCGCCTACGCGACCGGAAGCCTGCAATCGCATTATGCGCTGGTGGTCGCCACGCATATCTCGATGTGCATGGATTGCCGCGCCGCCTTCGAGGCGCATCAGGCGCTTGGCGGGGCTGTCTTGGAGCAGAGCGGGAAGGAACCCGTGTCTGACCGGCTTAAGGATGCGTTGCTGGATCAACTGGATGTGCCTTATGACGAGGCGCCCGTGTTTGAACGCGCCGGGGTCTATCCGGGGCCGATCATGGAAGCCCTCAAAGGCAAACCGCCGAAATGGCGCTCTTTGGGCCTTGGTGTCCGCCAGAGCATCCTGTCCGGCAATGACGAGGGCAGCGTGCGGTTGCTCTACATCCCCGCAGGACAAGCCGTGCCGGATCACGGGCACAACGGGCTTGAGCTGACCCTCGTGCTGCAAGGCAGCTTTAGCGATGAAACCGGATGGTTCGGGGTGGGCGACGTTGAGGCGGCCTCCGAGGATTTGGAACATACCCCCATTGCGGATGCGGGGCCGGCCTGTATCTGCCTCGCCGCGACTGACGCGCCGCTCAAGTTCAAAAGCCTCGTACCGCGTCTGTTGCAGCCAATTTTCAAGATCTGAGCTGAGACTTCTAGAATGACAAAACGGCCGGGCAATGACCCGGCCGTTTTCTTTTGGCGAGAGAAGGGGGTTACCTCGCCAAAGGGGGTGCTCTGTGCTGCTTATCCGGCCAGGAGCGCGGCATTGCCGCCCGCCGCCGTGGTGTCGACGCACATGTGACGTTCATGGAGCACGTAAGGCGCGTCCGGCTGGGCTGTGATGAGCGGAAGGATTGCCCCATCGCGCGACGCCAGTGCGCGGGCCATTTTGCGACCTGTCGCCTCATCGCCCCACCAAATCGCGCCGGAAATACCGTCGATCTCCGCAAGAGTTTTCGCCGTCACAGCACCGCCGGGGATCGCAGCGACGCCGCCGAGTGCCTCGACCGCCTTCGCCTGCGCCTGGGCGGTTGCCATGCCCGGTCCGAGGCAGAGCACGGGCGGGCGGGTGTAGCTTGTGAGGCGGTTCAATTCGCCCGTAGGGCCGGGCATCAGGCGATCCTCGACACGGCTCTCGCGATAGGCGGCCAAGGTAGCGGTCAGTTCAGACAGATTGGCCTCTTTCACGAAGGTCGTGCCATCGGTTTGACCTGCCTCGGGGGCGTAAAACCGGGGCAAGTAGTGCGGACCACCGGCTTTTGGACCGGTGCCAGACAGACCCTCGCCGCCAAACGGCTGCGAGCCGACGACCGCCCCGATCTGGTTACGGTTCACGTAGATATTTCCGACATGAATGGCCTCAGAGACGCTCTGCACCCGGTCATCAATCCGTGTGTGCAGGCCAAAGGTGAGGCCAAAGCCACGCGCATTCACGGCCTCGACCACCTTGTTGAGGTGCTTGGCCTTGAAGGTCGCGACATGCAGGACGGGTCCGAAAATCTCCCGCTCCAAATCTTCGATCCCGTTCACCTTCAAGAGGGTCGGAGGCACGAAGGTGCCGGTCTTTGGCGCGTCGACCTGATGCAGGATCGCGTTAGATTTCTGGGCGATATAGCCGAGAATGCCGTCCTGCGCCGCACGGTCGATCACGGGGCCGACATCGGTCGACAGGTCCCATGGATCGCCGATCACCAATTCGTCCATCGCACCTTTGATCATCTCGATCACATGATCCGCGCTGTCCTCTTGCAGATAGAGGCAGCGAAGCGCGGAACACCGTTGACCCGCGCTCTGGAACGCGGAGGCGACGATGTCGCGCACGGCTTGTTCGGCCAGAGCGGTGGAATCGACGATCATCGCGTTCAGCCCGCCGGTTTCCGCAATGAGCGGCGTGCCGGGGGCGAGGGTCTCGGCCATGGTGCGGTTGATCCGCTGTGCCGTGGCGGTGGAGCCGGTGAAGACGACGCCCTTGATTCGCGGATCGCTGGTGAGCGCGGCGCCAACGGTGGCCCCGCGTCCGGGCAGGAGTTGCAGCACCTCGCGCGGGACACCCGCCTCATGCAAAAGCGTGACGGCGCGGTAGGCAATCAGAGGCGTCGTTTCCGCCGGTTTTGCAAGTACGCCGTTTCCGGCCATCAGCGCGGCGGCGATTTGGCCAGTGAAGATGGCGAGGGGGAAGTTCCACGGGCTGATCGCGGTGATCAGGCCGCGTGGGGCTTTGGTCTGACCCGCTCCCTCAGATGCGTAGTAACGCAGGAAATCCACGGCCTCGCGCAGCTCACCCACGCAATCGAGCCAGGATTTCCCGGCTTCACGTCCCAGAATGCCGAAAATCTCATCGGCGTTTTGCTCGTAGAGATCGGCTGCACGGCGCAGGATTGCGGCACGCTCAGAGGCCGGGGCGTCCCAGACGTGCGCGTCGTCCAGCGCGCGGGCAATGGTCTTTGTATCTGCTTCGATCACAGATCCGATTTCTTCGCCCGTTGCGGGATTGGTCACGGAGGTCGCCGTCCCTGTGGCCGGGGAGGCCGTTAGAGGCGCAGCTTCAGGGAGGGCGGTGGCACGGTTGGCGGCGATCTCGGCCAGAACACCATCATCGCTCAGATCCCAGCCACGCGAATTGAGACGATCCGCGCCGAAAATCTCGGATGGGGCGACGAGACCCGCCGGAGGCTGTGCGGTTTTCACCTGTTCAAACGGATCGCGTGCGATGTCTTCTGCGGTGACGTCCTCATCCACGATCTGGTGCACGAAGGACGAGTTCGCGCCATTCTCCAACAGCCGCCGCACGAGGTAGGCCAAGAGGTCGCGGTGCGCGCCGCAGGGGGCGTAAATCCGGCAATGGCCGCCCGTGTCTTTGAGCACGATCTCATGCAACCGTTCGCCCATGCCGTGCAGGCGCTGAAACTCATAGGGACGGCCCTCGGCGAGTTCCTGAATGGCGGCGACCGTGTGGGCGTTGTGCGTGGCGAACTGCGGGAAGATGCGGTCCGTCATGCCAAAGAGTTTCCGGGCGAGGCAGATATAGGAGACATCCGTCGCGGCCTTGGTGGTGAACAGCGGAAATCCCGGCTGGCCCATGACCTGCGCGAGCTTCATTTCCGTGTCCCAATAGGCACCTTTGACGAGGCGGATGTTCATCCGGCGATCATAGCGCTGGGCCATCTCGTAAAGCGCATCAATCGCGGCATCCGCGCGTTTGCCGTAGGCCTGAACCACAACACCGAACCCGTCCCATCCGGCCAGCGCCTCATCCGAGAGCACGGCGTCGATGACTTTGAAAGACAGAACGAGGCGGTCCTGTTCCTCCGCGTCGATGTGGAGCGCGATCCCGGCCTCTTTCGCTTGGCGTGCGAGTTTTGAGACAACCGGAACCAGTTCGCGCATCACGCGGGCCTCTTGGGCCACTTCATAGCGCGGGTGCAGGGCGGAGAGTTTGATGGAGATGCCGGGATTCTCGACAATCGTGTCGAACCGCGCGGAGGCCCCGATCACAGAGATCGCATGGGCGTAATCTTGCGCGTAGCGGGCGGCGTCCGCTTGGGTCCGGGCGGCTTCGCCCAGCATGTCGAAAGAATAGGTATAGCCCTTGTCCTCCATGGTGCGGCCACGTTTGAGCGCGCCCTCGATGGTTTCCCCGAGCACGAATTGACGACCCATTTCCTTCATCGCGCGGCCCACGGCGGCGCGGATCACGGGCTCGCCAAGGCGTTTCACCGCCCCACGCATCACGCCGGCCACACCCGGTTGGTCGTCATCGAGCACTTTGCCCGTCAGCATGAGCGCCCAAGTCGAGGCGTTGACGAGGGAGGAGGCGGCGGTGCCGAGGTGGGCGTTCCACGCGGAGGGCGCGATCTTGTCCTCGATGAGCGCGTCGATGGTGAAACTGTCGGGCACGCGGAGCATGGCCTCGGCGAGACACATGAGCGCCACGCCTTCGCGTGTGGACAGGCCGTATTCGGCGAGGAAGTGCTCCATCAGGGTGGGCTTGGCCTCGGACCGGATGCGGCGGACCAGCGTAGCCGCGCGCTCAGAAATGGCAGCGCGCACGGCGGTCGAGAGACCCGCGTCTTGGATCAGGCTGTCGAGAACCGCGTGTTCGTCTGAATATTTCGCGGTGAGACCGAGGGTGGGATAGGGCACAGGACTCATGGAGGGCTCCGAGGTAGGCGTTTTTTTTATCATAAGGGATTGCAATTAGTCAGAGTGACCAATTTAATTTATCTTGATGGTCATTTTACCCAAAATTTGGAGGGAGAGCAGATGAGTTTTGAGTTGGACGCGACAAACCGCAGGATTTTGGACGCCTTGGTGCGCAATGCGCGCATGCCCATCACGGAGCTGGCCAAAGAGGTCGGATTGTCCAAAACCCCCGTCGCCGCGCGGATCAAACAGTTGGAGGATCTCGGGCTGATCACCGGCTACCGGGCTATCCTCTCGCCGCTCAAACTGGGACTGACCAATGTCACCTATATCGAGATCAGCGTTTCGGACACGCGGCAGAAGGCACTCGAAGAGTTCAACGCAGCCGTGCGCGCCATTCCCGAAGTGGAGGAATGCTACATGATCGCGGGCGGCTTCGATTACCAGATCAAGCTCCGGTCGCGCGACATGGCGCATTATCGTCAGATCATGGCCGAGAAAATCTCGACCTTGCCCTATGTGCGTTCGACCACGAGCTATGTCGCCATGGAGGCGGTGGTGGAGCAAAACTGGATCAATCTCTGAGCGCGTTTTGAGAGGATGCATGAAAAGGTTGATTTTTATCGCGCGACAAGAAAAAATCAGTCTCACGCCAAGGTTGATTGGTCTTGCTGTCTCGCGTCCAGTCCCAGAATCCGGTGTCTCAGAGAGCAGGGGAGGGCTGTATGAGTGATATGAAAATCCGGAATATGGATGAGTTTGCCGCCGTCAGCGGTCTGTCCCGCCCGACGGTGTCCAAATATTTCAACGACCCGGACTCGGTCCGTGCGAAAACCCGCGCGCGCATCGAGGAGGCGTTGGAAAAATACGATTACACCCCAAATTTCTTTGCGGTGAACCAAAATCGGAACGTCACAAAGAATATTGGCATTATTGTCCCCAACCTGTCCGACCCGTTCTTTGCCGAGATTGCGCGCACCATCGGGGATCTCGTTGCAGAAGGCGGCTATCGTCCCGTTCTGCTCGGCTCTCGGGGCGATCCTGTGCAGGAGATCGACAACCTTGAGAACCTGAGACTGTTGAAGCCTGCGGGGGTTTTGATGGCGCCGCTCGGGCGCACCTCGGATGTGGAGGGGCTGAAACGGTTTTGCCGGGATGTGCCGACCGTGCTGTTCGACAGCAATGTTGACGATGTTGGGGCCGCGTTCGTCGGGTCCAACAATGTCAGCTCTATTGCCGTAATCGTTGAATATCTGTGCCGTACGGGCGAGCCGCCGTGTTTTTTCGAGATGGCCACGCCCGCCAACCCGAACGCGCACAAGCGCCGCAATTCTTACCTCGCGACGATGGAGCGGTTGGGGCATACGCCGCATGTGCTCCGGGCAGAGGGTGGGGGATGGGATTTCGAAGGGATCGGCTTTCGGGCGGCAACGCATCTTTTTGCCGGGCGCAATCTGCCGACCAACACGATCCTGTGCTCGAACGACCGTTTGGCGATTGGGGTTCTTTCGGCGGCCTATGAATCCGGGCTGCGGGTCGGCCTTGGGCCGGGTTGCGCGCTTCGGATTGCGGGGCATGATGACCATCCGTTCTCGCGCTACACCTGTCCGACGCTCACGACGGTGTCCCAAGATTACACAGCGATTGCGGAAAGCTGTGTGGCGCGTCTCATTGCTCTGATCGAATCGGGTGTGATGCCTGAAACGCGTGAGGTTGTCTATTTCGATGGTCGTCTGGAAATGCGCGGCTCTGCGTGATTCAACTGAGGGGTGGATAAGTCTGCCAATTATTTAATCTTTTTACAAACTTTACGCGCGTTAAAAATATTATTGACGCAAGTCGTATGGTGCCGCTAACGTAATTGCACATCACATCCATAAACCAGGGAGGAGAGGATGTTTTTTAAGAACGCATTTCGTGCGGCGACCGCGCTTGGGCTGATTATGGCCGCAGGGGCGCATGCTGACACCATCACCATCGCAACCGTGAACAACGGCGATATGATCCGCATGCAGGGTCTCACCGACGATTTTACCGCCAAAACCGGCCATGAAGTCGAATGGGTGACCCTTGAGGAAAACGTGCTGCGCCAGCGCGTGACCACCGACATCACCACCAAAGGTGGTCAATTCGACATCATGACCATCGGCATGTACGAAACCCCGATCTGGGGCGCGAACGGCTGGCTTGTGCCGCTCGACGACCTGTCTGAAGAGTATGACGTCGACGACATTCTGCCCGCCATGCGCGGCGGCCTGTCCCATGAGGGGACGCTTTATGCCGCGCCGTTCTATGGCGAAAGCTCGATGATCATGTACCGCACCGACCTGTTCGAGGCGGCTGGGATCGACATGCCGGAAAGCCCGACATGGGAATTCATCCGTGACGCGGCGGCGAAGATCACCGACAAAGACAATGAGCTTTACGGCATCTGTCTGCGCGGCAAGGCCGGGTGGGGCGAAGGCGGGGCGTTCATCACCGCCATGTCCAACTCGTTCGGCGCGCGCTGGTTTGACGAAAATTGGACGCCCCAGTTCGACACGCAGGCCTGGAACGACACGCTTACGTTCTTCAACGACATGATGCAGGAATCCGGTCCGGCGGGCTTCTCCACCAACGGGTTCAACGAAAACCTGTCGCTGTTCCAACAGGGCAAATGCGGCATGTGGATCGACGCCACGGTGGCGGCTTCCTTTGTGACCAACCCGAACGACTCTGAGGTGGCCGACAAGGTGGGCTTTGCCCTCGCGCCGCACAAAGACGGCATCGAGAAGAACGGCAACTGGCTTTGGGCCTGGGCTCTTGGCATCCCGGCAGGCACCCAGAACGTGGACGCCGCGAAACAGTTCATCGAATGGGCCACCTCGAAAGACTACATCGAGCTCGTCGCCGCCAACGAAGGTTGGGCCAACGTCCCGCCGGGCGCACGGATCTCGCTTTATGAGAATCCGAACTACATGGACGTTCCCTTCGCCAAGATGACGCTCGACTCGATCCTCTCGGCGGACCCGAACAACCCGACCGTTGATCCGGTGCCCTATGTGGGTGTCCAGTTCGCCGCGATCCCTGAATTTGCCGGGATTGCAACGGAAGTGAGCCAAGAGTTCTCTGCGGTGTATGCCGGTCAGCAGACGGTGGAAGAAGCGCGGCAAAAAGCGCAGGCCATCACGACCGACGCCATGGAAGCGGCCGGGTACTAAGTGACCTCCCAAGGCGAAGGGCGCTCTGATGACCGCCCTTCGTCCCCCCGGCAAGGCCCTATCGACAGTTCCAACCCCTCCAACCGGCGGCACCCCCGTCCATAGGAAAGGTGTATCCAATGGCCACCCAGCATTCCCGATCCGCAGCGCGCCTCATGATGGCGCCCGCCGTGGTCCTCCTTTTGGGATGGATGCTCGTCCCGTTGATCATGACCCTGATCTTCTCCTTCAAAAAATATTTGCCGCTCCGTGGTGGCGACCTAGGCTGGGTCGGGTTCGAAAACTACGCCCGGTTCGTGACCTCAAGCGCCTTTTGGCCCGCGGTCTCGGCCACGCTGATCATCGTGGGCGGTGTGCTTGTCATCACGCTCGTGTTCGGGGTGTTGCTCGCGATCCTGCTCGATCAACCGATGTGGGGGCAGGGCGTCGTCCGTATCCTCGTGATCGCGCCCTTCTTCGTGATGCCGACCGTCTCCGCGCTGGTGTGGAAAAACATCTTTATGGATCCGGTGAACGGTCTGTTCGCCCATCTTTGGAAATTCTTCGGCGCCGAACCCATCGAATGGCTGAGCCAAGCCTCGATGCAGTCGATCATCCTGATCGTCAGCTGGCAGTGGCTCCCGTTTGCGACGCTCATTCTTTTGACCGCGATCCAGTCTCTCGACAGTGAACAATTAGAAGCCGCCGAAATGGATGGCGCGCCCGTTCTGAAACGCTTTTGGTTCATCGTTCTGCCGCACCTGAGCCGCGCGATCACCGTCGTGTTGCTGATCCAGACCATCTTTCTACTGGGCATCTTCGCGGAAATCTTTGTGACGACCCAAGGCTCCTTTGGCACCCGGACGCTCACCTACCTGATCTACCAACGCGTTCTCGAAAGTCAGAACGTGGGACTTGGCTCCGCCGGTGGTGTCTACGCCATCATCCTCGCCAATATCGTTGCCATCTTCCTGATGCGCATCGTCGGCAAGAACCTGGATACGTGAGGAGAAAGACATTATGGCACGCTCTGTCACGACACAACGCAAACTCATCAACACCACATTGGCCTGGGCCGTCGGTCTTTTGATCTTCTTCCCGATCCTCTGGACCATCCTCACGAGCTTTAAGACCGAAGCTCAGGCCATCGCCAGCCCGCCGATTTTCCTGAATTTCGACTGGACGCTGGAAAACTACGCGGTGGTGCAGGAGCGCTCGGATTATATGCGCTATCTGTGGAACTCGGTGATCATCGCGGGTGGCTCGACTCTCCTCGGGGTCATCATCGCGGTGCCCGCCGCCTGGTCCATGGCCTTTGTGCCCTCCAAGCGGACGAAAGACATCCTGATGTGGATGCTGTCGACCAAGATGTTGCCCGCCGTCGGTGTGCTCTACCCGATCTACCTGATCTTCATCAGAATGGGTCTCTTGGATAGCCGCATCGGCCTCGTGATCGTCATCATGTTGATCAACCTGCCGATCATCATCTGGATGCTCTACACCTACTTCAAGGAAATCCCCGGCGAAATCTTGGAAGCCGCCCGCATGGACGGGGCCACGCTCAAAGAGGAAATCCTCTATGTGCTCACGCCCATGGCAGTGCCCGGGATCGCCTCGACCATCCTTTTGAACATCATCCTCGCCTGGAACGAAGCCTTCTGGACGCTCAACCTGACGGCGGCCAACGCGGCTCCCCTGACGGCCTTTATCGCCAGCTACTCAAGCCCCGAGGGCCTGTTCTACGCAAAGCTCAGCGCGGCCTCGACCATGGCCATCGCTCCGATCCTCATCCTCGGCTGGTTCAGCCAGAAACAACTCGTGCGCGGCCTGACCTTCGGCGCAGTCAAATAAGGGAAAGACCATGGGACGCATTACTCTCGACAAAGTCACCAAACGCTTCGGCGATGTGGAAGTCATCCCGCCGCTGGACCTCACCATCGAGGACGGAGAATTCACGGTCTTCGTCGGCCCCTCTGGCTGTGGCAAGTCCACGCTCCTGCGCCTGATTGCCGGGTTGGAGGACGTCAGTTCTGGTCAAATCCGCATCGACCGCGAGGACGCCACCAACGTGCCGCCCGCCAAACGCGGCCTCGCCATGGTGTTCCAGAGCTACGCCCTCTACCCGCATATGTCGGTGCGCAAAAACATCGCCTTTCCGCTCCGGATGGCGAAAATGGACGCCGCTGAGATCGACAAACGCGTGACGAACGCGGCGGAGGTTCTGAACCTCACGGACTATCTCGATCGGCGTCCGGGGCAACTCTCAGGCGGTCAGCGTCAGCGGGTCGCCATCGGGCGGGCGATCGTGCGCGAACCTGCGGCTTTTCTCTTTGATGAGCCGCTCTCCAACCTCGACGCCGCGCTGCGTGTCGGCATGCGTCTGGAAATCTCAGAGCTGCACAATCGCCTGAAAACCACGATGATCTACGTGACCCACGATCAGGTCGAGGCGATGACCATGGCCGACAAGATCGTCGTGTTGCGCAAAGGCAATATCGAACAGGTCGGCTCCCCCCTCGACCTCTACAACGCGCCGCGCAATACCTTTGTGGCGGGGTTCATTGGCTCTCCCAAGATGAACCTCATCGAGGGAGACGAGGCGGCCAAATACGGCGCCACGACCATCGGCGTGCGCCCCGAACATATCGGGGTCTCCTCGGAAAGTGGCCCGTGGGAAGGCACCGTCGGTGTCTCCGAACACCTCGGTTCCGATACCTTCTTCCACATCCACGGCACGGGTCTGGCGGAAGCTCTGACCGTCCGCGTCGATGGTGAGGTCGATTTCAAAAGCGGGGACAAAATTTTCCTCCGCCCGCGCGAAGACCTCATTCACCGCTTCGACGCAGAGGGGCTTCGCATCGCATGACCCGGCTGGCTGGAAAAACCGCCCTGATCACCGGGGCCGGGCGCGGCATCGGCCGCGCCTTTGCGGAGCGTTATGTCGCCGAGGGCGCGCGCGTGGCGATTGCCGATCTCGATCTGGCGCGGGCCAAAGCCACCGCTGCCGAGATTGGGGAAGCTGCCATTGCCGTGGAGATGGACGTGGCCTCCACCGAGAGCATCGCAAAGGCCGTCTCAGAGACTGTCGAGCGGCTCGGCCAGATCGACATCCTGATCAACAACGCCGCGATTTTCTCTGCCGCGCCCTTGGTGGAGATCACGGCGGAGGACTATCAGCGCGTGTTCGACATCAACGTGAAAGGCACGCTGTTCACGATGCAAGAGGTCGCCAAACACATGATCGCGCGCGGGCAAGGCGGCAAAATCATCAACATGGCGTCCCAAGCTGGTCGGCGCGGTGAAGCCCTCGTTGCGACCTACTGCGCGTCCAAGGCGGCAGTGATCTCGCTCACGCAATCGGCGGGGCTGAACCTCATTTCCCATGGCATCAACGTGAATGCCATTGCCCCCGGCGTGGTCGATGGCGACCACTGGGACGGGGTCGATGCCTTTTTTGCCAAATATGAGAACAAGCCCTTGGGCCAAAAGAAAAAAGAAGTCGGAGAGGCGGTTCCCTTCGGGCGCATGGGCGTGGCCGAAGACCTCACAGGCATGGCCGTCTTTCTCGCCTCGAAAGACGCCGAGTACATCGTCGCCCAGACCTACAATGTGGTCGGCGGAAACTGGATGAGCTGACGCTCGTCAATGCAAGGAAATTCGTGATGAAGCTGTGCAATGCGACATTGGACCAGATGCCCGACGGCATTTTGCGCCCGACCTATGACCGCGCGGCCCTGACCCCCGGCATCGTGCATATCGGTGTGGGCAATTTTCACCGCGCGCATCAAAGCTGGTATCTGCATCGCCTGATGCAACAGGGAATGGCGCAGGACTGGGCCATCATCGGCGCGGGCGTGCGGCCCTATGATGCCACAATGCGCGACAAGCTTTTGTCGCAGGACTGTCTCACCACGCTCATCGAGTTGGACCCGAACGGTTCGTGCATCGAGGTCGTGGGTGCAATGATCGACTATCTGCCGGTCGAAGAGGGCCACGGCGCCCTGATCGCCCGTATGGCGGAGCCGGACATTCGGATCGTTGCCCTGACCGTCACGGAAAGCGGCTATTACATCGACCCTGTGACCAAAGGGTTCGATGCGACCCACCCGGATATTCAGCACGACGCAGAGCAACCCTTTGCTCCGCGCACGGCCTTTGGGGCCATTGTCGCCGCGCTCAAACTGCGTCGGGATCGCGGGGTGGGACCGTTCACCGGGCAATGCTGTGACAACCTGCAAGGCAACGGCGATATTTTGCGCCAGACGGTTGTGTCGCTTGCCCGCCTGTCCGATCCTGAGTTGGCTGATTGGATTGAGGCCAATTGCAGCTTCCCCAACGCCATGGTCGATTGCATCGTGCCTGTAACCGGCGACAAGGAACGCGCGCTGGCCGCCGAGGCGGGGATCGACGATCTCGTGCCTGTCAGCCATGAGAATTTCCGTCAATGGGTGATGGAAGACGACTTCTGTGCCGGACGGCCCGATTGGGACAAGGCGGGCGCGACCTTCTCGGACGATGTTCATGCGTTTGAGACGATGAAAATCCGTATTCTGAACGGCGGGCACCAAGTGATTTCCGCCCCGGGCGAGATCCTCTCGGTCGAGACGATCTCCGGCTGTATGGCGCAGGACAAGATCGCGGCGCTGTTTCATAAGGTGGAGCTGGAGGAAATCGTGCCCCATGTCGCGCCCGTGCCGGGGATGACGCCCGAGGCCTATGTCGACCTGATCGCGCGGCGCTTTGGCAATCCGATGATCGTCGATACGACGCGACGTGTGGCCTTTGACGGCTCTGCGCGCCATGCCGGGTTCCTCATTCCGACCATCCGCGAGGCGCTCGCCAAAGGCACGCCGGTCGGGGGACTGGCCTTGGTTGAAGCTGCCTGGGCGCGGATGTGCGCGGGCACGCGGGAGGACGGCAGCGAGATCGCGCCCAACGATCCGGTGTGGGACCTGCTCAACGAGACCGCGCTTCGGGCCAAGGACGATCCTGCCGCTTGGTTGGGTATGACGCAATTCTATGGCGATCTCGGCCAACAGCCGCGCTTTGCCGAGGCGTTTGCCACCGCTCTGCGCCGTGTCTGGTCAGACGGCATTGAGGCGGCGATTGACGCCTATGTGGCGGGGGCGTGATGGCCTACCTCGGGCTTGATCTCGGCACCTCGGGCCTGCGCGCGCTTTTGACGGGTGAGGCGGGAGAGGTTCTGGCCTCCGTGGAGCGCGGGTACGAGGTCGCCTATCCGCATCCCGGCTGGGCGGAACAAGACCCGGCGGATTGGATTACAGCGCTCAACGCCGTGATTGCCGAGCTGAAAGACCATCCGCAGTTCTCAAGCGTGAGAGGAATTGCTGTTGCCGGGCACATGCACGGGGCGGTTCTGCTGGATGCCAAAGGGGAGTTGATCCGGCCCTGCATCCTCTGGAATGACACCCGTGCCCACGCGGAGGCGGCGCGTCTCGACGGGATCAACGGCGTGCGCGATCTGTCGGGCAATATCGTCTTTCCCGGCTTCACCGCGCCCAAGCTCGATTGGGTGCGTCATCACGAGCCGGAGCAGTTCGCGCGCGTGGCCAAGGTGGTGTTGCCGGCGGGCTATCTCAACACCTATCTGACCGGCGAGGCGGTGGCGGACATGTCCGACAGCGCGGGGACGAGCTGGCTCGATGTCGGTTTGCGGGATTGGTCCGATACACTCTTGTCGGTCGGCCATATGCGCCGCGATCAGATGCCCGCACTTGTGGAAGGCTGTGAGGCCGCTGGTCTATTGCGGCCCGAGCTTGCGGTGGCATGGGGGCTGAGCGGGGAGGTCGTCGTCGCCGGAGGCGCGGGCGACAATGCCGCTGCCGCCTGTGGGATGGGGGTCTTGTCCGAGGGCCAGGGATTTGTGTCTCTCGGCACTTCGGGTGTGCTGCTCGTGGCCCGAGATGGCTATCACCCCGCGCCTGAGACAGCGCTCCATACATTTTGTCATGCGGTGCCGGAGAGGTGGTATCAGATGGGCGTCATGCTGTCGGCCACGGCCTCGCTCAACTGGTTGTCGCGGATCACGGACCGAACACCCGCCGAGTTGACGACCGCGCTTGGCGATGATCTTGCCGCGCCCTCTGAGGTGGGGTTCCTGCCGTATCTGCAGGGCGAGCGCACGCCGCACAACGATGCCGACATCCGGGGCGGTTTTTTCGGCCTGTCGTCGGGCAGCTCGCGGGCGGATCTGACCCGCGCCGTGCTGGAAGGCGTGGCCTTCGGTCTGCGCGATTGTGCAGAGGCCGCACGGGGCGCGGGGGCCTCTTTTGAGCGGCTGTTTGCCATCGGCGGCGGCGCGGCCTCGACCTATTGGCTGTCTCTGATTGCGACCGTGTTGAATGTGCCCTTGGTCAAACCGGCGGGCGGCGAGTTCGGGGCCGCTTTGGGCGCGGCGCGTCTGGCCCGGATGGCGGTCACGGAGGAGTCTGTCGAAGATGTCATGCGTGTGCCTGAGACGGGTGAGGTCATCGCGCCCGTAGAGGCTTTGGTCGCGCCCTATGAGGCGTCCTATCGTCGTTACCGGGCGGCCTATCCGGCGTTCAAGGCGATTGAAGGGCAGGGATAGAGGGGCGGGCGTCATCCCAACCTCAATATTCCTGTTACAGTGCCGCGATAGACGCCAAGGGTGCAGCGATCCCTTGGGCACCTTACCCGGATCAAATTGCCACAGGAACGGACAAAGTCAGGGGCGCAAATGTGCGACGTTTTGAGCAAATTCTCCCGAAAGCGGGGGAGAATGCTGCGATGCTGCAAAAAATGTGGGCGGGTCACCTTGCTATCCAATTTGAATGTGACTTAGCGTCGAACCAAGCTTAGCGCGGCCCAACCGCACAAGTTATTTCTTCTCAACATAAGGTGCCCCCGATGTCCTCCTCCTCCGCTCAGACCTTCCGCGAAGCTCTGCTTCGGCACTTGACCTACACCATGGGAAAAGACCCTGAACATGCGCAGTTTTTTGACTGGCGCATGGCTCTGAGCCACGCCATTCGCGACCGGATCGTGGACACTTGGGTCGCCTCGACGCGCAAGACCTATGAGAATGACGGCAAGCGGGTCTACTACCTGTCGATGGAATTCCTGATTGGCCGCCTGTTGGAGGACGGGATCGTCAATCTGGAAATGGTCGAGGAGGTGAAGGAGGCGCTTGAGAGCTTTGGGATGGATTACCGCACCATTCTGGACGATGAACCGGATGCCGCCTTGGGCAACGGCGGGCTTGGGCGTCTGGCGGCCTGTTTCCTCGACAGCCTGTCCACGATTGGCTGCCCGGCAATGGGCTATGGCATCCGCTATGAAAACGGGCTGTTCAAGCAAAGCTTCGTCGATGGCCGTCAGGTCGAAAGCCCCGAAACCTGGCTCCAGGAACCGCATCCGTGGGAGTTCGAGCGGCCCGAGGTGAAGCTCCGCATCGGTTTTGGCGGGGATGTGAATTACGAGAACGGCAAGACGCTTTGGCGGCCCTCTGAGCTGATCGAGGCGGAGGCGTTCGACACCCCGATTTGCGGCTGGCAGGGGCGCTGGGCCAACACGCTCCGTCTTTGGGCGGGCCGTGCGGTCGATCCGTTCGACCTTGGCCTCTTTAACTCCGGCGATTTCGCCGCAGCGGCCGAGCATGAGGCGCTGGCGCGCACCATTTCCCGCGTGCTTTACCCGGAAGACAGCAACGAGGCGGGCAAGGAGCTACGCCTCAAACAGGAGTACTTCTTCTCCGCCGCCTCGATCCGCGACATCCTGCGCCGGTTTGAGAGCGCGCATAGCGATCTGCGGGAACTCCCAAACAAGATTGCGATCCAGCTCAACGACACCCACCCTGCCATCGCGGGCCCGGAACTTCTCCGCATTCTCCACGATGAGCGTGGCTTCTCCTTTGAGGACGCGTTGGAGATCACCCACGGCTGTCTCAACTACACCAACCACACGCTGTTGCCGGAGGCCTTGGAACGTTGGGACGAGCGCCTGTTTGGGCGTCTCCTGCCGCGTCACTTGCAGATCATCGACCGCATTGATGACGCGCACAGCAAAGCGAACCCGAGCCGCACCCTGTCGGCGCGTTCCGACGGTCAGGTCAAAATGGGCGAGCTGTCGTTCATCACCGCGAAAAAGGTCAACGGCGTCTCGGCCCTTCACACCGATCTGATGAAACAGACCGTGTTCAAGGAACTGAACGAGCTGCATCCCGACCGCATCGTCAACCAGACGAACGGCGTGACCCCGCGCCGCTGGCTTCATAGCTGTAACCCCGATCTGTCGTCTTTGATCACCGAGACCATCGGCGATGAGTGGGTCGCCGATCTCGAACAGCTCGAAAAACTCGAAACCGCCATCGAGGACAAAGCCTGGCTCGACCGGTTTTCACAGGTCAAACAGGCCAACAAACAATCCCTCGTGGACTATATCGCCATGACCCACGGCGTGAGGCTCAACCCGAACGCCATGTTCGACATCCAGATCAAGCGGATGCACGAATACAAGCGTCAGCACCTCAACATCCTTGAGACCATCGCCCATTGGCAGGAGATCAAGGATAACCCTCATGCCGATTGGGTGCCGCGGGTCAAAATCTTTGCCGGTAAGGCCGCGCAGGGGTATCATTTTGCCAAGGACATCATCCGCCTGATCAACGATGTGGCCAAACTGGTGAACGCGGATGTCGACACGCGTGAGGCGCTTCAGGTCATGTTCCTGCCGAACTACAACGTGACCTTGGCAGAACGTTTGATCCCGGCAGCGGATCTCTCGGAGCAAATCTCCACGGCGGGCAAAGAGGCCTCTGGCACCGGCAACATGAAATTCGCCCTCAACGGCGCGCTGACCGTTGGGACGCTCGATGGGGCGAACGTGGAAATCCGCGAGCGCGTGGGCGAAGAGAATTTCTTCCTCTTCGGGATGCTCGCCGATGAGGTGATGCAACGCCGAATGATCCATGATCACGCGCAACAGGCGATCGCCGCCGACCCGCGTCTTGCCCGTGCGCTGAGCGCGCTTCGCGATGGGACGTTCAGCCCGGAAGAACCGGGGCGCTACACCCATATCGCCGACAATCTGACCTGGTCTGACTACTTCCTCGTCTGCTCCGATTTCACCGATTACTGGCGCGCGCAACGCGAAGTCGACAAGGCCTATAAGATCAAGGCGAAATGGGCTAAAATGGCCGCACTGAACACGGCGCGCTCGGGCTGGTTCTCATCGGATCGGACCATTCACGGATACATGTGCGATATTTGGGGGGCTAAGTCGCTACTTGCCTAGATTGTGCAGGATTGATCCCTGCAAAGAATCCCCTAAGCTAGCCCAGAATAAAGGGAAAATCGTATGACCTCGCTTATCGAGAATGACTTCGCGGATGCGGTTCAGCTCACTCATATCTGCGAGGGCACCTGTGATGACCCGTTTGCAATCCTCGGTCCGCACAAAAAAGGTCGCGTGCGCTATGTGACCTATTTTGATCCCGGCGCAGAGGCGATTACCGCCCTCTCGGCGGGCAAGCGTTACCCGCTCAGCCCTGTCAAAGGCGCGCCGGGGATGTTTCATGGCAAGGTCTCCGGGGCGAAACCCTATGTGATCGAAGGCACGGCAGGTGACGCGACATGGACCGTCGAGGATGCCTATCGGTTCGGGCCGGTTTTGGGCGAGATTGACGAATATCTTTTGGGCGAAGGCACGCACCACGCGCTTTGGACCGCGCTGGGGGCGCATGTCCTGACCCATGAGGGCGTCGCGGGCACGCATTTCGCCGTCTGGGCACCCAATGCGCGGCGCGTCTCGGTCGTCGGGGATTTCAACGCCTGGGACGGGCGGCGGCATGTGATGCGGCGGCGTGGCTCCACGGGCGTCTGGGAAATTTTCATGCCCGACGTGCACGACGGCACGACCTACAAATATGAGATCATCGGCGCCTATGGCGATGCGCATCTCAAGGCCGACCCTGTCGGATTTGGCGCACAGCATCCGCCGGAAACCGCCTCTGTAGTGCGCGACATCTCAGGATACGGTTGGTCGGACGGTGCGTGGATGGAGAGCCGCAAGACGCTTCAGGCGCGGGACAAGCCGATCTCAATCTACGAGGTCCAACTCGGCTCATGGCGACGCAAAGAGGGCGGGCGGCCCATTTCCTACAAAGAGGCCGCCGAGGAACTGGTGGGCTACGCGAAAGACATGGGGTTCACCCATATCGAACTTATGCCGATCTCCGAGTTTCCTTACGATGGCTCTTGGGGCTATCAGCCGGTGGGCCTGTTTGCTCCGACGATCCGTTTCGGTCCGCCGCATGAATTCCGCGATCTCGTGGAGGCCGCGCATGAGGCGGGGCTGGGCATCCTGATCGACTGGGTGCCGGGACACTTCCCGACCGACAGTCATGGTCTCGCGAAATTCGACGGTACGGCGCTTTACGAACATGCCGATCCGCGCGAGGGGTTCCATCAGGACTGGAATACGCTGATCTACAACTATGGACGTCACGAGGTGGCGAACTTCCTCGTCTCGAACGCGCTCTATTGGTTCAAGGAATACCACATCGACGGGCTGCGTGTGGATGCGGTCGCCTCGATGATCTACCGCGATTACTCGCGCGAAGAGGGGCAATGGATCCCGAACGCGCAGGGGGGGCGCGAGAACCTCGAAGCGATCTCCATGCTGCAACAGATGAACACGCTCTCCTATGGCGAGGTCGAGGGCATCATGACCGCCGCTGAGGAAAGCACGGCCTTTCCCGGTGTCTCCGCGCCTGTCGATGCAGGCGGGCTTGGGTTTGGGTTCAAATGGAACATGGGCTGGATGAACGACACGCTCGACTACATGTCGCGCGAGCCGGTCCATCGCAAATACCACCATCACCAGATGACCTTTGGCCTGCACTACGCCTTCTCGGAAAACTTCATCCTGCCGATCAGCCACGATGAGGTTGTGCACGGCAAACAGTCGATGATTTCGAAAATGCCGGGCGATGAGTGGGAGAAATTCGCCAACCTGCGGGCCTACTACGGGTTCATGTGGAGCCATCCGGGCAAGAAACTTTTGTTCATGGGGCAAGAGTTCGGCCAGTGGCAGGAATGGAATTACGAGAGTGAGATCGACTGGGCCTGTCTCGGCTATCACATGCATGCGGGCGTCCAGAACCTCGTGCGCGATCTCAACCATCTCTACACCTCGACGCCTGCGCTTTACGCCAAGGATTGCGAGGAGGACGGATTCCAGTGGATCGAGGCCAATGACGCCGAGAATTCGATCTACGCCTGGGTCCGTCGTGGCCAGCCGGGCGATGCCGAGGTGGTCGTGGTCTGTAACTTCACCCCTGTTGAGCGGTCGGGCTATATGCTCGGTATGCCAAGCGCGGGGGTGTGGCGCGAGGCGCTCAATACCGATGCCGCTGAGTATGGCGGCGGCGCGCGTGGCAATATGGGTCAGGTGACGGCCCAAGAGGGCGCGTGGCAGGGGCAGGGCGCGCATGCCGAGATTACGGTGCCGCCCTTGTCGACAGTTGTTTTCGTAAAAGACGTTTAAATCGGTCATTCAAACGTGCCACCCTCGGTGACACGTCAGGGAGAGGAAAGAAAATGCAACAGACCAGAAGCCGATTGACCAATCGCTCCGTGGCCTTTGTGTTGGCCGGGGGGCGAGGATCCCGTTTGAAAGAACTCACCGACAACCGGGTGAAACCTGCCGTCTATTTTGGCGGGAAAAACCGGATCATCGATTTCGCGCTCTCGAACGCGCTGAACTCCGGCATCCGAAAGATGGCGATCGCGACGCAGTACAAGGCGCATTCGCTTATTCGTCACCTGCAACGCGGTTGGACGTTTTTCCGGGCCGAGCGCAATGAATTCCTGGATATTCTGCCAGCCTCGCAGCGTTATGAAGAAAGCACCTGGTATCGCGGCACCGCCGACGCTGTGGCGCAAAACATCGACATCATCGACAGTTACGATGTGGATTACATCCTGATCCTCGCGGGCGACCACATCTATAAAATGGATTATGAAATCATGATCCAACAGCATGTGGACACCGGCGCGGATGTGACGGTGGGCTGTCTTACAGTGGACCGCAAAGAGGCCGCGGCCTTTGGCGTGATGGGCGTCGATGAAACGGACCGGATTGTGTCCTTCCTCGAAAAACCGGCTGATCCGCCCTCTATTCCCGGTGAACCGACCAAGTCGCTCGCCTCCATGGGCATCTATGTCTTTCGCTGGAAATTCCTGCGGGAGCTTTTGGTCAAGGACATGCAAGACCCGAACTCCAGCCACGATTTCGGCAACGATCTGATCCCGGAGATTGTCAAAAATGGCAAGGCGCAGGCCCATCGCTTTACAGATAGCTGCGTGCGACACCCGGATGCAGAGGCCTATTGGCGCGATGTGGGTACCCTCGATGCCTATTGGCAGACCAACATCGACCTCACGACCTTTACCCCGGAGTTTGACCTCTGGGACCGGGACTGGCCGATCTGGACCTATTCGCTCAACACCCCGCCCGCGAAATTCATCCACGACCGCCCGGACCGGCGCGGCTCTGCGGTGAGCTCCATGGTCACCGGCGGGTGTATCATTTCGGGGACGGAAATTCGCGAAAGCCTTCTGTCCACCTATGTGCACACCAATTCCTATTCCTCGCTGGAACGCGCGGTGGTGCTGCCCTATGCCAATATCGGACGGCATTGCCGCCTCAAGAATGTGGTCATTGATCGGGGCGTGCAAATCCCCGCCGGTCTCGTCGTGGGCGAGGATCCGGAGGTGGACAAACGCTGGTTCCGTGTCTCCGAGAAAGGTGTCACATTGATCACGCAGGCGATGATCGACGAAAGGGCAAAAGGCGTATGATCAAGGTTCTCTCGGTCACCTCGGAATGTGTGCCGTTGATCAAAACCGGGGGGCTGGCCGATGTGGCCGGGGCCTTGCCCGGCGCGTTGGCCCCGCATGGGATCGAGATGCGCACCCTTTTGCCGGGTTACCGCGAGGTGCTCGCCGCCCAGCCTGAGGCGGAAACTGTCTTCGAGGTCTGGGATCTTTTCGGCGGTCCGGCCCGTGTGCGGCGCGGGGCATTGGGCGACGATCCCAAAGCGCCTGTGCTCTACATCCTTGACGCCCCGCATCTCTATGACCGGGAGGGCAAGCCCTACAACGGTCCCGACGGAAACGATTGGAGCGACAACCCGCAACGTTTTGCCGCGCTGTCGCTCGTGGGGGCGATGATCGCGACCCATGGGATTGAGGACTGGTTCCCCGACGCGCTCCACCTCCATGACTGGCAGGCGGGTCTGACGCCCGTCTACCTCAACGAGTTGGGCGCGGGGGAGCGGGTCAAATCGCTCATGACCATTCACAACATCGCGTTTCAGGGCTGTTACGGTGCGGATATGGTCGAGACCCTCGGTCTCCCGCCGCAGGGCTTTACCGCCTCAGGTTTTGAATATTGGGGACAGGTTTCCACGCTCAAGGCCGGGATCACGACGGCGACCAAGGTCTCTACCGTCTCGCCGACCTATGCCCGCGAGCTGATGGAGGGCGCCTTCGGTATGGGGATGGAGGGCATCCTTGCGGCGCGTGGCGCGGATTTTTCCGGCATTCTCAACGGGATCGACCTCGACGTCTGGCAACCGAGCTACAAATCCCCGCGCGGCAAAGCGAAATTCAAAGCCGCGCTCCGCGAGGAAATGCACCTGCCCGAGAGCGATGGCCCGCTGTGTATCGTGATCTCACGTCTGACCGGGCAAAAGGGCTTTGATCTCTTGCTGGAGGCCATGCCGACGCTGTTGAAACAGGGCGGCCAACTGGCGCTTCTCGGCTCTGGTGAGGGGTATTTCGAGGCGGCCTTCCGCGATCTGGCTCTGCGCCATGAGGGCGTGTCCGTGCGCATCGGCTATGATGAGGCCCTCGCGCGCCGCATGATCGAGGGGGGCGATGCGATCCTCGTGCCGTCCCGCTTTGAACCCTGCGGCCTCACGCAGCTTTACGGTCTGCGCTATGGCACCTTGCCGCTTGTCTCCCTGACCGGCGGTCTGGCCGACACGGTGGTCAATGCCAATCCGGCGGGGCTATCGACGGGCGTGGCCACCGGGATTCAGTTCCACCCGACGGCTGTCCCGGCACTCAAACACGCGATCAACCACCTCTGTGATCTCTATCACAAGCCAAAACTCTGGCAGCAGATGATGAAAAACGCCATGGCGCAACCGGTCGGCTGGGACACCTCCGCCGCCCGATACGCCGAGTTGTTTGCTGAGATGGTGGGCGCGGAATGACGAACCTGACCATCCTCGGCGGACATGCCGCCCCATTGGGGGCCACATTCGACGGCGAGGGGGTCAATTTCGCGGTCTTCTCTGAGCATGCGAGCCGCATCTCCGTCTGTCTGTTTTCGCCGGATGGGCGCTCGGAAACCCATCGAATCGACCTACCGGAACGCGATGGCGATGTTTGGCACGGCTATGTGCCGGGCTTGCGTCCAGGTCAGCTTTACGGGCTGCGCGCGGATGGTCCCTATGCGCCCCATGAGGGCCATCGGTTCAATTACAACAAGTTCCTTCTCGACCCCTACGCCAAACGGCTGACCAAGCACCCCGAGTGGCACGACAGCCTCATGGGCTATAAGGTCGGCCATCCCGATGTCGACCTGTCCTTTGACCGGCGCGACAGCGCGAAATACATGCCGCGCTGTGTGGTCGAAGATGTGCTCTTTGCCTGGGGCCGGGACAAAGCCCCGCGCACGCCGGTCTCGAAATCGGTAATCTATGAAGCCCATGTCAAAGGCCTGACGCAACTCCACCCCGATGTGCTGCACAAGGGCAAATTCCTCGGCCTCGCGTCCGACGCGATCCTCGATCACCTCGTGAAACTCGGGGTTACGGCGATCGAACTTTTGCCCGCGCAGGCCTTTCTCAACGACCGGTTTCTGGTCGAGAAAGGCCTCGTGAACTACTGGGGCTATCAGACGCTCGGGTTCTTTGCGCCCGACCCGCGTTATCTTGCCCATGACCAGATCGCCGAATTCCAGCACATGGTCGCGCGCCTGCATTCGGCAGGGATCGAGGTCATCATGGATGTGGTCTACAACCATACCTGTGAGGGCAACGAACTTGGTCCGACGCTCTCGTTTCGGGGGCTGGATAACCGAAGCTACTACCGCCTCTACGACGACCCGCGCTATTACATCAACGACACGGGCACCGGGAACACGATGAACATCGATCACCCGATGGTGCTCAGAATGGTGTTGGACTCGCTGCGCTACTGGGTCGAAGAGATGCATGTCGACGGGTTCCGCTTCGATCTTTGCTCCACCTTGGGTCGCACGGATGCCGGATTTGACCGGGGCGCGAGCTTCTTTGACGCGATCCGGCAAGACCCGGTTCTGACCCAAGTGAAACTGATTGCCGAACCGTGGGACATTGGTCCCGGCGGCTACCGTGTCGGGGGGTTTCCGCCGCCGTTTCTCGAATGGAATGACAAATTCCGTGACGGGGTGCGCCGGTTCTGGCGGGGCGACGCGGGCCATGTGCCGGTGCTGGCCGACCGGATCACCGGGTCTGCGCTTCAGTTCGATCACTCGGGCCGCCCCGCCACGTCGTCGGTCAATTTCGTCACTGCGCATGACGGGTTTACCCTCATGGACCTCGTGAGCTACAGCCAGAAGCACAACAGCGCCAATGGCGAAGACAACCGCGACGGCCACAATGACAACGCGTCCGACAATATGGGCGTCGAGGGGCCAAGTACGGACGAGGACATCCTTGCCAAACGCGCGCAGCGGCGGCGCAACCTCTTGGCCACCGTGCTCTTTTCTCAAGGCACGCCGATGCTTTTGGCGGGCGATGAGTTGGGCAACAGCCAGAAGGGCAACAACAACGCCTATTGTCAGGACAATGAGATCGGCTGGATCGACTGGTCGGACTATGACCCAGATTTCCTTGAGTTTACCCGCCGTTTGATCACCTTCCGCCGGGAGCACCCGATCCTGCGGCAAAAGCGGTTCTTGCACAGCGATGAGCGCATCGTCGACGGGATCGTGGACCTGTTCTGGTGGCGCCCTGACGGCACGCCGATGGAGGACGCGGATTGGGGCGCGCCCGATCTCAAAATGCTCTGCGCCGAAATGCGGATCGCGTCCGGGACACCCGCTTATGCCCAACGCGAAGAGGCGCTGTTTTTGATTTTCAACCGGGGAGGGGCACAGGACGTGTGCCTGCCAAAATGCCCGGACGGGCGGCGCTGGCGGCTTTGGATTGACACGGCGCGCCCGGAGATTGATGGCAAAGTAATGACGGAACCGACGGTCCAAGCGGGCAGTGAGACGGTGCTGGCGCTGGAACTGGAGGCTTATAATGACTGACCTGCGCCTTGTGCTGGCCGAACAGCGTGGCATTCACCGCAGCTACTATGACCAGATGGGCACCTATCACGAGACCACGGTGGAGACCGCCGTGGCGCTTCTCAAGGCGCTCGGGATCGCGGCCGAGACGGAGGCCGAGGCCCAAGACCAGCTCGATGCAGGCGACGCCTATCTGCCGTGGGACATCGTCTTTGAGGCGGGGACCAAGCCCTATGTCGATATCGGCGAGGCCACATGGGAGCTGATCTTTGAAGACGGCGCGATGGTGGAGGGACGCGGTGCAGAGAGCCTTCCCGAGGTGCCTTTGGGCATCCATCAGCTGGTCGCGGAACTGCCCCATGGGGCACAGCGGATCACGCTTTTGGCCGCGCCGTCCTCCATCCCCTATCCGCCGCGCGGCTGGGGCATGACGGCCCCCCTTTACGGACTGTCTAAAAAGGGCATCGGCACCTACGACGATCTCATGCCCTTGGTCAAAACCTTGGGCGCGCATGGCGGGGGCTTTCTCGGTATCAACCCGGTGCACGCGGGCTTTCCGACCGATCCCGGCCTCTTTAGCCCCTACACCCCGAGCCACCGCCGCCGGTTGAACGTCGGCTATCTCGCGACCAAGACGGGGCGGGCCACGAAGCTTGTCGATTACATCACAGACGGCCCGGCGCGTATGGCGGCGCTGCGGAAGGCATTTGAATCGGAAACGCTCTCGCCCGCCTTCCTAGGTTATCTGACGGGGGAAGGGGCCGCGCTTGAAACTTTCGCCCTGCATCAGGCGCTGTCCGAGATCCACGGCCCGTTCTGGTCCGGCTGGCCCGAGGAACTCAAAGACCCGGAAAGCGCGGCCTCGCTCCAAGCGCGCCAAGAGCTCCGCGAAGAAATTCAGTTCCACGCCTGGCTCCAGTGGCGTGCCGAAGAGGCGCTGGCCGAAGTTCAGGCGGAGGCCAAAGCCGCCGGTATGGCACAGGGGCTCTACCTCGACCTCGCCGTCGGCACCCACCCGCATGGCGCGGAGACCTGGGAAGATCGCGAAAGTTTCGCCTTTGGCGCCGCTTTGGGCGCGCCGCCGGATGCGTTTTCCGCCGATGGACAGAACTGGGGCCTCGCCCCGTTCAATCCGATCTCGCTCAGAAACCGCTCCTATGCCGCTCTGGCGGAGACCTTTGCCCGTCAATTGCGCGTTTCCGGCATGATGCGGGTCGACCACATTCTGGGCTTTGAGCGCACCTTCTGGGTGCCGGAGGGCGCGCCCGGGTCTTATGTGACCATGCCCCGCGATTCCATGCTGGCCGTCGCCCGGATCGAGGCCGCGCGCGAAGGCGGTGTGATCGTGGGTGAGGACTTGGGCAATATCCCCGATGGCCTCCGAGAGGCACTGTCTGACTCTGGGGTGCTTGGCTGCCGCGTCGCGATGTTCGAGCGCTGGAATTGGGAAACACCGGAATTCAAACCCTCTGACGCCTATGACGAGGCGGCTGTGGCCTCCTTTTCCACCCATGATTTGCCGACGTGGAAGGGCTGGCGCCAAGGCGCGGATATCACCGCGCGGCGTGAGGTCGGGGGGCTGACGGATGAGGAAACCGCCGCCGATCTCGACATGCGCACGCGCGAAGTGGCGGCCATCGACCACCGTGTCGAAGACGAGGGTCAAGACAGCCTGCACCGCTTTCTTGCCGCGACCCCTTCGCGTCTTGTGGCGGTGCAAGCCGAAGTGCTCCTTGATATGGTGGATCAACAGAACCTTCCTGGCACCACGACCGAATATCCCAACTGGCGGATCCGGTTGCCGGGCGGGGCAGAGGCCCTAGCTTCTGACGACCGACTTGCGCGTGTGGCACAGATCATGCGTGACTATGACAGATGAACGACCGATGAGAGAGGAAAACCCATGACGCGTCACGTGGTTGCCACGACCCCGATCGAAGGCCAAAAGCCCGGCACCTCCGGCCTGCGCAAGAAAACCCCGGTTTTCATGCAGCCGCACTACCTGGAAAACTTTGTGCAAGCGATCTTCAACGCCACAGGCGGCGCGGAGGGCAAAACCTATGTGCTGGGCGGCGATGGCCGCTATTTCAACGACCGCGCGGCGCAGGTGATCCTGCGCATGGCGGCGGCCAACGGGGCGAAAAAGGTTATCATCGGGCAAAACGCTTTGCTCTCGACACCGGCGGCCTCGAACCTCATTCGCATCCGGAAAACCGATGGCGGGATCATCATGTCCGCCTCCCACAACCCAGGCGGGCCGGATGAGGATTTCGGAGTCAAGTTCAACAACCCGAACGGCGGTCCCGCGCCAGAAGGCGTGACAGAAAAGATTTTCGAGCAAACCAAAACGCTCACCGAATACGCCATCACCGAGTCGCAGGATGTCGATATTTCGACCCTCGGCACCACCACGCTTGAGGGGATGGAAATCGAGGTCGTCGATCCGGTTGCCGATTACGCGGAGATGATGGCCGGGATTTTCGATTTCGACGCGATCAAGGCGCTTTTTGCGGGCGGTTTCACGCTCCAGTTCGACGCCATGCACGCGATCACCGGCCCCTATGCCAAAGCGATCCTCGAAGGCACGCTAGGCGCGGCTGAGGGCTCCGTCGTCAACGCCGTGCCGTCGCCCGATTTCGGTGGCGGGCACCCGGACCCGAACCCGATCTGGGCCAAGGATCTGATGGATCTGATGTTCTCTGCCGCCGCCCCAGATTTCGGCGCGGCTTCGGACGGCGACGGCGACCGCAACATGATCGTGGGGCGCAATTGCTATGTGACCCCCTCGGACAGCCTCGCCGTTTTGGCCGCCAATGCGGGTCTTGTCCCGGCCTATCAGGAAGGCCTCAAGGGCGTCGCGCGCTCCCTGCCGACGGCGCGCGCGCTCGACCGCGTCGCCGAGGCCGCGGGAATCGCCTGTTATGAGACGCCGACGGGGTGGAAGTTCTTTGGCAACCTCTTGGACGCAGGTCGCGCGACGCTTTGCGGTGAGGAAAGCGCCGGCACCGGCTCCGATCACGTGCGCGAAAAAGACGGGCTTTGGGCCGTGCTCTTTTGGCTCAACGTCTTGGCCGCGCGCAAACAATCCGTGGCAGAAATTATGGCCGATCATTGGGCCAAATATGGCCGCAACTACTATTCGCGTCACGACTATGAGGCGGTCGACAGCGATGCGGCCAACGGGCTGATGCAGGCCCTGCGCACCCGTTTGCCGAACCTTCCGGGCCGTGTATTCGAGGGGATGAAGGTCGAGGCGGCGGATGAATTTGCCTATGACGATCCGGTCGATGGCTCGCGCTCTGAGGGGCAGGGCATCCGCGTCATGTTCCATGGCGGCGGGCGTATCGTGTTCCGCCTGTCTGGCACGGGGACTGAGGGTGCGACCCTGCGCGTCTATCTCGAAAAAGTCGAAACCAACCCGGCGGCGTTGCAAGACAACCCGCAAAACGCGCTCTCGGACATCGTGTCCGCCGCCGATAAGATCGCGGAAATTCGCGCCCGCACCGGCCGCAGCGCGCCGGATGTGGTGACTTAATCCTCTTCTCGCAGCATTGGGAAAGGGCCGGGCCAAGCGCTCGGCCTTTTTGTCTTGTGAGGATCAATAGTTTCCCCTGCGGAAAACTTGTGCGGTCCTGCCCGAATTTGCGCCGCGCCTTCGGTTTTCTGTCCTGCAACGCGTGAAACCATGTGCAGCCGCAAACCCGCGCGCTAGGCTGACGGAGACGGACCCCCCAAACGGACCTCCAAAGGAGCGCAAATGGGCCTATTTCGACAGAGCCTTGGCGGCGAGACATTCCAGTTTTCAACATTGGCCGAGGTGATGGCCAAGGCCACGCCCGCGCGGTCTGGCGACGCTTTGGCGGGACTGATTGCCGAGAGCGACGTGGAGCGTGTCGCGGCACAAATGGCGTTGGCCGATCTGCCGCTGAAGGCCTTTCTCGAAGAGTTGTTGATCCCCTATGAAGAGGACGAGGTCACGCGCCTCATCGTCGACAGTCACGATGCGGCGGCCTTCGCGCCTGTGTCGCATATGACCGTCGGCCAGTTCCGCGACTGGCTGTTCTCTGAGGCCGCGACGCCGGAGGCGCTCAAAGCCCTCGCCCCCGGTCTCATGCCGGAAATGGCCGCCGCTGTGTCGAAACTCATGCGCAACCGCGATCTCATTGCGGTCGCGCGGAAAATCACGGTGTTGACGGCGTTCCGCACCACTTTGGGCCTTGAGGGCAGGATTGGCTCGCGCCTGCAACCGAACCACCCGGCGGATGATCTCAAAGGCATTGTGGCCTCCACCCTCGACGGTCTCTCCTATGCCGTCGGCGATGCGGTGATCGGCATCAATCCGGCCACCGACAATATCCCGACCGCGATGACGCTCCTGTCCATGCTGGATGACCTGCGGACCCGCTACGACATCCCGACGCAAAGTTGTGTCCTGACCCATGTCACCAACTCCATCGAGATCATCAATAGGGGTGCGCCCTTGGACTTGGTGTTCCAATCCGTCGCGGGCACTGAGGCGGCGAATGAGGGGTTTGGCGTGACGCTTTCTATGCTCAAAGAGGCACATGAGGCGGCGCTGTCGCTCGGGCGCGGTACTGTCGGCCAGAACGTGATGTATTTCGAGACCGGGCAGGGGTCTGCGCTCTCTGCCGACGCGCATCACGGCATTGACCAGCAGACGCTCGAGGCCCGCGCCTATGCGGTCTGTCGCGCCTATGATCCGCTGATCGTCAACACGGTGGTGGGCTTTATCGGGCCGGAATACCTCTATGACGGCAAGGAGATCATCCGCGCCGGGTTGGAGGACGTGTTCTGTGGCAAGCTCCTCGGCCTGCCGATGGGCTGTGACGTCTGTTACACCAACCACGCCGAGGCGGATCAGAACGACATGGACGTGCTCATGACGCTCTTGGCCAACGCCCGCGCGCAGTTCCTGATCGGCGTGCCCGGCGCCGACGATATCATGCTGAATTACCAGAGCCTCTCGTTCCACGACATCGCCTACCTGCGCAATTCTCTGGGCCTCAGGGCTGCGCCGGAGTTTGAGGCATGGCTGGAGGCGATGGGATTGGTGAGTGAGACAGGGCAGCTTTTGGACAGCGGTCTGGCGACAGAGCGTCTTTTGGAGGCGGCACAATGAGTGAGGTCGTCAAAGACAAATGGGCCGCTCTCCGTGCCGCGACTCCCGCGCGGATCGGGTTGGGGCGTTCTGGGGCGGGGGTGCCCACCGGGGCCAACCTTGAATTCCAATTCGCTCATGCCCGCGCTCGTGATGCGGTGCATTCCGCGCTGGATGTGGCGGCTTTGGAGGCGGAACTCGCGCCACATGAGGTGATCCGCGTCACCTCCGCAGCTATGGATCGGGCGAGCTACCTGCGCCGTCCGGATTTGGGGCGCAAACTCGCAGAGGGCGAGGCGGACAAGCTCAACGCCCGTCCGCAATGCGATGTGGCTTTCGTGATTGCCGATGGCCTGTCTTCCGCAGCGGTACAGGCCCATGCGGCAGCGGTCGTGCATGCCGCCAGCGCCAAGCTCGACGGACTCACCATTGGCCCCGTCACCATTGCGACCCAGGCGCGTGTCGCCATCGGAGACGAGATCGGCGCGGCTTTGGGCGCGCGTCTTGTGGTGCTCTTGGTGGGCGAACGTCCGGGCCTCACGGTGGCCGATAGCCTCGGGGCCTACCTCACCTAC
Organism: Abyssibacter sp.; assembly: GCA_964220165.1. Classification (GTDB taxonomy): domain Bacteria; phylum Pseudomonadota; class Alphaproteobacteria; order Rhodobacterales; family Rhodobacteraceae; genus Celeribacter. Next base: position 33,562 of record CAXPTW010000019.1, read on the forward strand.
GCGCCCCAACCGGGGTTGAGAGACAGTCAGCGCAACTGTCTGTCGAACATCCACGGCAAGGGCGGGATGTCCTACGATCAGGCAGCGGACAAGATCGCCTGGATCACCCGCACGGCGCTCGAACGCGGCTTGACGGGGACGGGTCTCAAGGAAGAAAGCGGAGCGCTTGAAACAGAAAATGCCCCGCGCATCGACGGGGCATAATCTAGTATTTTGAAACTGTTGTGCGGCAATCTTACATCATCGCCGCAATTGTCGTGAGGCTGTTGTCCACCGCGTTCAGAATGCGGTCGATGTCGTCCTCTTTCGAGATCAGCGCCGGCGAGAAACACAGCGTGTTGTTAAACCCCGGCACCGAACGGTTGGTCGCGCCGATGATCACGCCCTGCTTGTCACATTCGGCCACGACCGCCTGAACGAGTTTTTCGTTGAGCGGTTCCTTGGTCGCGCGATCCGCGACGAGTTCCGCCCCACAGAAGAGGCCCTTGCCGCGCGTGTTGCCGATGAGTGGGTGCTTGTCCATGAGCGCATCAAGACCGGCCATCAGGCGGCCCCCCATCGCCTTGGTGTTGTCGAGCAGGTTCTCTTCCTCGATGATCTTCATGTTCTCGATGGCCGCTGCCGGACCTGCGGTGCAGCCACCAAAGGTGGAGATGTCGCGGAAGTAGTTGAGCGGGTCTTCCGGCGTGTCGGAGAACATCGCAAAGACCTCATCCGTGGTGATCATGCAGGCGATGGCCGCATAACCGGAAGCAACGCCTTTGGCGGTGGTCACGAAATCCGGTTTGATGCCGTAGTTCTGATAGCCAAACCATTCGCCGGTGCGCCCCATGCCGCAGACGACTTCGTCGATATGCAGGAGGACGTCATATTTTTTGCAGATCTCCTGCACCTTTTCCCAATAGCCCTCGGGCGGGGTGATGACACCGCCACCTGCGGTCACAGGCTCAAGGCAGAGTGCGCCGACCGTCTCCGGCCCTTCGCGCAGGATGACCTCTTCGATAGCCTCTGCGGCGCGTTCTCCGTAGTTCTCCACGTCCCACTGCTTGCGATATTCAAGACAATGCGGCACCTCAATGAAATCGGGCGCAAAGGGACCGTATTGCTGTGCGCGCTGTTTCTGGCCGCAGGCCGACAGGGTACCGATCGTGGTGCCGTGATAATCGCGGTCGCGATAGAGGATTTTGGTCTTCTTGCCGCCATAGCGTTTGTGCGCAATCTGGCGCACCATTTTGAACGCTTTTTCATTGGCTTCCGAGCCGGAGTTACAGTAATACACACGGCTCAGCCCTGGCGTTTTCTCGGTCAACATTTCCGAGAATTGCGCGCCGGGGATGGAGCCCGCGGAGCCCGCGAAATAGTTCATTTTGATCAGCTGATCGCGCACGGCATTGGCGATGCGCTCGCGGCCATAGCCGACGTTGACGGTCCAGACGCCGCCGGACACGGCATCCAGAAATTCGCGCCCGTTCTGGTCCCAGACAGACATGCCTTTGCCCTCGACGATGATCCGGGGATCGCGCGTCTCCAAGAGCTGGTGCTGGAACATGTGATGCCAAACGTGGGCGCGGTCGGCCTCGACAATGGCGGAAAGATCGTTGTCGTGCATGGGAAACTCCGTAGTTCAAACCGCACAGACTCCAGGGGGGCCGGCGGTAATATGACCCCAGCGAAAGCCATTTGGCGATCCAGTGCAAGGGGCGAGAGCATCTGGACTCATTCTTTTGAATCTCTGGCACCTTTGCCGCGACGGAAATTCGAGCGATGCAAAAAGCATGAGCCAAATCGCCTCCTCTTTTTCCGACCCGCAGGCCGTGATCGCGGCCTATTGCAACCTCAATCTCTTGGGCGGCGCACGCGTGCCTGTGGACAGGGGGCTCGATGTCGTGAACCCGGCGACGGGGGCGGTCCTCGGCTCTGCGGCGGCGTCCGGGCCAGAGGAAACGGCTGCGGCCGTGGCACAGGCGAAGGCGGCGTTTGACGGTTGGGCCAATGTGCCCGCGCGGGAGCGGGGGAAGGCCGTCGCGGCGGCGGGACGCGCCTTGGCCGAGAACTTCGAGATCGTGGCCCAAGTGCTCGCGCGGGAAACCGGCAAAGCCATCCGCACCGAATGCCGGGGAGAGGTGAAAACTGCCGCTGACATTCTGGAATTCTATGGCGGGCTGGGCTCCGAGCTCAAAGGCGAGACGATCCCGTTCAGCCCGGAGATGCTCACTCTGACGACGCGCGAGCCTTTGGGGGTCGTGGCAGCCATCTTGCCGTGGAACGTGCCGCTGGTTCTGATGATGCTCAAGATCGCGCCTGCGCTCGTGGCGGGGAATGCAGTTGTCGTGAAAGCCTCGGAAGAAGCGCCTTTCGCCACCTATCTCGCCGCCGAGATCGTGATGGAACATCTCCCGGACGGCGTGCTCAACGTGATCAACGGGACTGGGGTCGACTGTGGCGCTGCGCTCACCGCGCACCCGGACGTGGCGAAGATCACTTTTACCGGCTCCGAGGCCGTCGGCGAGAGGGTCTACAAGGCGGGCGCGGAGCGGATTGTGCCGGTGTCGCTGGAGCTGGGCGGCAAAAGCCCGATGATCGTCTGTGCGGACGCCAAGCTCGACAAAGCGGTGTCAGGCGCGATTTCCGGGATGCGGTTCACCCGTCAGGGCCAAAGCTGCACCGCCTCCTCGCGCATCTATGTGCACGAAGACCTCTTTGACGCCTTCCTCGCCAAACTGACGGCGGCGCTGGACGTGCTGGTCATTGGCGATCCGCTCGATGAGGCGACGGACATCGGCACGATCATCAACCGAAAACAGGCGGCTGTCGTGGCGGACTACGTGGCGCAAGCAGAGGCCTACGCGGGCGCGCGGGTGATCCGCTGCGGCCAAGTGCCGGAGGACAACCACCTCTCGCCCGATCTCTTCGCGCTTCCCACCCTCTTGCTCGACCTGCCGGAGGATCACCCCTGTGTGCAAAACGAGATTTTCGGCCCGGTCGCCGTCATTCAAAAATGGTCCGACTATGACGATGTGATCGCGAAAGCGAATGACAGCCGTTATGGCCTCGCCGCCACCGTTTGGACCGAGGATTTGCGCACCGCGCTCGATGCGACCAAGCGGTTGAACGCGGGCTATGTGCAGGTGAACCAAAACCTCACGATCCAGCCCAACGTCTCTTATGGCGGCTTCGGGCGCTCGGGGTTGGGCAAGGAAGCCTCGCTTGAGGCCATGCTCGCCCATTTCACGCGCTCGAAAACCATCGTCATCGCGATGGGCTAAGCGCGGGCGGGGTCACGAGACGGCGTCAATCGCCTCCGCCAATCGCGCGATCGCGGGGTCGATCTTGGCCGCCTCAATCGCTCCGAACCCCATGCGGAGACGGTTCTGCGGGGCTTTGTCCCTGAGGTAAAAGGGCGTGCCGATCTCGACCACGACGCCAAGGTCAAGGGCGGCCTTGCGTACGTCTTCGGCCTCTACGCCTTCTGGCAGGGTGAGCCAAATGCCGGAGCCACCCGTGGTCATCGTCAGGCTGCACTGCGGGAGTTGCCGGTCGATTTCACGATGCATGAGTTGCCATTTCTCGGCCATGGACCGGCGATGCCGCCGGATATGGGCGTCGTAATGCCCCTCAGAGAGAAAGAGCGCCATCGCCCGTTGCGCAAGCGCGGAGGGGTGGCGATACATGAGCCGCCTGAGCGCGCGCAACTCCGCGATCACCTCACGGTCGGCGGCAATGAACCCGAGGCGGATGCCTGGAAACAGCGGTTTGGTCAGAGAGCCGACATGGATCACGCGCCCCGCGCCATCGAGCGCCTTGAGCGTCGGGTGCTGTGCGCCGATGAAATTCAGCTCGTGTTCGTAATCGTCCTCCAAAATGAGAAAGTCATGTGTGCCCGCCGCCTCGATGAGGGCCAAACGCCGTTCCATCGGCATGGTGATATTCGTCGGAGATTGGTGGCCGGGGGTGACATAGACCATGTCGGCCCCAGTAAAATGCGCGCCAACAGGAAGCCCCTGACGGTCCACCGGCACCGGCACGACCTCGGCACCGTGCGAGAGGAAAATGTTGCGCGCATCGACGTAGCCGGGATCTTCGACACAGATGCGTTTGCCCGGCTCCAAGAACAGCGTGGCGACCATCCAGATCGCATTTTGCGCCCCGACGGTGACAAGCAATTCGTCTGCGTCCGCGCGAAATCCCCGCTGTGGCAGGATGCGCCGGGCGATCTGTTCGAGGAGGAGCGGATCGTCGCTATTCGTTTGGTCGTCGGCCCATGTGCCGACGTGACGCGAGGTGCCCGCGCGGCGCAGACAGTCGCGCCACCGTGCCACGGACACATCATCGCGCCCGACCTGCCCGAAGATCAGCGGATAGGGATAACTGCGCCAGTTCGCGAGCTTTTCGATATTGAGCTGTTCCGTGTACCGGCGCGGCATCATGCGGGCGAAATCCGGCCGCCCGCCCGCATGCGAGATGCGCCGGGGCGGGGCCACGTCGAGCTTTTCGCGCACGAAATTTTCGTCGATGAAATAGCCACGTCTGGGTTGTGCTGTGATGAAGCCGTCTTGATGGAGCCGGTCGTAGACAATCGAGATCGTGTTGCGGGAGACATTGATTGCCTTGGCAAATTCGCGCGAGGACGGCAGAGGGTCGACGGGCGACACCGCACCGTCGAGGATCGCCTCGATCAAACGTTCCTGAATCTGGTGCTGCAGGGACGCCTGATCGTCAAACGGGGTCTCGAAATAGCGCTCAAGCATGGGGCGACTCGTCGGCAGGGGTCATGTTGCGATCTTGCTCCCTCGGTGGGCAAAGACCGGTGAAGGTTGCCACTCTATTACGCATTTATGCAGAGCCTAGGCGCAATCCGCGACTGGCACCATAGATAGAAACCTCTGGCTCTAAAATATGCATTTTCCGGCCTCCTAGGCTTCTTTTCAGGCGGCTTGTCGCATTTCCGGCAAGGCGCAGCGCAAGAGGACTGTCCTCAATGCGCCAATCCTAAAAATCACGGGGAGTGACATGACGAAATTCAATAAACCGGCCAGCCTGCGATCCACTGGCCTGAAACGTCGCGCGTTTCTGAAGGGCTCGGCCACGGTCTTGGGCGGTCTGGCCGCGCCGGCGATTGTGAGCCGATCTGCCCTGGCCTCGTCGGGCGAGATTAATGTGATGATGTGGTCCGACTACCTGCCGGAAAGCTTTGTGACCGCGTTCGAGGGCTCGACCGGCATCAAGCTCAACTTCACCGGCATCGGCTCCAACGAGGAGATCATCAACAAACTGAAGGCGACGGGTGGCGAGGGGTTTGACATCATCTCTCCGACCGTCAACCGGAACCTCCTCTGGGCTGAACTGGGCTTGTTGCAGCCGTTCGACATGTCGAAAATTGCCATTGAAAAGGTCAACCCGGCGATGGCTTTGGGTGAGACCCACTGGAACTTTGGTGGCGAAGGCACGTTCTGGGTGCCGCATATCTGGGGCACCGAAGGTGTTGCGTGGCGCACCGACATGTTCACCCCTGCGGGCGAATTCCCCTCCTATTACGACATCTGGGACGATGCCAACGCGGGCAAAACCATGGGCCGTGGCCACTCCATGCTCTTGGGGCTCGGCCTCGGGATGGAGCGCCTCGGCATGATGGAGCCGGGGTCCATGTGGGCGGCCTATGAGAGCCCTGAGAAAATGACCGAAGTCTGGACCAAGGTCATCGAGCACGCGATTGAAAAGAAAGGCAATATCAAACTGATCTGGAATGACGCCGACACCCAGAAAAACGGTCTTTTGAACGAGGGTGTCATTGTCGGCCAGACTTGGGACGGTCCGCCGATCGCGCTCAAGAACGAAGGTGAGCCGGTGATGTACCGCGCGCCGGTCGAGGGCGCGATGGCCTGGGTCGACGGGATGGCGATGCCGACGGGCGCAACGAACATCGAACAGGCCTATGCCTTTATCGACGCCTGCTACAACGCCGAGTGGGCCGGTGAGGCGATCAAGACCCATGGCTACAACTCGCCGGTTCTGGGCGCGGATGCTTACGGTGGTGAGATCTACGCCAAGAACTTTGCCGATGCCTATCCGGGCGAGGCTCTGGCGAACCTCAACGCCTGGCCCGCAGAGGCGCCGTGGTATTCGGAAATGCGCACCGAGTTCACCAACAAGTTCCTCTCCGGCTAAATCGCGGCGACACGACGAGGCCCCGCATCCGGGCGGGGCCTCGCTTTTGGCACCATAACAATCAGAATCGATATGCCCGACAGATCCGTCCTCCTCGATCACGTCTCCATCCGCTTCGGCAGTTTCACCGCCGTGGATAACGCCAATCTCAAAATCAATTCCGGCGAATTCTTCTCCTTTCTCGGGCCGTCAGGCTGCGGCAAGACCACCATGCTGCGCTGTATTTCCGGCTTTTCCGAACCGACCGAGGGCAAAGTGCTGATCGGGGGTAAGGACATGGCAGGCGTCGGTCCGAACAAACGCCCGACGGCTTTGATTTTCCAACATCTGGCGCTGTTTCCGCTGATGACTGTGGCCGAAAACATCGCCTTTCCATTGGAAGTGCGGGGTGCGTCCAAGAAAGAGCGGCGCAGACGGGCGGACGAGCTCTTGGACATGATTGCCCTGCCGGGGATCGGTGACAAGAAGGTCTCGGAACTCTCGGGCGGTCAGAAACAGCGCGTGGCGATTGCCCGCGCTCTGGCGGTGGAGCCGGATATTTTGCTCTTGGACGAGCCGCTCTCCGCGCTCGATCTCAAACTGCGCCAGCACATGCGCACGGAGCTGCGCGCGATCCAGAAACAAGTCGGCGTGACCTTTATCTATATCACCCACGATCAGGGCGAGGCCTTGACCATGTCCGACCGTGTGGCCGTGACGAGCCGGGGCGTGATCGAACAGGTGGGCGAACCGGATCGGATTTACAACCGTCCTCGGTCTGCTTTCGTGGCGTCTTTCGTGGGGGAAAACAACGCATTGCAAGGCTTCATCAAGGGGCAGTCGGGCGACTTGGCTGCGCTAGAGACCCCGATGGGAACGTTTGAGGCTCGTGTCGGCGGTGGGCGCAAATACAAACCGGGCGATGAAGCGCTTCTGTTTGTGCGGCCCGAGCAGCTGATCCCGGGAGCGACAGAGAACGTTTTCCAAGCCACGCTCACGCGGCAGGAATTCGAGGGCGCGACCAACCATGTTTTCGCAAAGGCTGGCGACACCGAATTGCGCATTTCCATGGTCAACGCCGGTCTCGCAGGGAGCTTGCCGGGGCAGGGCGAAAGCCTCTCTCTGGGCTTTGCGCCGATGAATGGCACCATCCTTCCGGTCGGGCATATGGCGTCTGAATCATGAAACATCTGAAACTCGCCTACACCACATTGCTTGCCAAACACGGCATGGGCGCGGCGCTGTTCATCGCCATTGCTGTAACGCTTTGGGTCGTCGTCTTCATCACCCTGCCGCAGCTTTCGATGCTGGATTATTCCTTCCGCTTTAACTTGCCCGCCGATCAGATCGGCACGGAGGCGGATCACTACACGCTGGAGCAATATCGCAGCTTTTTCTTCAACGCGGACGGCTCTTTCAACACGCTCGACATCACGATCCTGATCCGCACGCTGATTGCGGCGCTGATCGTCACGATGATCGACGTGCTCATCTGCTATCCCATCGCCTATATCCTCGCCCACGGGGCCAAGGGTGTCGCTGCGCGGCTTATGGTGATCGGGTTGATTATCCCCTATTGGATCAACGAAATCCTGCGCGCGTTTGCCTTTCGCGTGCTCTTTGGTTCGACGGGTGTTGTGAACACCTGGGGCATGCAAATGGGGCTTTGGGACGCGCCGGTGGATTTCATCCGCGCCGATGTGGCGCTCTACTGTGGTCTCGCCTACGCCTATATCTTGTTGATGGTTTTCCCGATGTACAACGCCATCGAGGCGCTGGATCACACGCAGGTCGAAGCCGCCCGCGACATGGGCGCGCCTTTGTGGCGGGTGCATTGGCGGGTGGTCTTGCCGATGGCCAAACCCGGCATCGTCTCGGGGGCAACCATGGTCTTTATGCTGACCGCAGGGGCCTTGGCCGCGCCACAGATTTTGGGCGGGCCGTCGTCTCTATGGTTCACGCAGCTCATCTATCAGTGGTTCAATGAGTCCTCCAACTGGCCCAGAGGCTCGGCCTATGCGGTCGTTCTCCTCGTGACCTGTATCAGTTTCGTCCTCCTGATGATGCGCGTGTTCAAGGTCTCCGTCGGGGAGATTGGCAAATGAACAGGCATACGCTTTTCGGTGGCGCCTATGCGCTTGCCTTCTTCTCCTTTGTTTTCGGGCCACTGGTCATCATGGCGACGACCGCTTTCAACTCCTCGCGGTTTCCGCGTGTTGCACCGTGGGAATGTTTCACCACCGGTTGGTTTGGCGAGTTGTTCGGCAACGCCCGCCTGATGGAAGGCCTGATGAACTCCGTGATCATCGGCGTGGGTGTGGTGGCTTTGGCCGTGCCGATCGGGCTTGCGGGGGCTTTGGCCTTGTCAGAACTACCGCCCAAGCTGCGCTCGATGCTCTACACGGTCTTGATCCTGCCGATCCTGATCCCCGGTGTTGTGCTGGGGATTTCGACCATCGTGCTCTGGGGCCAGATCACGCGCGGCACGGGGGCAGGGTTTCTTTATAACGGGTATTTCCTGACCATCGTGGGCCAGATCACCTTTGTATCCTCCTACGCCTTGCTGGTGTTCATCGCACGGCTGCAACGGTTTGACGCGACTCAGACGGAGGCCGCGTTGGATCTCGGCGCCACGCCGGGGCAGGCCTTTCGCAAAATCCTTTTGCCTTTCATGGCGCCCGCCATTGGCTCGGCGGCCTTCATCACGCTTTTGGCGTCCTTTGAGAACTACAACACCACCGTGTTCACGGTTCTCTCGGAAAGCACCTTTACCACGGCGCTGGCGTCCAAAGTGCGCCACGGCACGGACCCGTCCTTGTCGGCCTTGGCGGTGATCATCATCACGCTGACACTGGTGGGCGCGCTCACCAACGAGGCCTATCAGCGCCGCAAAGAGGCGGAGGCCGGGGGGCGCGCCTCGCGTTCGCCGCTTTATGCCAATCCGGTGACCCGGGCGTTGACCCATCCCGGCATTGTGTTCGCGATCCTCGTGACGGTGATTGGCGGGATGTCTTACGCGGGCTCTCAATATGACAGCTCGGTTTGCGAAGCGGCTGTGTTGCAGGAGAAGCTGGATCGTCAGGAAGAACTGCGTGCGGAGCAACGTGCGCGGATTGAAGCGCAGGAAGCGGACCAGCAATCCACCTTGCCGAAATCGAACTCTGCCTTTGGCGGCGCGTTCGGGGGGCTTGGCGGTGGGACGCCTGCGCCTGAGACGCCAGTTGCTCCGAAGCCCGAAAGCCCGTCGGCCTTTGGCGGGGCCTTTGGAGGGATCACCGCGCCTGAGGTGGACGAATAGAAAAGGGGCCAAATGGCCCCTTTTCCCCTGCTCGATTTATTTTGAATTAGTCCGGGATTGTCCGTGCATAGCCCTCAGTCGAGAGATCACGAAACTCTTTGAGCATCTCGACAAACCCGGCCACTTGATGCGCACAGGTCGCGGCCCCTTTCTCGGCGGTCGCCAGATGCGCCTCGCCCACCGTGCCCTTCGGGTTCAGGTCTTTCGATACCCACGCGAGGTTCACCGGCCCAATGGGTGAAATCGGTGCGGTCTCAGCCGTTGAACGGAAGTCCTCGGCCTTCTCCATATCCACCAAAGCGGGCTTGAAATGCAGCATCAAGGAGGTCTCAACATCACCGCCATGGATGCCGTAAGTGCTCTCCTGTGCGGAATACATCCCCTCTGGCTTGCCGAAGTTGCCCCATTGGCACTTCACGACCATCATCCCTGCCTGCACGCGCAGCTCGCGGCCCAGAATGGAGATCAGGTCGAGATTTCCGCCATGGGAATTGACGATCACCATTTTCTTGAGGCCCGCACGGGCCACGGAAAGCCCGATCTCGGTCCAGGCGTCGAGCGCGGTTTTGGCCGTATAGGTCAGCGTGCCCTTGGCGTGGATATGCTCGTTCGATTTGCCAACCGCTTGCACCGGCAGGATGAGGATGTCGAGATCGTCGGGGCAGGCGGCGCGGAGATGCGCCAGCATGCCCTCGTTGATGTAGGTGTCGACGCCCACGGGCAGGTGGGGGCCGTGTTGTTCCACGGCGGCCGTGGGCAGGATGACGATGGTTTTCTCGGGATCAAAGGTGGCGAATTCCGTGGTGCGGAACTCGGCCCAGTCGAAACGTCTCATGTGATGTCCTTAGGAGTGTAGGTCGCGTCCAGCCGTGAGCGCAGATAATCGGCGCCGGTGACCGCGGGGTATTTCGGCGCGCCCGTGCCTGGCAGCGCGGCAATCACGCTGTCGGGGTTCGGATCGAGGAAAAAGGCGATGGAGCGGCGGGCGGTTTTAGGCGGCAACACCCGATGCGGGGTCGAGACATAGATGTCATTGGACCAGCGCATCAGGCAGTCACCGATGTTGACGACATAAGCGCCGGGCACATGCGGCACGTCGATCCAGTCGCCACCTCTGGGTTTGACTTGGAGGCCGCCAACACCATCGGTCATCAGCATCGTGACAGACCCGTAATCCGTATGCGCGCCTGCGCCGATGCCTTCGCCATCCGGGGCGGCAGGATAGGAGAGGACACGAAGCGTCGCCATCGGCTCGGTAAAATGCGGCGGGAAGTAACCCTCGCGCAGGTCCAAATCCATCTCGAAGGCCCGGTGCAAGGCGACCGAGAAATGCAGCACGGCGTCATAGTAATCGAGCATGGTGTCGCGAAAAGCGTCGCGAAATCCCGGCACATCGGGCCAGATATTCACACCGCGAAACGGCTCACCGGCAACGACGCGTGGGTCGTCCGAGGGGAGATCAAAGCCGACATTGAACGCCTCTTTGCGGTCCATCTGGCCGGAGGTCTCGTCCAGCGCCTCGGACCCCTGACAGGCCCAGCCCCGATTGTGCGGGTTGTTGCGAATGTCGATTTTGGCCTTTTCCGCCATGGGCAGCGCGAAAAATTCATCGCCCTTCGCAAAAACATCCGCGATCAGATCCTCTGGGATGCCGTGGTTCGACACGAGGAAAAACCCGGTGTCACGGCAGGCTGTGCCGAGGTCTGTCACGAAACCATCGACATCTGAGCCAGTGGCAAAGCGTTGCCAGTCGAGAACAGGTATCTCCATTTATCCCTCCTTTGGCGCGGGGGCCGCGATCAGTTTGTCCAGCCGTTTTTGCACGCGGGCGAGGTGTTTCGCGCGGCTTTCAGGCGTCGAGCTGTCCATCAGGAAATGCGCGGCAAAGGCGGTCTTGCACCGTTTCGCGAGGATCACCCGCAGCCCGCGCACCAGCGTACGTTTGCCCGGCGCGCCGACAAAGAATGTCAGCCAACGAGACGCCCCACAGGTGGTGAAAACGCCCAGCTTTGTGATGTGGGTCAGGCCTGGTTTGATGTCCTCGCCCTCTTTTTGCGGCATGATGAAGGCGACGCCTGCAATCATGCTGCGGTCGAGCCAGCCCTTGAGCATCGCGGGCAACCCGTACCACCAGGTCGGATAGACGAAAATCAGGCTGTCGCACCACTCAAGGTCGGTGCAATCACGGTCTACGAGCGCGCGGTTTTCCGGCACATTTTCGTAGATTTCATGCTCATGCGCGGAGAGCACTGGGTCGAAGCCCTCGGCATAGAGATCGCGCAGGCGGTATTCGACGCCTGCGGCCTCAAGGCGGGAAACCACGAGATCGCGGATGCCACGGTTAAACGAGGTCTCGCGCGGGTGACAATAGATGACGAGCGCGCGTTGCATCACATCGCCTCCATCTCACGCCGCACCCGGTCGAGGTGTTTCTTGAGCTTTGGCTCCGTGTTCCGGTTCATGTCATAGCACCCGATGTATTTCTTTTTCGGCATGCCGCAGGCGTACCATACGGCGCGCGTGACTGTCTTGCGCGGCGGATCGGCGTTTTGGATCGCGCGCCACCGGGTGCCGCCATAGGTGGTGCAGGCGTAGAGTTTCTTGATGTTTGTGAGGCCCGGACGCACCTTGCCGTCCACCAGTTTGAAGCTGACGCCCGGAAGGAACACCCGGTCGAGAAAGCCCTTGAGGATCGCCGGATAGCCAAAGTTCCACACCGGGAAGACCATCACCAGCGCATCGGCGGCCCGGAGCCGTTCAACATACTCGCGCACCGGTTCGATGTTGGCGGGCTCATCGTGATAGCCGCGTCGGCCCTCTGTTGTCAGGACCGGCTGAAACCCCTCGGCGTTCAGATCGCAATCGTCGACCTCCCAGCCGGATTTGGTGAGCGTCTCCACGACCACCTCATGCACCGCGGCGTTGAAACTCTCGGGGCAGGGGTGGGCGTAGAGGACGAGAACGCGTCCCTTTGAACTCATTCCGCCACCTCGGGTTTCGGCGTGATCTTGGCGTAGGAATACATCTCCGCGTAGTCGAAATCCGGTTCGTCCCAGGCGATCATCTTGCCGGGGTTGAGCAAGCCCTTCGGGTCCGCCTCGCGTTTGAAATCGAGCTGGCGCTTGTCTGTGGACTGACGTCCGCCTTCTTCCAGCGTGTAGCGATGCGGGTTGAAGATCATGCACTCCATCGCCTCGTGTTTCGCCACGAGTTCATCGAGCTGCGCCTTGTCTTTGGGAAAGACAATCGGGAGACCGGCAAAGGAAATCCCGGCGCCCTCGCGCATCACTTCGAGGTGCATGTAGAGATCGTCCTTGAAGGTCTCATAGGCCTTCATGACCTTTTCAATGTCCCCGCCATAGCGGACCTGAAGATAGGTCAGGTCTTTCTCGAATTTCAGCGCGCGCAGCGTGGTATGGTTCCAGCCATATTCATAGACCGGGCCGGGGTGGCGATCCCAGTGCACATCATCTGAGCGATAAATCACCTCCGCGCCCTCATAGCGGTCGAGAAGCGTCTGGAAGCCCGCCATGGAGTGCGGCGCGACCATCAGGCCGCAGAGGTGGTCACTCTCAGTGACATGGGCCTTCACGCGCTGGAAATACTTATGCGCGATGGGGGCGGCGTAGACAGAGGCCAGCTTGATCAGGATGCCTGGCTCAGACGTCAGTTGACCTGCGAATTCGGTCGCCATGCGGAAAGTGTCGAAGCGCACGAACATCTCGACCCACTCGTAGGCGGGGGCGAGCGGCATTTCGATTTCGGTGATGATGCCGTTGGTGCCATAGGCGTGGGAGACGCGGTGCAGCTCCTCGCCGGTGAACTCAAGCGCGCGCGGCTCGGCCTCCATGGTGATCACCCGCAGGCGGTCAATGTTGCCGAGATCACGCAAAGCACCCCAGTTCGCGGACCCAACGCCGCCGGAGCCCCCGGCGATGAAACCGCCAAGCGAGGCCTGCGAATAGGTCGAGGGGAACATGCGCAATTCCTGGCCCGATTTTGCTTTCAACTCGGCGTCCATCTCCTTGATGATGATGCCGGGTTCGGCGACGACATAGCCCGCGCCGATCTCCTTGATCTTGTTCATGCCGGTGAGATGCATCACACAGCCGCCCGCCAAAGGCATGGCCTGACCGTAGTTGCCGGTGCCGCCGCCGCGACAGGTGACGGGGACGTCGTGTTCGTAACAGGTCTTCAAGACCTCGATCACCTCGGCCTCGGATTTCGGATTGACCACGAAATCGGCCTGAAGGTGGTCCATCTCGGCCTTGAGGACCGGCGAGTACCAAAAGAAGTCACGCGATTTGTTGCGGACGGTGGCGGGGTTTTCTTCGATGTCCAGATGGGACAGGGCGGCCGTGGCCGCAGCGGAATTCTTGTTCATGATATTAGCTCACGATGTCATCAAGTTCAGAGTAAGACGGGAGGGTGCGGTCGATGGGGTCGCCATCGCGCAGAACCACCCTGTCGGATTGCGGTCGGGCGAACAGCTCGGTCCAGCCGCGTGCGTTGCAAATGACCAGATCGGCGGGTGCGCCCGCTGAGAGGCTCGGCGCGTCAAAGCCACAGGCCTTGGCCGGGTTCGTCAAAAAGGCGTTCACCCAAGGCACATCCGTGTGGTCGAGGTGACAAATCCGCGTGGCCTCGCGCATCACCTCCATCATGTCGAGATCGCCATAGGCGTAGAACGGATCGCGGGTGTTGTCCGAGGCAAAGGACACATTGACCCCCGCCGCGTTCAGCTCATGCGCCATGGTCACACCGCGCCATCGTGGCGTGCGGCCCTTGTAGCGGTCTTGCAGGTACATGTTGCACATCGGCAGGGAGACGACGTTGAGACCGGCTTTGGCCACGAGCGCGATGATCTCGTTGGCGGTCTCTTCCGGCATCACGGAAATCGAACAGCAATGGCCCACGGTGACCGTGTTCTTGAACCCGAGGGCGATGACCGTCTCCGCAATCGTGCGCAGCGTGTCAGAGGTCGGGTCATCCGTCTCATCGACGTGGAAGTCGACGTCGAGATCATAGAGCATGGCGTAGTGGAAAAAGTCCAAAAGCCGTTCTTTCAGATCGGGCACAGGGTAGGTGACAGAGCCGAGCACATTGCCGGTGTCCGCAACGATCTTTGCGATGGCGGGGAAATCGCCCGCGTCTTTGAACACCTTGTCGATGGCCACGAGACAGGATGCCTGAAGGTTGATCTTGCCCGCCCATTTTGCCTTCATCCGCTCAATGACGCCAAAGGAAGACGAGGCGAGGTTGTCGAGACTGTCGACATGGGTGCGGATCGCCTTCGTGCCATGCGCGTAGGCACAGCGAAGCGAGAAATCCATCCGCGCCTCGACGTCCTTTGCGGTCCAATTCGCATGATCCGCGCGCACGGTTTCCAAGGCCCCCATAAAGGAGCCGTCCGGGTTTGAGGCGCGGGGCCAGATGTGGCCTTTGTCGAGATGCGTGTGCATATCCACAAAAGCCGGAAAAACCATCGAGCCTTTCATGTCGATTTGGGGGATGTCGATTGTAGTTTCGGCCGGTTGCCCAGCGTCCGTTTTTACAATCTTACCGTTTTCAATCGTGAGGTCTGTTGTGATGAGGTCCCCGGCTTGGCCCATGAGGCTGGCCGGGACCGTGACATTTCGAAGTGTCTTCGCGCCGCTGGGCAGAACGCAAAAGCTCATATAAGTCCTTATGACTCCCGTTTGATCGCACTTTCGTGCCATTTGTGCAGCAATGCATGGGATAGCAGGGATGCTGCGGTGAAAATCACGACGCCCGTGGCCGCAATCAAAAGAAGCGCCGCGAACATGCGTGGAATATTGAGACGATAGCCTGCTTCGAGAATGCGGAACGCAAGCCCCGATCCGATGCCGCCGGTGCCCGCGACATATTCGGCCACCACGGCGCCGATGAGGGACAGGCCACCAGCGATCCGCAGACCGCCCAAGAAATAGGGGAGAGCGGTTGGCAATTGCAAATAGCGCAGCCGCTGCCACCGCGTCGCGCCGTAGATTTTATAGAGATCACGGAGGTTATGGTCGGTCGAGTTGAGGCCAAGCGTGGTGTTCGACAGGATCGGGAAAAACGCCACGATCCAGGCACAGAGCAAAAGCCCCGCAAGACGGCTATCGACGTAGATAAAGATGAGAGGCGCGATTGAGACAACCGGCGTCACCTGAAGGATCACCGCGAAGGGGTAGAACGACATCTCGAAATAGCGCGACTGGGTGAAGAGGATCGCCAAACCGACGCCCCCGATGACCGCCACGGACAGCGCGGCGAGCGTGATCTTGACCGTCACCCAAAGCGCGGCGGACAACATGCCCCAATCCTGAAACAGGGTTTCGAGCACAAGCCCCGGTCGGGGCAGGATGTAATGCGGGATGTCATTCCAGGCCACGACGCGATCCCAGATGAAAATCGCCAAAGCGATCACCACGATGGGCAAAAGCCATTTCGCAACTTTTTCCCGCTTTTGCGCCCGCGCGTAGCGCAGCTCTTCCTCATCGACGATGGGGGCGGTGGAAATATCTGTCATGCTCATGCCGAGGCCCTCGCGCCGTGTTCGTTCATTGCCGCGTGCAGCGCGTCAGAGGCGCGGCGGCAGAGTTCTGCATAGTCCGCAGAGGTGCGGAACTCTTCGGTGCGCGGGTAGGGCGCATCGACGGTCACCTCAGAAGACACCCGGCCCGGTCGGGCCGCCATGACGACGATCCGGTCTGAGAGGAAGACGCTCTCAAACACTGAGTGGGTCACGAAAATCACCGTGCATTTGAGCTTGTCACGCAGCGCCAACAAATCGTTGTTCAACTTGTGGCGCGTGATCTCATCAAGTGCCGCAAAAGGTTCGTCCATGAGGATCAGACGCGGCTCTGTGACGAGGGCGCGGGCGATGGACACCCGCATTTTCATCCCGCCGGACAATTCGCGCGGATAGCTTTTCTGGAATTTCTCCAGCCCCACCATATTGAGCGCCCACATGATCTGGTCCTGCACATCGGCGAGGGATTTGCCGCGCAAACGGAAGGGCAGCCAAACGTTTTGCTCGACCGTGGCCCAGGGCATCAGGGTCGGTTCCTGAAACACGACGCCCAAATCGCCCGCGTCCTGTCCGCCCTCCCAGGTGATTTGCCCAGAGGTCGGGCGCATCAGCCCGGAAATCAGCCGCAGAGCGGTGGATTTGCCACAGCCGGACGGTCCCAAGAGTGAAATGAAATCACCCTGATTGACGGTTAGATTCATATCCTTGAGTGCCACGACATTGCCGTTAAAGACTTTGTCCACATTGGACATGTCCAACAGCCGTGCGCGTTGGCCCATAGGGGGGATGGTGGTGGGAGGGGTCATGTCCGTCTTTCGCGTCTTCGTCTCTGGAGACCGGTTTGCGGGGCCGGAAAATGCCGCCCCCGCGTGTCTTTTCCTCGGGTTCGACCTTATTTCAGGTCCATGCCGACTTTCTGGTTGGTGAACTCAAGCGTGTAGGCGGCGGAGTAATCCAGACCGGCCTCGATCACGCCCGCGTCGACCATCTTGTTGTAGAAATCCGCGATTTTCTCGTCGGTCATCGCCCCGATGCCAAGTTCAAGCGCGTCGCCGCTATCCACGATGCCTTCGGATTTCATTTTCTCGATGGCAAAGTCGATCTTGTCCTGGGTCATGTCCGGGTTGTCGGCCATGATCATTTCGTTGGCAGCGGAATTGTCGCCGTAGAGGTAGTTGTACCACCCCTTTGCTGAGCCATCGACGAAGCATTTGACCACTTCGGGGGACTCGTCGATCGTCTTCTGCATGGTCTCGATGGTGGTGGCGTAGGTCGAGTAGCCCGCATCCGCGATGAGGAAGACATCCGGCGTGAACCCGCCCTCTTTCTCGATCACATAGGGCTCGGACGACAGGTAGCCCTGCATGGATTTCATCTCATCGGCGAGGAAGGGCGCCGGGTTGAACGTATAGGGCTCGCGCTGTTCAACGGTGAAGCCGTAGGCGGCGATCATCCACTGGTAGTAGGAGGCAAAGCCGTTGTCGCCGATCAAAAGCGTGGTTTTTTTCAGGTCTTCAAAGGTTTCCGCTACACCGGGGTGGGCGATGATCACCTGCGGGTGTTTCTGGAAAGTGGCGGCCACGGCGACGACCGGGATGCCTTCTTTGGCGGCGTTGAACGCCTGAAGAAGGTCGCCACCCATGTGGAACTGGATTTTATCGGCCATCATCAGCGCGCGGTTGTTCACCTGCGGGCCGCCCGGCTGGATCGTCACGTCGAGGCCGCATTCGGCGTAGGTGCCATCGGCCACAGATTGGTAATAGCCACCGTGTTCCGCCTGAGCCAGCCAGTTGGTGCCAAAGGACACAGGGGTCAGGTCTTGCGCCATGGCGCCGGTGAGCGCGGCGGTCGATGTGGTCGCGGCGAGGGCAAGGCCCGCGAGGACGCGTTTCGTGATCATGTAAATTCTCCGTGGGTGAAATTCCGCAGACCACCCTAGCGAGGGTTCTTCTCCGGACGCATGCCGCCACGTGGCGATCAAAAACGCACAGAGCCTGTTTGCTCAATTTCGCGGCATGTTTTTGAGCGATGGGTCAAAAAATGAACATCGTGATTTGGAATCGCATCCGGTTCTGTACACAATCCTTACAACCGAAAGGCGACGTGGCATCACACGGGGACCGACGCTGGCGAATCTCGCGCGCCCCCAAGTCCAAGAATCCAGTTCAGGAGACCGACATGAAAAAAGCTCTTACGCCCACGACGATTGCCGCCCCGTTCGGGGCCTATGCGCATGGGATCGACAGCGGCCCCGCGGGCCGAGTGATCGTCACCTCCGGGCAATTGGGCGTGGCCCCGGATGGGAGCTGTCCGGCGGACGTCAGCGCGCAGGCGGAGCAGTGTTTCGCCAATATCGACGCAATCCTCGCCGAGGCCGGCGCGACGCGAGAGCATGTGGTGCGGGTAAGTGGCTTCGTGACGAAGCGTGAGGATTTCCCGACCTATATGGCCGTGCGCGACGCGTGGCTGTCCGATGTCACGGTCAAACCGGCCTCGACGCTTTTGATCGTCACCGGCTTTACCCGCGCGGAATTCCTTGTGGAGGTCGAAGTGACGGCGGTGGTCCCGGCCTGATCCCCCTCAGCCCCAAGAGACTTAAATCTTGATGCCCATGCGTTTGAGCACGGGGTGCCATTGCTCTTTCATGGGGGCGTATTTCGCCTGAGACTGGTCAAAGATCGACAGACCGTCCCGCGCCAGATCGACATAGGCGGCGCGCTCCGAGATCATCGTGACCAGCTCCTGCCCGTTGGCCTCCAGGAACTCTTTCAAAAGCCGCCCATCCTTGCGTCGCGGATCAATCCGCGAGCCGATGGGCAGGATGTCGACCTTGTCTTTGCGGATGCGTTTGAGATCGCGCAGGGATTTGAGAAAGCCCTTTACCGCCAGCTCATCGAACATCGAGGGCATCAGGGGTGTCACCATGAAATCCGCGTCTTTGAGAAAGGGTTTCGCCTCCTCGGCCTCAAGCCCCGCACCGCTGTCGATCACCAGCCATTCGGTTTTTCGCGGCACGGAAGGGCGCACGTCACCGGACCAGTTGAGCACCGGAATATGCGCGGCATAGGCCGAGCGGCGTTTGCCCCACATCCGTGCGGATTGCTGCGGATCGGCATCGGCCAACGCGACCTTGCGCCCGGAGGCCTTCAAGGCCGCCGCGAGCGTGATTGCCGTCATCGTCTTGCCTGAGCCGCCTTTGCTATTGGCAACGAGAAGGGTCTTCACGGATCAGGATCCTTTCTTGCCGTTCTTTTTGAGGAACTTGCGGATGTGATCCCGCAACTCACGCGAAGCAGACGTGTCCAACTCTTCGCATAGCGCGACGAAGTCATCCCGATCCGCTTTAGGCAGGCGGATGATGAGACTGGCGTCCTTCTTGTTTTTCTGGGGCATGTCCGCGTCTCCTTTTGACTATACGCCGTATATACATATTCGGAGAGGGTCAAGTCTCGGAGACGAAACTTTTCTTTGTTATTCGTCTCGTAGTTGAGACAGCGCGTCACTGAGCCGGGATCAGACCCCGCCCGAATGCACCACCTCGTAGTAGATTTTCTCCAACTCTTCCTTGTGCTCGGCTTCCTCATTGGCGAGGAACGTGAAGGCCTCTTTCAATGGCCCCTCGGGCGCGGTCTCCGCCAGTTCGGTATATTGCTCCATTGCCGCCGTTTCGCGCAAGAGCGCGTATTGCAGCACGGTCTGATCGTCCGGGTTTTCACCGAGATCGGGCACCTGAACGCAGTCGGAAAACTTACCATCCGCCACGGGCCGCTGGATTTTCGCGGCCATCACGTCGGAGACCTTTGGATCATTGGCGAGTTTGGTGAAGAGATCGACGTGACCCTGTTCCTCCTCAGCCAGTTCATCGACCAGCCAGCGGATGTTTTTCGACACTTTCGGCGCGAGCGCTTTGTAAAAATCGCGCGCCACGACCTCAAAGGACGTCGCCGTGTCCATGATCTCCTTGACGGTGGTCACGCTCGATAGTTTGGCTTTGTTGGCTTCACTCATTGTACTCTCTCCCTTTTGGCCGCGAGCATTTTGCCCACGGAGACGGCGACGCGATGTCCGTCGGCCACAGCGTGGATGACATCGGGCCCGGAGACCGCATCGCCCGCCGCCCAAAGCCACGGTTCCGAGGTCTGCCCATCGCTGTCGATCATGATCCGGCCACGGTTCCATTCGAGTTTCTCGGTCAAGTCCGCGCCCAAAAGCGAAATATCGGCCATTTGCCCGATGGCTTCGACGACCATGCCGGCGGGGTGGATCATTTCATCCGCCTCGTCGTATTTCGGGGCAAAGCGGCCTTGTTCGTCGAAAATGGCTTGGACTTTCCAAGTCCGCAGCCCAGTAACCGTCTCGCCGTCGAGCACGATCTCCTGCGGCCCGCGTGCTGGGTAGATCACACAGCCCTCTTCCTGCGCCTCTTCGATCTCTTCGCGGTCAGCGAGGAAACGGTCCAACTCTTCGAGCGCCGTCACCGTCACGCCCACTTTTCCGTATTTGATCTTTTGCAGCCGGGCCATGCTCCGCGCGATGTCCATCGCCACGTTGCCGCCACCGATCACCGCCACCTGTTCGGGCACGGGCACTTCTTCGCCCGCCGTGATCCGGCGCAGAAGGTCAATCGCGGCTTCGGCTTTCTCCGATCCCGGCACACGGGTCGAGCGGCCTTGGTGCAAGCCGATGGAGAGCACGACGGCGTCATAGGCCTTGGCGAGCTGCTCCATCGAAATCTCATGGCCCACGCGCATGTTGCAACGGATCTCGACGCCCATGCTTTCGATCACAGAAATTTCGTGGTCCAAGACGTCATAGGGCAGGCGGTATTCCGGGATGCCGTAACGCATCATGCCGCCGGGTTTATCGAGGGCCTCGAAGACGACGACCTTGTGCCCTTTGCGGGCGAGATCGAAGGCGGTGGTGAGACCCGCAGGCCCGGCACCGATCACGGCGACAGATTGGCCGGTTTCCGGCACGTCGGGCTTCTGGATCAGGTCGAAATAGCGGTCTTTGTCGACGCTATCGGTGATCGCGCGTTTGAGCCAGCGAATGGCAATCGCATCGCCCTCATGCATGGCGGCGCAGGTGGTTTCGCATTTGTGGGTGCAAATCCGTCCGCAGGCCTGCGAGAACGGGTTGGTTTCATACAAGAGTTGCAACCCGCCCTCGAAATCGCCGTCGCGGACTTTGGCGATGTAGTCCGGGATGTCCATATGCGCCGGGCAGGTGGCGACACAAAGCCCGCATTCGACGCAGCGGTCGGCCTCAATCACCGCTTGCTCAGGCGTGAACCCATCGACGATTTCGCAGAAGTTGCCAATACGCTCTTCCGGGGCCAATTCCCCCATCGGGGCGCGGGTGGTGCCAGTGAGGCGACGGGTGTCTTCGCGCTGATAGCCTTTCGGCTCCAAATCCCAAGACTTGCCATCAACGCCGGGCACGAAGCGAAACGCATCCGGGTCGCTGTCGACCCAGGTGTACTCATTCGACATGGTCAAAGAGCCGGTCATACAGACATCGACGCACAAAGCGCACCAGCAGCAGCGGCCATAGTCGATCATCGGGCGCAAACCGCTGTCGCCGGGACCGGCGTTCTGGCCCTCGACCGGCACCATGTCGATGGCCGCGTTCTGGCAAATTTCCTCACACGACCCGCAGCCGATGCATTTCTCCATGTCGTTCTGGTGAAAGCCGCGATAGCGGTCGGCACCCGGACGGTTGAACGGGTCTTTGATGGTCACCGGATCGTCGATCACATGTTTCCACGCGGTGAAGGGGGAGAGTACGTCACGAAGGGACATGTCAGATTACCTCTCGATCTCGGGCGGATAGGTGTGCAGCGACACCATGAGCGCCGCGATGTCGGAAATATTGGTGCCGGGGATCAGATGCTCCAAGAGCGCCATGGCATGGGTATAAGATGGCCCCCGGACATTGACGCGACGCGGATAGCCGGTGCCATCCGTCACCAGATAATAGCCATACTCTCCGCGCGAGCTCTCGCCTTTGATATAGGTCTCGCCGCGCGGGATTTTCCAATGCAGCACATTGGGCAGGTTGGTCATGACCTCGCCCTCTTTTGGCATCTTTTTCAGGATTTGCCGGATGAGCTGAATGGTCTCATGCAGGTCTTTGAACCGCACCATGGTGCGGGCGTAGATGTCCGACGCCGTTTCTGTATGGACGGTGAAGTCGAGCTGGTCGTAGACCAGATAAGGGCTGTCCTTGCGCACG
Organism: Abyssibacter sp.; assembly: GCA_964220165.1. GTDB lineage: Bacteria > Pseudomonadota > Alphaproteobacteria > Rhodobacterales > Rhodobacteraceae > Celeribacter. The sequence goes on from CAXPTW010000019.1 coordinate 55,776, forward strand.
TCTTTCGCCACACCACCCGCACGGGCGTTGGGGCCGGTGACGCCGTAGGTCTCGAACAGCGCCGGGTCGATATAGCCCACGCCCTGGGTGCGGGTCTTAAAAACGGAGCTGTGGAACATGAGCTTTTCAGCGTCCGCGAGGTATTTCTCGGCGGTCCGAAGCACCTCTTCCATCCGGCCTTCGAACCCTTCGGGCAGATGTGCACGCACGCCGCCCGGCAGGATGAACATGTGATAGATGCGCGCGCCGGTGAGTTCCTCGAACCGATCCAGCATGATGTCGCGCGTGTAGGTCATCCATTGGCCGACCACCCCCAGACCCAAAGCACCGGAAATCCCGCCCATGGCCATCATGTAGCTGTTGAACCGGCCCATTTCCAAAATGAGCGTTCTGATCCAATTTGCCATCTCAGGCACTTCGATGCCCGCCAGTTCCTCGACGGCGGCGGCGTAGCAGTATTCGTTGAAATCCGGCTCCGGCACGCAGACGCGGCAGACGATGGGAAAGACTTGGATGAAGGTCCGGCGCTCCATGAGTTTCTCAAAACCCCGGTGCAGGTAGCCGACATGGGTTTTGCCCTCGACCACCTCATCGCCACAGACGGTGAGTTCGACCGACATATTGCCGGTGATGCCGGGGTGGTTCGGGCCGTGCCAGAGTTTCAGGTATTTGCCGGTCTCCAGATCGACCTCGATTTTGCCATCGGGGCCGGGGGCGGGATATTGCGAGCGGTCGGGCTTAAACGAAAACATCACTTGGCTCCTTTCGGATAATCCGCATAGAGCGTCTTTTGCATATGCGTTTTCGGGTCATGGGTGACGCGGCCCGGGCGGTCGTTGTAGGTCTGCTGTGAATACGCCAGCGTGTCGAAATCGCGCCGGTAAGGGGGCAGGTCGGTCCAGCCCTCTAGGATAAACTCCTCATCCACACGCGGGGAGCCGGGGAAATTGATGCCGAACATCTCGCGCAGCTCGCGTTGATAGGTCGCTGCCGTCGGCCAGAGGTCGTGAATCGTGTCGCCTGTGGCGTCTTCGCGGTCGAGCATGACACGGAGCGCAAGCGTCAGATTGGCTTCGCGGTTGTTGATCATATAGGTGAGCTGAAACTGCTGCTCTTCGATCCAGTCGACGGCGGTGAGCAATGTCAGATGGGTGAACCCTTCGACATCGCGCAGCTCGGTCAGGATCGCGCGCAGTTCGGAGCGTTTGACGGTCACGAAACACAGGTCATCGCGTTGAAACGTCGGCGTGCCGAGGTGATAGCGGTCTTTGAGGCGGTATAGGATTTGTCTCATGATGCTCACCAATTGTAATCCGGCATGTCCCAGTCTTTGATCACCGCCTTTTGGTTGGCTTTGTACTGGTCGAAGTTTTCGGCGTATTTATTGGCGCCTTCGCCCTTGCCCTCACGGATCACGCGCTTGAGTTCCATGAAGCCGTGAAGTAGCGCCTCAGGCCGGGGCATGCAGCCGGCGACATACATGTCCACGGGCAGGTAATCGTCCAACCGTTTGATCGTATTGTAGCTGTCCCAATACATACCGCCGTTGATGGTGCAGGAGCCAAGGCCCATCACGTATTTCGGCTGCGGCATCTGCTCATAGGCGCGGATGGCGCGTTTGAGGGTCTTGACCGACAGATAGCCGGAGATCACCAACAGATTGGCCTGACGCGGGGTGGGCCGCCATTGTATGCCGTAGCGATAGGCGTCAAAGCGCGGCGTCATCAGAGGGCGCATCTCGATCGCGCCACAGCCGGTGCCAAAGCCCAGAATCCAAAGCGAATTCGAGCGCGCCCAGTTGTAGAAATCCTCTACAATCTTGGAATAGGCCTTGGGGTGGACCTTGGGTTTCGCCTCGCAGAAATAGTCACGCAGCGGATCGATGTCGATTTCCTGCCCGTCGGGGGTTGTCACCTTGCGCGGGCGGAGTTCCTCGCGCAGCGGGACCTCTGTGTCAGTGTTCTTGAGGAACTTGTCGTCAACGTCTTTCATAGGATCACACCACCAGAATGGAGAGGACGCCGATGGGCAGCCCCCATTTGAGGAAGAAACGGATGCTCTGCTCGACCCGGAACCGCGGATGCACGACACCGATCACGACCGAGATCATGTAGAGGCAGAACACTTTGATCGCGAACTCGGCCCAGGATGTGGCCCCGCCGAAAAACAGGTTCATGTAGATGACCGTCTTGGCGACCGGGAAGAGCACGCGGTTGGTCTGCATGAGCGCCAGATAGGATGAATGGTATTCGGTCGGCGGGCCGATGGGGATTTCCTGCGGTGCCATGGCGACATCGAAAGGCGAGCGCATCATGGTGCCCACAAAGGCGACCATGGCGGCCACAGTTGCGAGAGGGTTGGTGAAGACCGTCCAGTTGAAGATCGAGCCCTGCTGCGCCGCGACAATCTCGGTGATGTCGAGGGTCTGGTACTGGAGAGAGAGCGCATAGACGCCAAGAGCGAGCGGCAGCTCGGCTATGGTCACCTGCGCCAGACCTCGCGAAACCCCGATGGCGCTATGAGGATGACCGCTTTCGCCAGCCCCCAAAGCCATGCCCAAAGTGCCGAAGAACACGAAATAGAGCGCAAGGATCAGATCGCCCGCATAGGAGAAATTCTGATGCCACTCGGAGCCGTAGATCGTCGGCACGAACATCAAGAGGCCCACACCCCCCGTCAGCCGGAACACCGGCCCGAGGTAATACATCACCCCGTGCGTAATCTTGGATCGGAGCGCGATGTTTTTGACCAGGTCGATGTAGTTCTGCCAGACCGGGATGCCGTACCGCCCCCCGACCCGCGCACCGATCTTGCGCACCACGGCGGTCATCACCATGCCGTAGTTGATCACGATGAACAGGGTGAGAAGGGCGTAGACGATCTGTACCCATTCGAAATTTGGCATTGAGGTCATGACGCACCCCCTAAGATGATCAGATAGACGGCAACGACAAACAAGAGGAGTTGCACCGCATAGGTCTGGCCGTTGCCGGTGTAGAATTTGCGGCTGAACTCGGCGGTGCCATGGAGCGCGTTGGAGACGCCGGTCCAGAAGCTCGTGGAAACCGGTGTCTCAAGGAACCCCATGGCCTTGCGGTAGGGCGCAAAGAAGTTCCAGGCGAAATGCGTTGTCTCAGGCCGGTAGGGGCGCTCGGCCGAGAACACGATGTTGAATTGCTTCACGCGCTGGGCGTTGTGGTTCATCCAGAGCAGAAGCAGGAAGACGACGACAAACACCACCGCGATGACGCCCCAGATCGCGACCGGGTTCCATGTGCCATAGGGGCTGTCGACGATCTTGCCGGTCCATGTGAGCGGCGTGTCGCCAAAGAGCGTGCCGATGTAGCTGTCCACACGGCGAAGCACCATGCCGGGCAAAAGGGCAAAGGAAATCAGGAAGACGACAAAGATCATCTGCGGGGCGAGGATCCAGAAAGGGGCTTCTTTGACGCGGCGCAGCTCGTCTTTGAGTTGGCCGAGGAAAATCGTGTGGATCAAGCGGAACAGGTAGAGGAACCCAACCGGCCCGGACATAAAGATGAGCACCATCGGCAGGCGCAAATCGGTCGACATGATCGCGTTGTAGAAAATCCAACGCCCACCATAGCCCGACAGCGGCGGCACGCCCGACATGGCGATGATACCGACGAGGACGGACACAAAGGTAAACGGCATGAGCGTGATCAACCCGCCGAGCTTGTACATGAGCTTGGTATGGGTGCGCTCTTTGACGCCGCCGACGGCGAGGAAGAGCATGCTCTTGTAGACGAAGTGGTTGATCGCGAACATCATGGCGAGGAGCCAGCCGAGATGGTTCATCAGCGCGAGGCCAAAGACCGCGTAGCCCATCTGGGAGATGGAGCTATAGGCGAGGAGGCGTTTGGCGTCCTCTTGAAAAGCCGCCAAAACAGCACCGATAAAGGCGGAGATCGCCCCAAGCCACACCAGCACGACGGTGAGGTCGATGCCATAAAGCTCTTGGTGACCCAGTTCCATCAACAGAAGGAACAGGCCAAAGAGACCGGCTTTGAGCAGGATACCCGACACCATGGGCGAGACATCCGTCTCGGCCTCGGCATGCGCGCCGGGAAGCCAGATGTGCAGGCCCATGACGGCGGTTTTCGTGAGGAAGCCTGCGGCCAACAGGACAAACACATAGGGCGCGATCTCGGGGGCAACTTCGGAGAGCGCATCGAGGCGTAGGATAAACCCGCCCTCTGCGGCGATGGCGAACCCGGCCAAAAGGGCAAAGGCCCCGCCCAAGGAGAAGGTGATGTAAGAGAGCGCATGCGGTTCGCTGTCAGCCCCTCTCAAGATCAGGAAATAGCTGCCAACGGTGAGGAACTCCCAAGCCGCAAAGAACTGGAAACTGGTCTCAGAGGTGACCAAAAGCCCCATGCCCGCAAACATCAACATGGCCGGGGTATAGAACCCCATCCGACGCCCTTTCGCATGGAAAGAGGCGAGAAGCAGGAGCGCACCGCCCAAAACCATAATGATCAGGAAGACGAGGCGCAGGGGGTCGAGGCCCTCTTTGGTCACGAAAAACCAAATCACCAGCCCGGCAATGGCGAGGACGTTTTTGACCTTGGCCGGGAACACGTCCAGCGGCAGGAACAGAAGCGCGAAGAGCACGGGGACAAGCGTCACGAGATTGTCGAGGCCAGAGAGCGCCCCCCAGACAAAGCTCACACACCAGCCCGCGACCAGTGCGACCATGACGACGGCCTCATGGGTGAGGTTATAGGCCTGCGGACGGGAGGGCGCGCGTTTAAGCGCCATCCCGAACCAGCGAAACAGCACGGCGGCTTCGATCAGCGCGGCGATGAGGAAAATCGCGATCAGCGGGTAGTCCGCCATATCCGCCATCGCATGGATCAGGGTCCATTTGGCGTAAAAGGCGGGGAAGGGCGGCAGGCCCGCGAGCATCGCAAGGAAGGTGGCGAAAGCCACGATCAACACAGGTGTTTCGCGGAGCGCGGCCCAATCCGAAAGATGGCGTGCCCGCACGAGGCCGGAGAGCCAGAACAACCCGGCCTTGGCAATCGCATGGGAGATCAACAGCCCGCCCGCGACATAGGCCAACCCGTCGCCCGCAGTTCCGTCTCCCCATGTGAGGCCGTAGCCGATGACCATGAGGATGAGGCCGATCTGACCCACGGAGGAATAGCCGAGAAGACGCCGATCATGGGTCTGAGCCAGAGCCAAAAGATTGGCCCCGACGAAGGTCACAAGACCCACGCCGGTCGCCAGCGGGGCCCAATCGGCCCCGGCTGCGGCGAGGAGCTTGTAGACCGCAAAGTGCGCGGCACTGCCGGAGGCGGCGGAGAAGATCGCCGAGAACCCCGGATGCGCGGACTCGTAGAGGTCGAGGGCCCAGCCCTTGGCGGGGAAGGGCTTGAG
>CAXPTW010000020.1:0-12690 GCA_964220165.1 Abyssibacter sp.
GCAGCGCTTCCAACGCCACCTTGGCCTTAAACTGATCTGTAAAATTCCGGCGCTTTGCCATTCTCGTATCCCTTCAAAGGTTCGGGATACACCTTAGCTCACTGTCCGATTTCCTGGGACCACTTCAGACATCCAAGTCGATGATGGCGGCGATGCATGGATCGCTCTGGACATGGATCTCTGGCCCGCGGACAAAGAGTCCCCTGAGGCTGAGGCTATTGCAAAAATGCTATGGTTAGAAATTGTCTGGTCGATGACCGCTGGAACCTTTCCATTCGCTTGGCCTGATCTCGGCGAGCACAGTGAAAAAACGACTACCTACTTCAAGATGGTCCTAGAAGCATTTGGCGGGCAGAGGTCCGACAAGAGTACCTAGCCAACAGGGCCCTTTAACGGCCATTTGCGCCAGTCGCAGAAAATGGCCGGTGCCCTCCCCACAGCGGCTATTCATGCTGCCCGCAAACTTTCGAGCATTTCCGCCAATTGGGTGGCAAGGCGTTCCGCGAGGATTGACGCGATCCTTGGCAGTGTTTGGCGCGCGTTCACGGCAAGCGCGATGGTTTGCGCGGCGATATTCGTGCCGACGACGGGAATCGCCCGCATCTGCCCTGACAACAACTCCGGCGCGGCGTCCATTTCCGAGGTGAGCGCCAAGTGATCGCCCGACACAACAAGCTGTTTCAGAAGTTGCAGCGAGTTCGTCACCACCGGCGGTGGACCGTTTTCGAACATCCATGAATGACGCGCCTCCAACATCCGGCGGATGGCAAGCGCGCGGCTCTGCACCGCGATGGCATAGGGGCGCACGTCCTGCAACGTCACCTGGCTTTGACCGGCGAGCGGATGGTCGGGGGCGACGACACAATAGAGCGGCAGTTCGGCGCTCCACAAAACATGGAGGTCGCGACTAGGCCTCAGGTTGAAACAGAGCGCCATATCACAGTCGCCGCGCTCTAACATATCAGAGGCGCCGTCTGGTGTGGCGACATCAACATCGACGCGCACGCGCGGATAGTCCTGCGCCACCGATTTGAGAAACTGCGGCACCAGCCCGTTCACCAGACTGTCCATCGCAACGAGCCGCACGTGACCGAAATCGACGCCCTGCATCTGACGGACTTCTGACAAGAGCTGCGTTTCATCCTCCTGCCAACGCCGCGCCATCAGAACAAACATCTCGCCCGCGCTGGTCAATGTCATGCCCGTGGTCTGACGGTCGAACAACTGCGTCCCGAGTCGCGCCTCGATCAGCTTGATTTGCCGGTCGATTGCGGAGGCGGCAATCCGGATGGCCCGCGCGGCGGCCTGAATGGACCCGTGATCGGCGACCGCTTCGACATAAAGCAATGACTTTGGAACGAGATAGAGCGACACGGGACCTCCGCCATTTCCATTCTAATTTATAGAACGAATGATTGCCTCTTATATCATGGATTGCAATGACAAGTGAGTCGTAAGGTCAGTTCAACACCCGAAACCGAACCACTGGACGCCTCATGACCCACCCGCTCTACACCCTCAACCACGGCCACCCCGAGACGGCGCTCGCGCTGTTGGCGCCGTTGGTGGAACGCTCTGACTGGGTGGCCGAGGCCACGTTGGGTCGGCGTCCGTTCCATGATGACGAAGCTGTCGCAGGCGCTTTGGTCGAAACGATTTTGCAGGCGGGGCCTGACCGCCGCCTGGCCCTGTTTCAGGCACATCCGGAACTTGCCGGTCGCGAAGCCATTGCAGGCGAGATGACCGTCGAGTCTCAGGGCGAACAAGGCCGCCTCGGCCCCATGGCGCTCGACCACGCCACGGCCATGCGTCTGCACGATTTGAATGCGGCGTACCGCGCCCGCTTTGCCCATCCCTTCATTATCGCTCTGCATCGGGTGCCCGATCTTGACACCCTTTTCACGAGCTTCGAACGTCGTCTTACGGCGACGCCTCTTGAAGAACATATCTCGACCCTGGCCGAGATTGCCTCTGTGATCCGCGCCCGCGCGGCCACTGCCTTTGGAAAGTCTCTCTCATCCTCTTACTCTCAGGAGCACGTCCTATGAACACTGCAAAAACACTTCTCACCGCCTCCGCCTTTGCCCTGATCGCAGGCGTTGCCCACGCCGAAAAGATCCGCGTTGCGGGCAACTTCGCGACCGAGCACTCCTCGTCCCTCGCCATGGCGAAATTCGAAGAAGAACTCGAACGCCTCTCCGGCGGTGAAATCGACGTCGACATCTTCCCCGCGCAACAGCTCGGCGGTGCCGCCGAGAACGTCCAAGCCGTCAAAGTCGGCGCGATTGAACTGATGTGGGTCGGCACCGCCTATCTGACCCGCACCGTGCCGGAACTCGAAGTCGTCGGTCTGCCGTTCCAGTTCCCGGATCGCGAAACCGCCTTCGAGATCGTGGACGGTCCGGTGGGCGTGGCACTCGACGAGACGATGGCCGACGCTGGCATGACCTCCATGGGTTATATGGAGCTCGGGTTCCGTCAGCTCACGAACAATGTCCGCCCGATCGAAACGCTGGCCGACATCGAAGGTCTGAAAATTCGCCTTCAGCCGAACGAAACGCACCTCGCCACCTTCCGCGCGCTCGGTGCAAACCCTGTCGCGATGGATGTGAAAGAACTCTATTCTGCGCTGGAACAGGGCGTGATTGACGGTCAGGAGAACCCCTTCGCGATCATCAATGTCGCAGGCTACGCCGAAGTGCAGAAATACGTGTCCAACACCGGCCACTTCTTTGATTTCATCTCCGTCGTCGGCAACAAAAAATGGTTCGACGGTCTGGATGCAGACACGCAGGCGATGGTGAATGAAGCCATGGCAACCGCCGTCGCCTATCAGCGTGAACTCGCCGCCGAACAGGACGCCGCTGGCCTCGCGCTACTCGAAGAAAAGGGCATGACCTACACGCCGGTTTCTGCAGAACTCGCCGCCGATCTGCGCGCCACCACCGCCGGGATTGCTGCCGAAACCAAGGCCCGTCTCGATCCGGAGCTGGTAAAGCTTCTGGACGCCGAGAGCGCCAAGAACGGAATGTAAGATGAGCGTGGATCGCATCATGACCGCTCTCCTGACGCGTGCCGATACTGGCGCGCGTCTCCTCGTCATCACCGGCGCGGCGGCGATGGTTGTCATCGTCTCGGCTCAGGTCGTGATGCGATACGTCTTTAACGGGTCCTTCGACTGGGCGGATGAATTCAGCCGCATTGCCTTCGTCTGGACCATGTTCCTCGCCATTCCGCTCGGCATTCGCGATGGCACCCATGTCGGTATCGACCTGTTGGTGACGCGCTTTCCGGCGTCCCTGCGCAGATTGCTCGCCCGGATCATGAGCGCGCTCGCCGCTCTGATGATGATCGTGGTGTTCGGGACTTCGGTCTCGGTCGCGATCTCGACCTGGTCGGAGCGGCTCGGGTCCATAGATATATCGTCGTCAGTCTTTTTCATCCCAGTCATCATCGGCGCGCTGCACAGCGCCTTACACCTCATCCATCTGGTCCTCGTGCCCGAGGAGATTTCCTCATGAGCCTGTTTGTCATCATCACCTTCCTCATGCTCGCCATGCTCGGGATGCCACTGGCGTTCTCGCTCGGGGTGTCTGCGCTCTTCGGGCTGTGGCTCTCGGGAATTGATCTCCTGATGTTGCCGCCGCGACTGATGAACTCGGTCAACTCGTTCCCCCTGATGTCGATCCCGCTGTTCATGATCGCGGGGGAACTGATGCTCAAAGGCGGGATCATGGAGCGGCTGGTTGATTTCGCGAACGCCTTCATCGGTCGGATGCGCGGCGGCTTGGCACAAGTCGCGATCATCTCCGGCGCGGGGCTTGCGTCCGTGTCCGGCGCGGCGGTGGCCGATGCCTCAGCGCTGTCCTCGACCCTCGTGCCCTCGCTCAAAAAGCAATACGGCCTCGGCTTTTCTACCGGTGTCGTCGCGGCGGCGGCGAACCTCGGGCCGATCATCCCGCCGTCTGGCGCCATGATTGTCTATGCCTTCATGGCCGGTTCATCGGTGAGCGTCGGCGGCATGTTCATGTCCGGCGTTGTGCCGGGGCTGATCCTGTTCTTCACCTTCATGGTGCTCTGCTGGTTCATCGCGTGGAAACGGGATTACCCGCTGGCCGGCTCGCCGTTCTCCCTGAGTGTCGTGTGGCGCGAAATGCGCCGAAGCTTTGTCGTCTTCCTGATGCCCGTCATCGTCATCGGCGGGATCGTCATCGGAGCCTTCACCCCGACAGAAGGCGCAGCGATAGGTGTCTGCTACGCCCTCTTCCTCGGCTTTTTTGTGACCCGAAAGCTCAAACTCTCCGACCTGCCAGACGTCTTGCTGACGGCGGCAAAGACCTCTGCCCTCGTGGCCGCGATGATCGCCTTTGCCTCGACGGTGACCTTCCTGTTCACCATCGACCTGCTGCCCTACAAACTCTCAGGACTGCTGCAAGGGATCACCGAAAGCCCCTTCGTCTTTCTCTGCCTTGTGGCTGTGATGCTCCTCGTGGTCGGAATGTTTCTCGAGTCAAACGCCGCCTACATTATGCTCGTCCCGCTGTTTCACCCGATTGCGGTCAGCTACGGGATCGACCCGCTGCACTTCGGTTTTCTCTTCGTCCTGAACCTCGTGATCGGGATGCTGACGCCGCCTGTGGGTGTCGTGCTCTTCGTCGTCACGGGGATCACCGGCGTCAAAATGGGGGAGTTGGTGCGCGAAAGCTGGCCTTTCATTGCGGCGATGTATGCCGTGCTCCTGCTGTGCATGCTCGTGCCGGGCGTGGTGACCTGGCTTCCGAATATGTTGGGCTACTGATGCGTCTTCTGCTTTTGAACCCCAACACGAGCGAGGCGCTGACAGAGCGTCTCGCCGCCTCGGCAAGAACCGTTCTTCCCACGGGTGTCGCCCTAGAGACCGCGACAGCCAAACGCGGGTTTCCGTATATCTCCAGCCGCTCCGAGGCGCAGGTCGCCGGTGCGATTGTTCTGGAGACCTTGGCCGACTATGGCGACAGTTGGGACGGGGCCATCGTGGCAGCCTTCGGCGACCCCGGCCTCTTGGCCGCGCGCGAGTTGTTCGACCGCCCTGTCGTCGGGATGTCCGAAGCCGCCATGGTGACGGCTCTGTCGCTCGGCCAGCGGTTTGCCTTTGTGACGTTTACGCCGCGCATGGTCCCATGGTATGAGGAGCAGGTGCGGCTTGCAGGTCTCAGCGGGCGCTTTGCCGGAACCTTCCTGCCTGATGCCGAAATGGGCGACGTCACCCAGGTCGCAGAGGATATGGCCGTTTCCCTGACCCTCACCTGTCAGCGGGCCGCGCAACACGCCGATGTCATCATCCTCGCTGGCGCGCCGATTGCAGGACTTGCGCCGGTCATTCAGGGCGACGTCCCTGCCCTCTTGCTCGACCCGATCCGCGCGGCACTTCTGCAATGCGTCACCAACGTGACGCTGTCCCCGTTCGGCGCATGGGCCGGGTCCATGGCCAATCCACCTGGCAAAGATAGTGTCGGGCTTCCAAATGCACTCGCCGCCTGCTTCCTCAAAGGCGGCACACTGACTTCCTAACCGGTCCTTCACCAGAAAACTCGCCAATGGGATGTCGCTTTTGCCGCATCTCTGCTGTTCATGAAGAGCGCAGCGAATGACAGCTCTCCGCCCCTACCTATTAAATACTCGCGGCTGCGACGAGGTTTGAGCATTCGCGGCGAACAGCAAGAAAATCTCGCATCCTCGGCCTTCACCACAAATAAGTTCCGCACAAAATTATAGAGTGTACGGCAACCCTATTTCGATTGGGCACTTATACAAATGAAACGTGAGTGCCCAAAGATTTAGGATTTTCTGGTCTTGCTCGGAATGTCGATCCGAGCGCAGCTTTGTCGTTATTGGATATCGCTTGCTCTTCGTCGACAGCAGCGCCACAGCAATCCTCAACTTAGACTTTGAAGCAGAAAATATTTCTACAACAGGGATCTCATTAAGGCTGCTAACGAAAGCAAAAGAGCGTCACATATTCTGACACCCACCCCACAAACAGCGCACAACTATACGAAAAGAGCGATTCTTTCCCCTTAGCCCCACACAAATTTCCCCACACCTTCAGCTTCAAGATGGCTGAAGTGACTTAAACTGTCCCGAAATGTAATCGAAACACGGCAAAATAGACGCTATGCGTGTAAGGATTTCACCCCAAACAAAAGGCGAACACCCTGCAAGTCAATTATATCAATTTAAGATTTAAGTGGCGGACCGAGGAGGATTCGAACCCCCGACCCCTTGATTCGTAGTCAAGTACTCTATCCAGCTGAGCTATCGGTCCACTGGGGGCGGAAATATATAGAAGCGTTGGGGGGTGCAAGAGGGTTTTAGAAGAAAATGTAAAAAAAATCCGCCGCGCCTGTTTTCGCTCACTCCGCGGCGGTCGGGAGCTTCGTGCGTTTGGGAAGCTGTGCGTCTGGAAGAACGGAAAACCCTTTGGGCAGGTGGATGCCAAAGGCCGTACCCTGATCGTCCGAACTCTCCAATACGAGACGCCCACCGTGCCCGCGCACCAGCTCCGCAGAGATGGCGAGACCGAGACCAAAGCCCCCTTTGCGCGTGCCACCCTGGAACGGCTGGAACAGATATTCCCGCGCTTTGGGCGGCAGGCCCGGCCCGGTATCGGTGACGGAGATCACCCATTCCTCCTCGTCTTCGCGCGCAGCCACAGAGATTTCGCCACAGGTGCCAGAGGCCATGATCGCCTGACGCGCATTTCGGATAAGATTCGAGAGAACGCGGTGAAGCTGTTCGGCGTCGGCGCGCACGACCATGGTGGTCGGGATGTCCTCGGCGAGAGAGAGATCAAAATCGCCAATCGCAAGTCGCTCGCCCTCGATCACCTCGCCCACCAATTCGGCGAGACGCACGCCGGTCAGAGAGGGCGCGGGTTCTTCGGCCTTACCAAACGCGAGCGTGGTCTCACAGAGGTTCACAGCGCGCTGGATCGAGTTCACGAGTTTGGGCGCGGAGCGGGTCACCGCCGGGTCTTGGGACATCTCCAAACGGTCGGTGAAAAGCTGCGCCGTGGTCAGAATGTTGCGCAGGTCGTGGGAGACTTTGGCGACAGCGCCGCCAAGCTGGGCGAGACGTTCCTTTTGCCGGAGCGCAGAGGTCAGTTCCAACTCCATGGATTTGAGCGCCATCTCCGCTTCGCGCAGTTCGGTCACCTTTGCAGAAGGCTCAATAATCCGACGGGTGTCTTCGGGCGCTTGGGTGTAATTCGTCATCGCGCCCACGACCCGTTTGATCGGCCGTACGAGAAGCGCACGCACGGCGAGGAACAACAGGAAGGCCGTGAAAAAGGAGATCACGGCGGAAAGCATCAGGATGCGGACACCGTAATCGAGCATCGCCATGCGCAGAGGCGCGGTGGGAAGCGTGACCTCGATCAAAAGCCCCGCTTCTTTCACCGGGTCGCCGATCACACGGATGACACGCTCTTCGGGGTCAAAGAGCGTGACCATGGCATCGCGGATCAGCTCCAACGCGGAGGCATCCCGAAGATCGTAGGTGGCATGGATTTGCTCCGGGATCGGAGAGGAAAGCACGAGCTGGCGAATCTCATTGCGGCGAAGCACGACGTTATAGACGCCTGCATTGGCCAAGAGCTCGTCTTCGAGGTCCATATCGAGACTGTCATTGGCCAAAAGCGCGAGAGAGGCAATCTGTGCCCGCTCCAAACGGGACAAGAGAAAGTCCTCGCGGAACCGCGCAACAGACGGGACAAAGATCATGATCTCCGCAGCCATCACAAAGATGACCGTGAGCATCAGGAAACGCCCCGTCAGAGTATTGAGAAACCTCGGCAAAAACATACCTCTCGGACCGGTCAGGGGAGGAGCCTCTGGACCGCGTGCACGATCCGGCTCACCTGACGGTTGTCAAACAATCTGGGGGTAAAATAGGCGCTCGCGGCGCGTTTGTTAAGTTCGGCAAGCGTCGGATAGGGCGCGACCATGCCCGCGATCTGTCCCATCTTGAGTTTTGCCGAGATCGCAAGTGACCATAGCGCGATCAATTCGCCCGCATCCGGCCCAACAATGGTGACACCCACAGGCCGCGATTTCACGATCATGATCTTGAGAAATCCGGGGCCCGCACGATCGGTCGCAATGGCACGGTCGTTGCCCGCCTAGTCCACACGGTGCACTTCCACAGCGTCACCATGGGCCTCGCGGGCCAGTTCCTCTGTCAGACCAACTTGCGCCAGTTCCGGCGAGGTGTAGGTGGCATGTGGAAGATGCGCCTCTTTCACCTTGGCGGGGAGACCGAACAGCACCTGACGGATCACCGTGCCCGCCTGATCCCCCGCGACATGGGTAAAACGACGTTGACCGGAGCGCACATCGCCCAAGGCATAGATCGCCCGGTTGCTCGTCCGAAGGTTCGGCCCGGTCACGATCCCATCCTTATCAGTCTCCACTCGTGCGGCCACGAGGTTCAGCGCCTCCAAGTTGGCCTGCCGCCCGGTTGCGACCAAGAGATGAGACCCCTTAATCGTTTCACCACTCTCTAGAGTGAGGACGATGTCGCCCGCCTGCCCGGCCACCTCCGTAGTTTTTGCGCCCTCGATGAGACGCACGCCCTCTGAGACCACGGCCTCTTTGACCACACGCGCGGCCTCACGGTCTTCGCGTCCGAGAACGTCCCCGGCTTCGACCACCGTGACCTCCGCGCCGAGGCGGCGAAATGCCTGCGCCATTTCCATGCCGATGGGGCCACCACCGAGAATCAGAAGGTGTTTGGGACAGTCTTGCAAATCCCAAAGCGTTTCATTGGTGAGATAGGGCACATCGCCGAGACCCGCGATGGGTGGGATGCGCGGCCGTGACCCGGTGGCGATGACAAAACGGCGGGCCGTGACTTCGATCTCGCCGGCGGCAATCCGATTTGGCCCGATAAACCGCGCGGTGTCGCGCAGAACGGAGCAGCCGAGGCCCTCGAACCGCTCTTGGCTATCGTGCGGGGCGATCTTGGCAATGACATCATGGACATGGGTCATGGCCTCTGAAAACCCGCGCCCCTCTGAGGCCGCATGCAGGAGAGCTTTCGACGGCACACAGCCATAATTGAGGCAGTCACCGCCCATATCACGCGCCTCAATCAAAACAACACGCGCGCCCATCTGGACCGCTCCGGCGGCCACGGACAATCCGCCCGAACCCGCACCAATCACACAGAGGTCTGTTTTGAGATGGGTCATGAAGCCTCACACTCGGTCATAGAAACAGCCCTCATAGCGAGGACGCGCGGCGGCGTTTCCAGAACACAGGGATAAGCGCCAGGAGGCACAGCCCCAGAATGGGGAGCAGCACGTAAGGCTCGAAAATGACGCCCAGGTCGGGGGCAGTCCCCTCTTCGAACACCGCGCCGAGCCCCGCGCCGACAGAGGTGTAGATCAGCGCCCCCGGCAAAATGCCGATCGCCGTCGACACAACAAACCGCCCAAACGCCACACCCAAAAGCGCCGGAATGAGATTGGCCACGAAAAAGGGCACAATCGGCAACAGGCGCATGAGGAACAACATCGACCATTGGTTTTCATCCAGCCCTTGCTTGATCTTATGAATACGCCCTTCAGAGGCATCGAGCCGCGCCGCGAGCCAATCGCCCAAGCCCCAGCGCGCGGCCAGAAACAACAGGCTCGCACCACATGTGGCCCCAATGACATTATAGAGCCCGCCGGGAAAAAGCCCGAAGAGAAAGCCCCCCGTCAGGGTGGCGATCGTCGCCCCGGGCAGGGACAACGCCACGATCACAGTATAAGTGGCAATAAACAGGACGACAGACAGAGTACGGTGCGCCTCGGTAAAGGCCAAAAGATCAGCGCGATTCTCAGAGAGAGCTGCAAAGCTCAAATGATCCCGCAACGCCCACGCCAGTCCAGCAGTCGCAAGCACGAACAGTCCCACCCCCCAAAGATGGCGGGACGCTTTCGTCGATCGACCGGCATCGGCATGTTTTGGCACTTTGTGTCCTGTCATATTGTTCCTGAGCACCACGTCTCAGTCCGGCCGAACACCGGGAGATCGCGCAAAGCTCTTCAGAAGATGGGATATTCCGGTGAGGCGCGCCAGCGGATTGGCCCCGAATTACAGGTTCTTCACAGGGCGGTGATGATCTGTCAGAAGAAAGCACGCTCAGCGGCGAAATTGTTTCAACAAACCCGCGCGAGAGAATTGACAAGTGGTCACGACCCTCCTATTGGCAGGGCTTCGAACGATTACTCGCCTTCGAATCCCTTTGTCGTGCCAGACGGCTTGGGGATTTGGGCCCCAACGCAACCGATGGAGATAGCGCGATGAAACGCACCTATCAACCGAGCAACCTCGTCCGCAAGCGCCGCCACGGCTTCCGTGCCCGTATGGCCACCAAAGCGGGCCGCAAGGTTCTGAACGCTCGCCGCGCCCGCGGCCGCAAATCCCTGTCCGCGTAATTTACGCCTTAGGGATTGCCTGAAAAGGCACAAAGCTGATGACACCGCCGGACGCACCCGAGGACAAGGCACTTGCCGACGCCGAAGGGTCGCAGTCGGCGGTTTTGTCATGTTCAGACGACAAAAATGCGCTTGTGACCCTGTCCAAGCGCAACGACTTTCTCAAGGCCGCCCGTGCCAGACGCCAAGGCACCGGCAGTTTTCTCTTGCAGGGCCGTGAGCGCGACGCGGATGAAGCCGCTAAAGGCATTCGTGTCGGCTACACCTGCTCCAAGAAGGTCGGCAACGCCGTCGCTCGCAACCACGCCAAGCGCCGCCTCCGCGAAGCCGCCCGTCTGGTCATTCCGGAAATGGGGCGTGAGGGCTGGGACTATGTGCTCATCGGCAAAAAAGACGACACAAGCGCGCGGCCCTTTGAAATGTTGCTCAAAGACCTCCGCTACGCCTTGAGAAAGGTGCACGGCGAAAATCGGGGGCAACGCAAATGACCCCCTTCGCCTTCGTCGTCTCCCTGCCCGTCCGCGCCTATCGCCGCATTTTCTCGCCCTTCGTTGGGCACAATTGCCGGTATCAGCCGACCTGCTCCGCCTATGCACTGGAAGCGCTGGAAAAACATGGTGCGTTCAAAGGCTCATGGCTGACCCTCCGCCGCATCGGACGATGCCACCCTCTGGGCGGCATGGGCTATGACCCGGTGCCAGACACCGCTTTGAAAGACCAAAAGACCGAGGAAAAGCACGATGCTTGACGATCTCGACGACATCCATCCGCTGTTCCACGGCGCGCCCTCCACCACGGAGTTCAAGAAGCTGCGCAAGCGGATCATCCGCAACGTGCGTGAAGCGGTCGAGCAATACGGCATGGTCGAGCGTGGCGCGAAGTGGCTAGTCTGCCTCTCCGGCGGTAAGGACAGCTATACAATGCTGGCCGCGCTCTATGAGTTGAAATGGCGCGGCATGTTGCCGGTCGAACTGGTCGCCTGCAATCTCGATCAGGGCCAGCCGGGCTTTCCCGCGACGGTTCTGCCGGAGTTCTTGGAGAAGATGCAGGTGCCGCACCGGATCGAGTATCAGGACACCTATTCCATCGTCATGGATAAGGTGCCTCAGGGCCGGACGTTTTGTGCGCTTTGCTCGCGTCTGCGCCGGGGCAATCTCTATCGAATCGCGCGCGAAGAGGGCTGTACCGCTGTGGTCTTGGGCCACCATCGCGACGACATTCTTGAGACGTTTTTTATGAACCTCTTTCATGGCGGACGCCTCGCAACGATGCCGCCGAAACTGGTAAACGAAGAAGGCGATCTCTTTGTCTATCGCCCCCTCGCGCATGTCGCCGAGGAAGATTGCGAGAAATTCGCGCGGGCGATGAATTACCCGATCATTCCCTGCGATCTCTGCGGTTCTCAGGACGGGCTACAGCGCCAGCAGGTCAAGCAAATCCTTGACGGTTGGGAGAAAAATAGCCCCGGTCGCCGTCAGGTGATGTTCAAGGCGCTGACCAATATCCGGCCCTCTCACATGTTGGACCCCAAGCTGCATGATTTTCTGGGTCTCGCCCTGAGTTCTGAGGCCGCCGACATGGTTAATACTGACAATTCGACGGAAATCCCAAAGCTGCGTTAACCGCTCAGCCACCTTGTTGCCGATATGTTCCCCTTGGATCGGTCCTGCACAGTCGGGGCCAAAACCGTTATTCGGACCGGGGGCAAGGCATGCGACACTCCAAATCTGACATTGTTGTACGGCTCCGTGAGGCTTTCGTCGGCCCACAGGCCCTCGCCTTTCTTCCTGCGCTCTGCCTCGCGGCCTATTGGTTTGGTGGGGAACAGCTTCTTATCGTCTGTGCTCTGCTTGTCCCGGCAATTCTGGCGTCTTTTACCGGTTTGACCCCCTATTCGCGGTCCCGCGAAGCCCCGGAACAGGCGCGTCGCGATGGCCTCACTGGCCTGCCTTTGAGTGAGATTTTGATCTCTGCGCTCGACACCAGTTTGTCGATGGATGACCCGCTCGGCCGAAAGACCGCGTGCCTTGTGCTCGAGATTGATGAATTTGATGCGCTCAAAACTCAATTTGGCGGCGCGGCAAGCGACGAAGTGATCCGCATCTGTGCGGATCGTCTCAAGGGCGCGTTGCGGGATCAGGATAAGGTGGTTCGCCTTGGTGTCGAACGGTTTGGTGTGGCCTTCGCCCCCATGCGGCACGTTGATCTTGAGAAGATGATTCAACTGG
>CAXPTW010000021.1:0-80896 GCA_964220165.1 Abyssibacter sp.
CTCTGGACCGGTGCGGCTTTGGCGGCGGGGATCATGGGCTTTCCTCTGATGGTGCGGGCCATTCGTCTGTCGATTGAGACCGTGGACCGGCGGACGGAGGAGGCGGCCTCTGCGCTTGGGGCCTCCCCCCTCGCGGTGTTCTTTCGCGTCACGCTTCCGCTTGCGCTTCCGGGCGTTCTTGCGGGAGTTATTCTCGCCTTTGCCAAGGCGCTCGGCGAATTTGGCGCGACGATCACCTTTGTCTCCAATATCCCCGGTGAAACACGCACTTTGCCCTCGGCGATCTATGCGTTTTTGCAGGTGCCGGGCGGGGAAAGTGCCGCCCTGCGGCTCGTTGCCGTTTCCGTGATCTTGGCGATGGGCGCTTTGGCGCTGTCTGAATATCTGGCCCGCCGGATGAAGCAGGGGGGGCTATGATCATGAGTTTGGACGTCGCCTTTTCTCATCGCTTCGCGGAGTTCTCCCTCGATATGGCGTTTGACGTGCCAGAGGGGATCACGGTCATGTTCGGTCCGTCCGGGTCCGGCAAGTCCACCGCGCTTCGGGTGATTTCCGGCCTGATGCGCCCGGATGCGGGGCACGTGGCCTTGGGCGAGCGCGCACTTTTCGACAGCGCGACCAAGACTTTTCTCCCGCCGCACAAACGTAGCATCGGGACGATTTTTCAGGACGCGCGTCTGTTTCCCCATCTCACCGTTCGGCAAAACCTCAATTTTGGTCGGCGTTACGCCAAGACCCAGCTTTCGAAACGCGATGAAACTCAAATCATAGATATGCTCGGGATCGGTCATCTTTTGACGCGCAGGCCTGAGGGCCTGTCCGGCGGTGAGGCGCAGCGCGTGTCCATTGGGCGCACTTTGATGGCTCAGCCGGAGATGATCCTGGCCGATGAGCCGCTGTCTGCCTTGGACCCGGCCCGAAAGGGAGAAATCCTTCCGTATTTCGAGCGCCTTCGCGACCATGCCCGCGTGCCCATCCTTTATGTCACGCACAATCCCTTGGAACTTGCCCGCTTGGCAAATCGCGTGGTCGTCCTGGGTCAGGGGCAAGTCTTGGGACAGGGGCGGGCCGCCGATGTGCTGAGCGACCCGGCGCTTTCGCCCGCTGTCGGCAGTGGCGCTTTGATCGAAGCGCGGGTCCAAACCTGTCACCCGGACGGTCTGGCGGAACTCGCCGCCGGGTCCGAGCGGCTTTTTGTGCCCTCAGAAGGCATGGACCTCCATGTGGGGCAGGGGCTTCGCCTGCGCATTCCGCCGCATGATGTGATGATCTCGCGTCACCGACCCGAAGGGTTCTCCGCGCTCAACATCGTTGAGGGGCGAGTCTGTGGTCTCCGCGATATGAACTTTGCCTCTGTCATGGTCTGTCTGGAGACAGGTGCCGGGCGCATCTTGGCGCAGGTCACGCGGCGGTCTCTCGCGGCGCTCGATCTCAAAGACGGCACGCCGTGTTTTGCGGTGATCAAGACGGTGGCAATTGCCCATGACAATCTGGGGTTTTCGTCGGTTCAGGCCGGACATTAGGGCCGGGGATTAGGATCCGGGGCAGGTAGGGCGGGGGCGCAATCCTCCGGAAACTCTATCTCTGCGTCAGAATAAGGAATTTTCGTTATCCCGGAATGAGCGTATACTTGCTTATGTTAGAAAATTTGCTACATATGCAAGAATACGAATATTAGGCCGCTGCCTGATAGACCGACACAGAGGTTCCTATGCTCCGCGCTCATCTGCTTCCTTGCCTGCTCCTGCCCGGATTTGTCCTGGCGGGCGGTTCTGCCGTTTCGGCCGACCTTACGCTGACCCCTCAGACCATTACGGAGTGGAAACCGGTCTATGCCGAGGTGGAAACCCGCGACCAAGTGCCCGCGCGTGCGCGCACTGGCGGGACCATCACCGCTCTGGATGTGACCGAAGGGGATCGGGTCGAGGCCGGGCAACGCGTCGCCCTGATCGAAGACACCAAACTCCTGTTCCAGATTGAGGGCATCGACGCCCAACTCGACGCCTTTGGCTCGCAGCTCGAAAAAGCTCAGGATGACCTGACGCGTGGCGAATCCTTGGCCGAGCGCGGCGTGATTTCGACGGCGAGCCTTCAGGCGCTTCAAACCAATGTCACTGTGCTTCAGGGGCAGATCACCTCCCTGCAGTCTGAGCGCCAGGTCGTGTCGCGCCAGATCGAAGAGGGCGAAGTGCTCGCCCCAGAAGCCGGTGTGGTGATTGACGTCCCGGTGGCCAAAGGCGCCGTGATCATGCCGGGGGAAATGGTGGCCATGGTGGCTTCGGGTGGGGCGTATCTGCGCCTCGGCGTGTCTGAGCGCTACGCCCGCGATCTGTCCGAAGGCGACACCATTGAAATCACCGAAGATGGCGAAACCCGCGAGGGGACGCTTGCGAAAATCTATCCGTTGATCGCGGGTGGTCGTGTTGAGGCGGATGTCGAGGTCGAAGGCCTCGACGCAAGCTTTGTCGGTCGCCGGGTCCAAGTCCGCCTGCCGGTCGGAACCCGTGACGCCCTTCTGGTACCCGCGACGGCCCTGTCGCAAACCGGGGGCCTCGATTTCGTGACCATCCTGAGCCATGGCCATGAGAATGCGCATGTCGTCGTGCCGGGGAATACGGTGATGATCGACGGCGAAGCCTTTGTCGAAATTCTGAGCGGTCTGTCCGCTGGCGATGTGGTGGTGACGTCTCATGAGTAATCCCCAAGGCCCCACAGGCGCACTCGGGATCGCTGGACGTCTCACACGCGCCTTCATCCTGTCGCCGCTCACACCGCTTTTCCTGATGGCCTCTCTCGCTGTGGGTCTGATCGCCCTCGGCGCGCTTCCGCGTGAAGAAGAGCCGCAAATTTCCGTGCCCCTCGTGGATATTCACGTTCAAACTCCCGGGCTTAAGGCGCAGGATGGGTTGAAACTCGTCACCGAGCCGCTGGAAACCATCGTCAAAGGCATCGACGAGGTCGAACACGTCTATTCCGACAGCCGTGATGACCATGTGATGGTCACCGCCCGGTTCGAGGTCGGGGTGCCCTCCGAGACCGCCATCGTGCGGGTGCGGGATCGGATCATGGCCAATCTCGACCGGCTCCCGGTCGGCATCAACGAACCTCTGGTCGTCGGGCGCGGCATCAACGATGTGGCGATTGTCGCCCTGACGTTCAGCCCCGCAGAAGGCCATCCGGAGATGACCGCCGCCGATTTGACGCGTGTTGTCAAAGAGGTCGAGGTGCGGCTGGCACAGATCGAAAATGTCGGCCTGACCTATGTGATCGGCGGCACGGAAGAGGCGCTGCGCGTCGCGCCCGACCCGGAAAAACTGGCGCTTTACGGCATCACGCTTCAACAGTTGGTTGGCAAAGTTCAGGGCGCAAACTCCGCCGCGCCTGCCGGGTTGTTCCGCGATGGGGGCGAACAAATTGGCCTGATCGTGGGCGAAACGCTGACCTCGCCGGATGAGATTGGCAATCTCGAACTCACCGCCCGCGACGGTCGCACCGTCTACGTGCGGGACGTGGCGGACGTCGCCTTTGTCTCTGACATCGACGAACATCACGTGGCGACCCTTACCCGGGCTGGCGCACATGGGGCGGAGGAGGGCGACCACGCTGAGGTCGATCTCGACGCCGAGGTGATCCGCCGCCCCGCCGTGACCTTGGCCATTGCCAAACGCGCGGGTGCCAATGCGGTGATCGTGGCCGATGAAATCCTCTCCCGTGTCGAGGGCATGAAAGACAGCCTGATCCCCGACAGTGTCGAGATCGAAATCACCCGCGACTACGGCGAGACCGCGAATGAGAAAGCCAATGAGCTTTTGTTCCACCTTGGCCTCGCGACCGTCTCTATCGTGATCCTCGTGCTGCTCGCCATCGGTTGGCGGGAGGCCATCGTGGTCGCCATCGTCATCCCCGTGACGATCCTTTTGACTCTCTTTGCCTCTTATATCATGGGCTATACGCTCAACCGCGTGTCCCTGTTCGCGCTGATTTTCTCCATCGGGATCTTGGTCGATGACGCCATCGTGGTGATCGAAAACATCGCGCGGCATTGGGGCATGAAAAAGCCGGGGCAAAACCGGTTCGGCGCCGCTGTGGCCGCCGTGGCCGAGGTGGGCAACCCGACGATTGTGGCAACGCTCACCGTGGTGGTCGCGCTTTTGCCGATGCTCTTTGTGTCCGGTCTTATGGGGCCCTACATGTCGCCGATCCCGGCCAATGCCTCGGCTGCGATGATCTTTTCCTTCTTCGTCGCCGTGATGATCACGCCGTGGCTCATGCTCAAAATCGCGGGCCGCGCCGAGTTGCATCACGATGGGCATGAGGAGGGCGGCATTCCCGGCGGGCGTCTTGGTAAGTTTTATGCCTCTGTTGCGCGGCCCATCCTGCGCTCGAAAAGCATTGCCTGGATGTTCCTGCTCGCCGTGATCGTGCTGTCCTTTGGCTCTTTGGGCGCGCTCTACACCAAACATGTGACGGTCAAACTTTTGCCGTTCGACAACAAATCCGAGCTGGCCGTCATGATCGACCTGCCGGAGGGGGCGTCGGTCGAGGCAACGGACGCAATCGCGCAACAAGCCGCCCGTGTCGCGATGACGATGCCGGAGGTGATGTCGGCACAGACACACGCGGGGACGCCTGCGGCATTCAACTTCAACGGGTTGGTCCGCCACTACTACCTGCGCCAGAACCCGGAAATGGGCGAGGTGCAGCTTAAACTCCTGCCGAAACATGCGCGGGAGCGGACGTCTCATGACATCGCGCTTGAGCTGCGCGAGATGCTCTCTGAGGGGATAGATGTGCCTCCCGGCACTTCCATGAAAGTGGTCGAACCGCCGCCCGGTCCGCCGGTGATCGCGACCCTTTTGGCCGAAATTTATGGCCCGGATGGGGAAACCCGTCGCGAGGTTGCAGGCAAGGTGCGCGAGGCGTTCGAGAGCGTCGATTACATCGTCGACACCGATGACAACTATGGCACACAGGCGCGTCGTGTGCGGGCGGAGATGAAGCCTTCTGACCTGAACTTCTATCAGGTCGCCGAGGCGGATGCCGCGCAGACGCTCCAGCTTTTGAACAGCTACAACACCGTCGGGTATTCGCATCGCGGTGAGGGGCGTCGTCCGATCCCGATCGTCGTCGGGCGGGACAAGGCGGACCGTGTCCTCGATGCGACCACCCTGTCGACGCCGGTTCCGGCCAACGCCTTGCCCGGTGGGCGCGGTGTGGTCGAGCTGGGCGATGTGGTTGCGCTGAGCGAAGAGGCGACCTCTTTCCCGATCTTCCGTCACAATGGCTATGATGTCGTGATGGTTCAGGCCGAGTTGGCCGGTCGTTTCGAGGCGCCGCTCTACGGGATGTTGGCGGTGGCCGACAAACTCGACGAGATGGACTGGCCCGAAGGTATGAAGCCGGAGATCGCCCTGCACGGACAGCCTGTGGAGACCGATACACCCGTGCTTTTGTGGGACGGCGAATGGGAGGTCACTTGGGTGACATTCCGGGATATGGGGGCGGCCTTTGGCGTGGCGCTTTTGGGGATTTACATCCTCGTGGTGGCGCAGTTCGGCTCCTTCCGCCTGCCGCTCGTGATCCTGACGCCGGTGCCGTTGACCTTCCTCGGCATCATCGTCGGCCACTGGCTTTTTGGCGCGCCGTTCTCGGCAACCTCCATGATCGGCTTTATCGCCCTTGCGGGCATCATCGTGCGGAACTCGATCCTGCTGGTCGATTTCATTCGAAATGCCGACGATAAAGGTGCGGTGACAACAGAGATCCTGATCGAGGCTGGGGCGACCCGGTTCAAGCCGATCCTCCTGACCGCCATTGCGGCCATGATCGGTGCGGCGGTGATCCTCGCGGACCCGATTTTCCAAGGTCTGGCGATCTCTCTGTTGTTCGGGCTTTTGTCCTCTACTGCACTGACCGTTCTGGTGATTCCGGCGATCTACCGCATTTTCAAAATGTAAGTATCCCAGTGCGCCGAGGGGGCGCATCAGCACCAGACAAAAACATTCAGGGGAGCCGCGATGGCTCCCCTGTTTCATATGAGCCGACGCCGATACGAGAGGCCGATCTATCAGGCCCGTTTGGCTGAGACCTCTGACGCCATGGGGGACGTCGCATAGGATGTGGTGGCTTGGGCGCTATGGCTGGTTGCATCGCTCGCTTCTGTTGCGAAAAAGGACAGCTCCTGCTCCATCGCCAAAATATTGCTCCGCAAGTTGACGGTCGCCGCATTGGTTTCCTCGGACATGGCAGCGTTTTGCTGGGTGGTTTGATCCAGCTGATTGATCGCAGTGCTGAGTTCGCCGAGACCGGTGGCCTGTTCCGTGGTCGAATTCGCGACTTGGGCAATGCCCGTGTAAATTTTCTGCATCATATCCTGAATGCGGGCGAGGGCGGTCCCGGCCTCGCGTACCAGATCGACCCCGCCGCTGACCTGTTGGTTGGAGGTGTTGATAAGGGTCGCAATTTCGCGCGCGGCCTCTGAGGAGCGCTGTGCCAGTGCCCGCACCTCCGAGGCGACGACGGCAAATCCGCGGCCCGCGTCGCCCGCCCGCGCCGCCTCGACACCGGCGTTGAGGGCCAAGAGGTTGGTCTGAAACGCAATATCGTCGATGACGCTGGTGATTGAGGCGACCTGTTTCGAGGAGGTCTCGATCGCATCCATGGCATTGACGGCCCGGTCCACAACTTCGCCGGCATGCACCGTGTGGTTCTGAGCGGTATCCGATTGCTTTTGCACCTCTTGTGCCGTGGTCGCCACGCCTTTGACGGAGGCGACAAGCTCATCAAGAGCCGCAGCACTTTCTTCGAGTGTTGCCGCCTGTTGTTCGGTCCGGCGCGCGAGATCGTCTGTGGCCTGCCCGATGGCCTCCGCTTCGCCGCGCAGAACGCCCGCGCCCTGCGTGATGCCAGAGAGGGTTTCGTGAAGCTTGTGACGGGCGGCATTGAAATTGACCCTGAGTGTGTCGAATTCACCGAGGTCGGTGGTCGCCACATGAGAGAGATCCCCCTTGGAGAGGGCGTCCAGCGCGGCGCGCAACGTGTCGACGGTGACTTGGTAGATCGTAGTGTCCACGGCAAATTTGACGACTTTGACGATGTCGCCCGCCGCGTTGCGAATGGGGTTATAGCTGGCGCGAATGGTGACCTTTTTGCCGTCCTTTCCGATGCGCTCAAAATCTCCGCTCAGGCTCTCGCCGGAGCGAAGCTTTTCCCAGAACTCACCGTAGCTGGGCGACTTCACAATCGACGGGTCAACGAAAATCCGGTGGTGTTGCCCCACGATCTCGGAGGCATCGTAGCCAACGACCGCGCAAAACGTGTCATTCGCGCGCAGGATGGTGCCGTCCGGGGAAAACTCAATGACGCCTTGCACCTTTTGAATGGCGTCGATCTGACCCTTTGCGTCGGCTTCGAGGTTCTTGGGGCCTGTGATGTCAAAGGCGTATTTCACCACTTTGAAGGGACGGTTTTCCGGGTCCAGCAAGGTCTCATAGGTCGACTCAAGCCAGATAATCTCTCCATTCTTGGCGACACGTTTGAACTGACCCTTTTCACCGGACCCTTTGCGAAGGCGTGCCCAAAAATCGCGATAGGCCTGAGTGTCCGCCTCACCTTCGGGCATGAACATGCGGTGATGTTTGCCCTGGATTTCCTCCAGCGCGTATCCGGTCGCCTGCAAGAAGAGGGGGTTTGCCCAGAGGATGGTGCCCTCAAGGTCGAACTCGATATAGGCCATGGAGCGTTTGATCGCGTCTTCTTTGGAACGATTGTCCCGGCGTTTCAGATGCATGCGAGAGATTTCGCGCCCAATGATATAGACCGCAGAGATCTGTCCCGTTTCGTCGCGAAAGGGGGCATAGGTGGCATCAAACCATATTTCCTCGCCTGCTTTCGTCAGGCGGGGTACAATGGTCTTGTAGGGGTTTCCAGCGAGAATCTCTGACCACATGGCCGCCGTTTCAGCATGATCCTTGGCGCGGACAAAGTGTGTGTAATCTTTGCCGACAATATCGTTGAGCGCGTATCCCGTTGTCTCTGTAAACACCTCGTTCACGTGCGTGATGCGGCCCTTTGCATCGCAGGTGACGATGACATGGGTGACATCCAGTACCTGTTCGAGGGGGCTCAACGTTTTGGCGGACGATCTTACGCCCCGCGGCTTTTTAAATTTTGAGAGCATTGGGACATCCTGAGATAAACGCGTTGGGTTCACCATAGGGCCTCTGTCTTACCGAAGCGTTTAGACGAGAACACTCGTGTTACATCGGCAAAGAAAAAGGCGCCCGGAGGCGCCTTTTTGTAGGACGTGAGATCAGCAGAGCTTAGCCGATGATCGCGTTCAGCGTCGCGGACGGACGCATGATCGCGGCAACTTTGGCCGGGTCGGCGTGGTAGTAGCCACCCATATCGGCGGGTTTGCCTTCGGCGGCTTTCAGCTCGGAGAGGATCACCTCTTCCTTCTCTGCCAGCTCTTTCGCGATCGGAGCGAAGTGCGCGGCGAGGTCTGCGTCGTCACCCTGGGCGGCGAGGGCCTCGGCCCAGTAGCGGGCGAACCAGTAGTGCGAGGAGCGGTTGTCGTTCTGGCCGACTTTGCGCTCCGGCGATTTGTTCTCAAGGAGAAGCTTTTGCGTCGCATCTTCGACGGCGGCACCGAGAACCGCCGCTTTCGGGCGGTCTTTGGTGGCGAGGAACATGTAGCTTTCGCCAAGGGCACAGAATTCCCCGAGCGAGTCCCAACGCAGGTGGTTCTCTTCCTGGAGCTGCTGCACGTGCTTCGGCGCGGAGCCGCCGGCACCGGTTTCAAAAAGACCGCCACCGTTCATCAGTTTGACGATGGAGAGCATTTTGGCGGAGGTGCCAAGCTCAAGGATCGGGAAGAGGTCGGTGAGGTAATCGCGCAGCACGTTGCCGGTGATGGTCACGACGTTCTTGCCTTTGCGCATTTCTTCCCAGGTGAAGCGGGTGGCCTCGCGCGGCGCCATGATCGGGATGTCTTTGCCAGCTTCTTTGAGCGCGGGTTCGACATATTTGATCAGCTCGGCGTCGTGGGCGCGGTTGGCGTCGAGCCAGAAGGCACCAGTGCCTTCGGCGTCGAACCGCTCGATCCCGGTTTTGATCCAGTCGAGGATCGGCGCTTTTTTCGCGGTGCAGGAGCGCCAGATGTCGCCTTTTTCCACGTCTTGGGCGTGGAGAACCTCACCAGAGTCGAGCACGATGGAGATGGTGCCATCGGCAGGTGCCTCGAACGTGGTCGGGTGGGAGCCGTATTCCTCGGCCTTTTGCGCCATCAGGCCGACGTTGGACACGGCGCCACAGGTGGTGACATCGAGCGTACCGGTCTCTTTGAAATACTCCACAGTCTCGTCATAGACGGGCGCGTAGCAGTTGTCCGGGATGCAGCATTTGGTGTCTGCGGCTTTGCCATCCGGGCCCCAACCGATGCCACCAGCCTTGATCACGGCGGGCATAGAGGCGTCGATGATGACGTCAGACGGCACGTGCAAGTTGGTGATGCCTTTGTCGGAGTCGACCATGTATAGCGGCGGCTTGGCGGCGAGGGCAGCTTTCAGATCGGCTTCCATCTCGGCATTGCCTTTGATGAGCTTTTCAAGCGCACCGAGGCCACCGTTCGGGTTGAAGTCAAGCTTGTCGCCGTGTTTTGCGAGGAAGTCCTCGATGTAGACGGACACAAAGTGACCAAAGAGGATCGGGTCGGAGACCTTCATCATCGTGGCTTTGAGGTGCACGGAGAAGAGAACGCCCGGTTCCATGCTCTCGATCTCGGCCTTGATGTATTTGCGGAGTTCCTTGGCGGAGAGGAAGGTGGCGTCGACCACTTCGCCCTCACCGTACTTCAGGCCGTCTTTGAGAACGGTCTCGGTGCCGTCTTTGCCTTTGAACACGATTTTCGCGCCACCGGCCTGTGCGGCGGTGATGGTGGTGGAAATCTCGTTGGCGAAGAAGTCGTTGCCGTCCATGGAGGCGACGGTGGTTTTCGACGCAGAGGTCCATTCACCCATGCGGTGCGGGTTGGCTTTGGCGTATTCTTTGACGGCTTTGGCGGAACGACGGTCGGAGTTGCCTTCGCGCAGAACCGGGTTCACGGCGGAGCCTTTGACGGTGTCGTATTTGGCGCGGACGGCTTTCTCTTCGTCGGTTTGCGGATCAGCCGGGTAGTTCGGGATCGGGTAGCCTTGGGACTGAAGCTCAGCGATGGCGGCTTCGAGCTGGGGCACAGAGGCGGAGATGTTCGGGAGTTTGATGACGTTGGCGTCGGGGGTCTTCACCAGTTCGCCGAGGGCGGCGAGGTCGTCGGAGACGCGCTGCTCTTCGGTCAGAAGATCGGGGAAAAGGGCCAGGATACGACCAGCGAGGGAGATGTCGCGGGTTTCGACCTCGATCCCTGCGGCTTTGGAGAAGCTGTCGATGATCGGCAGGAGAGATCCACGCGCGAGCTCGGGCGCTTCGTCTACGATGGTATAGATGATGTCGGGGGTCTTGTCGGCCATGAGGGTCCTCCACTGTGACGATTCTGTCGACGGGTCTAAATGCCCCGTCAGGTCTTGCCCATGCGCGTAACGAAATGGGGGCGGTAAGTCAATGTGTGCCGTGGTATACCGTTTTTCTTTGCGGTTTTTCTGTCGCGTGCGAGAGGCGATAGCGCCAACGAAATTGCATTGGAAAAGAATGCTTGGGCTATGGTTCCGCGAGGGGTCAAAAAAGTGATCAAAAAATATGCGGCGTGTTCTGTGAGTGAGCAAACGTTTCCGTGTCTGAGCGAATTCGATTGTCGACGCTCTTTGGAGAGCTCTAGAAAAGAGTCATGAGCGAGAAAAACATCTTTGATGAAATGTGGGGCCGTGACGAGACTTTGCGTGAGCCCTACGCAGAATTCCAAAGCTGGTTTGAGGGAGAAGACCTCAAACGGCTCCGGGCGAAGCAACGCGAAGCGGAAGAAGTGTTCCGCCTTATGGGCATTACGTTCAATGTCTACGGGCGGGCCGAAGCCGAGGAGCGATTGATCCCCTTCGACATCATTCCGCGCATCATTGCCGGGCGCGAATGGCAGCGGCTCTCCAAAGGGATCGAGCAACGCGTGCGGGCGATCAACGCCTTTTTGCACGATATCTACAACCGCCAGGAAATCATCAAAGCGGGCCGCGTTCCGCAGGAAATGATTGCCCGCAACGAGGCTTTCTTGCCGCAGATGAACGGCATGACCCCGCCGGGCGGCATCTACACCCACATCGTGGGCATCGACCTCGTGCGGACTGGGCCGGATCAGTTCTACGTGCTCGAAGACAACGCGCGCACACCTTCTGGTGTGTCCTATATGCTGGAAAACCGGGAAACGATGCTCAAGATGTTCCCGGAGCTCTTCTCTAAAAACCGCGTGCAGCCGGTCCAGAATTACCCGACGTCGCTGCGCCAGTCGCTCGCGGCCTGTGCGCCGGCCCGCTGTTCCGGGACGCCGACGGTCGCCGTGCTCACGCCGGGGATTTATAACTCCGCCTATTACGAACACTCGTTCCTCGCCGACCAAATGGGCGTGGAACTCGTTGAGGGGCACGATCTTCGTGTCGTCGATGGTCGCGTCCAGATGCGCACGACCGAGGGCTACAAACCGATCGACGTGCTCTATCGCCGTGTCGATGACGAATTCCTCGACCCGTTGAACTTTAATCCGGACAGTGCGCTCGGCATTCCCGGCATCATGGATGTCTACCGCTCCGGCGGGATCACCATCGCCAACGCGCCCGGCACAGGCATCGCGGATGACAAGGCGATCTATAGCTACATGCCGGACATCGTCGAATTCTACACCGGCGAGAAAGCTATCCTTGAGAACGTGCCGACCTGGCGCTGTTCCGAGGCGGACAGTCTCGCCTATGTGCTCGACAACCTCGAAGAGCTGGTGGTCAAGGAAGTGCATGGCTCCGGTGGCTACGGCATGCTGATCGGACCGACGGCGTCCAAGAAGGAAATCGCCGAGTTCCGCAAGAAACTCACCGCCAAGCCGGGCAACTACATTGCCCAGCCGACGCTCTCCCTCTCCACCGTGCCGATCTTTACCAAGGCCGGACTTGCGCCCCGTCACGTGGATTTGCGCCCCTTCGTGCTCTGTAGCCCGGAAGGGATCAAGATCACCCCCGGTGGTCTCACCCGTGTGGCGCTCAAGAAAGGCTCGCTCGTGGTGAACTCCAGTCAGGGCGGCGGCACCAAGGACACTTGGGTGCTGGAAGAATAAGGGCGGAGGACAAAAGATATGCTGGGAAAAACCGCAAACGGCCTCTACTGGATGTACCGCTACCTCGAACGGGCGGAGAACACCGCACGCCTGATCGAGACGGGACAGCGCATTGGTCTCACACGTCTTGGACAGGATGAGGACGAATGGTCTTCCGTGATGCAGACGGCCTCGGTGCTCGATGGGTTTAATGAGAGCCATGACGAGGTAGGAAAAGAGGCAGCTATCGACTGGATGCTGCGCTCCATGGACAACCCGTCCTCCGTCCTCTCGACGATTTCTGCCGCACGCCAGAACGCGCGTCTGGTGCGCACGGCCCTGACCCATGAGGTCTGGGAGGCGGTGAACATGTGCTACATGAACACTCGCGACGCGCTTAAACGGAAGGTGAGCGAACGCGATCTGCCCGCCGTCCTCGAACAGATCCGCCAACGCACGGCATTGGTCCGGGGCGCGACCCATGGCACGATGCTCCGCAATGACATCTACGACTTTGCGCGGCTCGGGACGTTTCTGGAGCGGGCCGACAACACGGCGCGGATTTTGGACGTGAAATATTACGTCCTCTTGCCCTCGGCGATGTCTGTGGGCTCCTCCATCGACAACGTGCATTGGGAAACCATCCTGCGCGGCGTCTCCGCACGCGGTGGCTTCCGTATGGCCTATGGCTCCGAGGTGAACGCGCGCGACATCGCGCAATTCCTGATCCTCGACAAACGCATGCCGCGGTCGCTGAATTTCTGCGTCACAAAAATCTACTCGAACCTGCGGTATCTTGCGCAGGACTATCATGAAGACCCCGCCTCGTCTAAGCTGGCACAATCTCTCGTCGAGAGTTTCCTGCATAACGACATCGAGGTCGTGTTTGAGGCGGGCCTGCATGAATATATTCAGTCCGTCCTGACCTCCCTGAGCGTGCTCGGCAGGCAGATCGAAATAGACTACCGGTTCTACGAGTGATGCCCATGCTACTCTCTATTCGCCACACCACCCGCTACACGTTCGAGAACCCGGTCACCTACGGGCTTCAACAGCTGCGCAAAACGCCGAAGAACAGCCATGGCCAAGAGGTCATGAGCTGGGACATCTCCATTGAGGGCGGTCAGAAACAGCTCTCCTACACGGATCACATGAACAATGTGGTCGATCTGATTTCCTTTGAGAAAGATACACATGAACTGGTGATCCGCTGTCAGGGCATGGTGGAGATCAGTGAAACCCATGGTGTCGTCGGCCGTCACATCGGTCCCGCGCCGATCTGGCTTTTCGATCAGGTCACGCCGCTCACCAAGGCGGGGGCAGGTGTACGCGGTCTCGTGCGTGAGGTTGAGGGCGAGAGCGATCTGGACCGCTTGCATTCCCTGTCGCGCCTGGTCGGGACCGCCGTAAAATATGAGATCGGGGCGAGCGAACCGGATTGGACCGCCGAAGAGGCCCTTTCTGAGGGCAAAGGTGTCTGTCAGGACCACGCCCATGTCTTTATCTCCGCTGCCCGTGAGATGGGCTACCCGGCGCGCTATGTCTCTGGCTATCTGATGATGGACGACCGCACGATGCAGGACGCCACCCATGCCTGGGCGGAGGCGCATGTGGATGGCCTTGGATGGGTCGGGTTCGACGTGTCCAATGAGATTTGTCCCGATGAACGTTACGTGCGCGTTGCAACAGGGCTGGACTATCAGGGGGCAGCCCCTGTAACAGGAACACGCTTCGGTGGCGAGGGAGAGACTCTGTCTGTCGAGATCGAAGTCGCCCAACAGCAAAAGCAACAACAATAAGGCTGCTGCCGCCATGACCTATTGCGTCGGTATGATGCTCGACAAGGGCCTCGTTTTGATGTCCGACACCCGGACCAACGCGGGCGTCGATAACATTTCTACGTTTTCCAAGATGTTCACATGGGAAGCGGAGAATGATCGTGTCCTGACGGTGATGACGGCGGGCAATCTGGCGACCACGCAGGCGCTCGTTTCTCTACTCGATGAACGGACCAAGGCCCCGGGGGAGCGCGAGCCGGACATCCTGTCCGCGCCCTCCATGTTCCAAGTGGCGCGGATCGTAGCGAGAACGCTCAAAGACGTCATTTCAAACCATGCCGACGAAGGTCAGCGCGCCGACAGCGCGTTCAACGCCACTGTGCTTTTGGCCGGTCAGATCAAAGGCACCCAGCCGCGCCTCTTTTTGATCTACCCGGAAGGCAACTTTATCGAGGCTGGAAAAGAGACGCCTTTCTTTCAGATCGGCGAAACCAAATACGGCAAACCGATCCTCGTGCGGGCCTATGAGCCGAATATGTCCTTTGAGGATGCGGTCAAACTGATGCTCGTGTCTTTTGATAGCACGGTGAAAGCAAACCTTTCTGTGGGGCTTCCCTTCGATCTACAGGTGATCGAGAAAAACACCCTCAAAGTGGCACATCAACGCCGCATCGAGGCCGACGATCCCTATTACCGGGAAATCTCTGAAAGCTGGGGCGCGGCGCTAAAATCGGCGATGGACAGCTTGCCGGGCTTTAGTTTCTAACGCCCATCGCCTAAAAGCCCCTCCGGGAGGAGCGGCGGTTATGGATCATTCACAACACCCAGAGGGGCTGGACCCCGAGGATTGGGAGGCGTTTCGCGCTGAGGCGCACGCGCTCCTTGACCTCTGTGTCGATCGTCTTCGGGACGCGCGCACACACCCGTGGCAATTGATGCCGCGCGAGGCGATCCCTGAGTTGGCCTTGTCGGGGGAGGGGCACGGCGAACAGGCCGCCACCCGCCGCATGGTCTCCGAAATCCTGCCGTACCACACCGGAAACACCCACCCGCGCTTTTGGGGCTGGGTGCATGGCACCGGACTGGCTCAGGGTCTGTTGTCCGAGCTGGTTGCCACCACGATGAACTCCAACTGTGGCGGGCGCGATCACGCGGCGAGCTATGTCGAGCGCGCCGTGATCGACTGGGCGCGTCGCGTGATGGGCTTTCCCGACACCGCCTCGGGCGTCCTCGTCACCGGCACATCGCAAGCCACCGTCGTGGCCCTCATGGCGGCCCGCACCCGGGCACTTGGCGCGGCCTCCCGACAAGACGGTGTGCAAAACGCGCCCCTCGTGGCCTACGCCGGAGCGGGGGTGCACAGTTCCTCTGCCAAAGCGATGGAGCTTCTGGGGCTTGGCTCAAACGCTTTGAGGAAGATCCCCGAGGGCGACATGGGCATGGACCTCGACGCGCTTCGGACCGCGATTGCGCGTGACAAAGCCGCCGGTCTTACGCCCTTTGCGGTGATCGGCACGGCGGGGTCCGTCGATATGGGGCGCTTTGATGACCTCGAAACCCTGTCCCAAATCGCCCAGGACGAGGGCCTTTGGCTCCACGTGGACGGCGCCTTTGGGGCCTGGACCCGGCTGGCGGAGACGCCTTGGCGGCATCTCACCGACGGGATTGAGCGCGCCGATAGCCTCGCCTGTGATTTCCACAAGTGGCTTTCCATTCCCTACGACTGTGGCCTTGCGCTCATCCGCGATGAGAACGACCAACGCGCCGCCTTCGCCGCGCGTCCCGCCTATCTTGAGGGGCAATCTGCCGGACTTGCGGGGGCGGAGCCGTGGTTTTGCGATTACGGCGTGGACCTGTCGCGCGGCAACCGCGCACTCAAGGTTTGGATGGCGGTCGAAAGTCTCGGAGAGGCCCGTCTCGGTGCGGCGATCACGATGAACTGTCAGCAGGCCACCCGCTTTGGCGCAGAGGTCGAGGCCCGCCCCGGCCTGCGCCTCATGGCCCCTGTGATCTCGAACCTCGTGGTCTTCACCGCCTCTGAGAGCCTCTCTCCCGAGGAGCAAAGTGCCTTGAACACAAGGATCAGCCATGAGCTGCAACTCTCTGGCAAGGCTGTGTTTTCCACGACCCATGTCGATGGCATCACCTGTCTGCGCGCCGCTTTCGTGAACCACCGCACCCGCGATCACGACCTCACAGAGGCGCTTGATGCGGTGGAGACGGCGCGGGAACGGCTCAAACTGTCGGGTGTGCTGTAGTTAGGGTGTCTCAAGGCTGAGGTTGGGCTTTGGCTCCAACCCCGGCTGAATACCGCGCTCGATATAATCCCAAGTCGCCATGGCGATCATGGCGGCATTGTCCGTCGCCCATTTGACCGGCGGCAGGCACAGTTCGACTCCGTGACGGTCTGCGATCTCTGACATGGCGTCCCTGAGTTGCGGTGAGGCCGCGACACCGCCCACGATCACCAGCGAGCGGGGTTTGCACTCGCTCAGCGCGCGGTCCGCTTTCGCGGCCAGAACATCCATGCAGGAGGCCACGAACGACGCAGACATATCCTCTAGCGACACCTCAGGGTGCTGTTCGATATGACGCGCGACCGAGGATTTCAGCCCGGAGAATGAAAACTCATAGCCCTCATTCTTCATCGGACGGGGGAGGCGCAACACCGGCGTGCCGCACTTGGCCGCCTTGTCGATGGCCGGGCCACCCGGCATCCCAAGGCCCAACATCCGCGCCACTTTGTCGTAGCTTTCGCCCACGCTGTCGTCGCGCGTCGTGCCCAACAGGCGATAGGACCACGGGTCCGTCAGCTCCGCGATGAGGGTGTGGCCACCAGAGACCAGCATGACCACTGCTGGAAATTCGGTCTTTCCCTGTTCCAACTCGGCGGAGCGGATATGTCCGCGCAGATGGTTCACACCATAGGCCGGCACGCCCCAGCCCATGGAGAGCGCCTCCGCAGTGGACAATCCGACCAGCAGAGAGCCAATCAGCCCCGGCCCGCGCGTCACGCCGATGGCGGTCAGATCGGCGGGTGTCACGGAGGCCTCCGCCATCACGCCTTCGATGGTCGGCAAAATCGCCTCAAGATGGGCGCGAGAGGCAAGCTCTGGATAGACCCCACCAAAAGCATCGTGAATTTCGAACTGTGATACGGTTTTGATCGCCGCCACAGTGCCGTTTCGATCCACCAGCGCAACAGAGGTGTCGTCACAAGAGGTCTCGATCCCCAGAACCAGTTCGGTCATTCGAGCACCTCGGCGATCTCCGCCTCGCTCACCACGCCCAGCCGTTCGATCCGCACGGGTTCCTCCGTGCAATTCACGATGGTCGAGGGGGCGGGCGCTGCGCTTGTCCCGGGGACGGTCAGATCTGGGGCGCCGGTGAGCTGTGCGAGCGCCTCGTCGGTCGTCTCGGGCGTGTCTGCCCCTGACCGATTGGCCGAGGTCACCATCAGCGGGCCACAGATTTGCATGGTCTGCAACAAAAGCGCGTTATTGGGGATACGCACGGCAATCTCGCTCCGCCCGGCGAGCCATTTCGGCGCGCGCGGCTCATCTATCGGCAGGACGAGCGTCAAGCCGCCGGGCACAAACCGACTCGCCAAAAGCTTTGCCGCGCTAAAGGAGACATCCGCTCCCAGCTCAAAAATCTGGTCGGCATCCGCCACCATGATAGGGAGGTTCTTGTCCCGTGGGCGCTGTTTGAGCGCATAAATCCGGTCGACGGCGTCCGCATGCGCGGGCGAGGCGGCGAGGCCAAGCACAGTGTCTGTCGGAAGCAACACAACACCGCCATTCGTCAGCGCCTGCGCAATATCCTTGGCTGTGTGTGTCATTCGAGAACCTCCACGATCGGATGGGCGCGTGAATTTGTCGCCGGACGCGGCGCGGCAAGGGCCAGTTTCAGCATGGTTTCCATGGTCGCCATATTGGTCACGGGGGCCGGGTGCCCCTCCACCTCAACATTTCCGGCCAAATCGTATGCGTCCAACTTTGAGAGCGTATCCACCGCATCTATCGCCGGGCAATGTTGGTATGAGACGAGTTTTCCCGCCTCATAGGTCCCAAAATGCACATAGGGACGCGCCGCTTTTCGCAGGAGCGCAACAGGGTGCTCTCCAGCCACCTCCGCCCCCAACAGCTCAAAGGCCGGCAGCGCCAGAACAGGAAGGCGGAGCGCAAATCCCAACCCATTGGCAAAGGCCGCCGCCGTCCGCGTGACGCCAAGGCCGCCGGGACCGATGTCACAGGCAATGAGGGACAGATCAGACAGGGTCAGCCCCGTGCGCGCGATCCCGGTTTCCAAGACCGCGCGATAAGCGCGAGAGCCCGCAAGCTCCGGATCTTTCGAGCTGTCGAACACAAGCGCATCGCCCTGTCCCAAGGCGAGGGCGGGAACGCCGTTCGAGGCCTGCAACAAAAGGGTGACCGTCATGCGAGTGCCTCCAAAACGGGGCCCCAACGGGGGGCATCTGCGGTGAAAGTCAGGGTGCGTGCGGTCTCTTCCGCGCCGAACCCGATCTGGATCGACAGCGGCGCGTCGAAATAGCCGTCCAAACGTGACCCCCATTCGATCACGGAAATGCCCGTATCCATCTCGTCTTCCAGGCCAAGGTGATAGAATTCCTGCGCCCCTTTGAGCCGGTAGGCATCCACGTGGATCACCTGACCTTTGGAGGTCTCATAGAGATTGGCGATCGTATAGGTCGGACTGGTCACAGCCTCATCGGAGCCAAGCGCCCGAACCAGCGCGCGGGTGAAAAACGTCTTTCCCGCAGCCAAACTGCCGTCCAGCACCACTACATCGCCCGCGCGCAAATGCGCCGCCAGCGCCATGGCGATCTTGGCGGTCTCCGCTTCGGTAGTGGCGGTCAGGGTGAGCGTCTGCATGGTCTCCGGCCTCTGTCTCTCGTTGCCGATTTAGGACATCGCGGGTCAAAGGTCCATGGGGGAGAGTGGCGGCAGGGAGGGCGCTAGGCCTCTGTGTCGAGCCAGATGGTGACCGGACCGTCGTTGATCAGAGACACTTTCATATCCGCACCGAAAATCCCGTTTTCACAGGGCACGCCCTCGGCGATCAGCGCAGAGGTAAAATGTTCATAGAGCGCCTTGCCCTCTGCGGGCGGTGCTGCGGTGGAAAAGCCCGGGCGATTGCCCTTCGTCTCGGCGGCGAGAGTGAACTGGCTGATCACCAAGGCCGAGCCGCCGATGTCACGCACGGAGCGGTTCATTTTCTCCGCGTCGTCCTTGAAAATGCGCAGCTTGGCGATTTTGGCGGCGAGTTTCTCGGCCTGCGCCGGACCGTCGCCCTGCATCGCGCAGACGAGGATGAGAAGGCCGGGGCCGCTTTGACCGACGCAGTCGCCGTCCACATGCACGGCGGCCTCAGAGATTCGTTGAATGAGCGCGCGCATCTCAGGCGATCTCCTCTTTCCACGGCGGATTGGCGCCCGCACGGGACACGGTGATGGCGGCGGCTTTCGCGCCGAGGCTCAGCGCGGCACGCAAATCGTCGGCACTCAGGCTCGCAATCGCCGCTTTCGTCAGATTGCCTTGGTCTTGAAGCGCCGCCAAAAGTCCGGCGTTGAACGTGTCCCCGGCGCCGACGGTGTCCACGACCTCCACCTTTTCGGCGGCCACATGCACCACATGATCCGCCATAAAGCCCCGTACACCAGAACCGCCCTCGGTCAGGCACACGAGCTTCGGTCCCATAGTCAGAACGCGGGCAATCAGGTCTTCGAGTGGCGCGTCGCCGAGCATCCAGGCGAGGTCTTCGTCGGAGACTTTCACAATGTCACTCTTGGACAGCATATGTTCGATCCGTGCACGAAAATGCGCTTCATCGCGGATAAAATCCGGTCGAATGTTCGGATCCATCATGGTGACGCGGGTTTCAGAAGCCTCTGTGTAGAGCGTTTCAAAGGCCGCGCCACAGGGATCAACGGGGAGGGAGATGCCGCCGCAGAATACCGCACTGACCGCATCCGGCAGTTCGGGCAAATCCTCGACCGTGAGCATGCGCCCGGCGGTGTTTTCGTCATAAAACGCATAGGTCGCATGGCCATCGACAAGTTTGACGAAGGCCACGGTGCAGGGGCGATCCACGGTGAGCGCGAGATGGCCGTCCACATGGCTTTCCGCAAGCTTTTCCTTGAGCAGATCGCCAAAGAAATCCTGCGAAAAGCCCGAATAAAACCCGACATCCGCGCCCAAGCGCCCAAGTGCAATCGCAGTGTTGAACACGGCGCCACCTGCGTAGGGGGCGTAGGCGTCCTCGCCGAGGGTCGTTTGCCGCGGCAACATGTCGATCAGAGCTTCTCCGGCGCAGAGGATCATGACGGTCTCCCAGTGTCTATGCGTCGCCTTTGTGAATTGTTAGCGCTATCTGTGCAAGAAAAAATGTCAGAACCCGCCTTGCTCTTGGAGAGCGATGAGATAGCCGATCCCGCCCGCAACGATCAGGCCGAGCAGGACGGCAAAGACAATTTTGATCGCGGAATAGGGGCGTTCGCCCTGAACCTGTCCCGTGCGCCCGTTGACGACAAAGCGATAGGTTTTGCCCCGAAATTTGTAAGCGGCAAACCAGACCGGAAGGAGGATGTGTTTGTAGGTGACGTTGGAATATTGCGTCTTCAGGTCGTGAATGCGCTGACGGTCGCCACCGATGTCGAATTTGACGTCGCGGGTGATGACGGCGGCCATATGGTCGCGCGCTTGGACAAACCCGTCTTCGAGACCGAGCGTATAGGCCTCGGAATCATAGCCCGCGAGATAGTCCGGCAAATAGGGCTCCAGCCCCGACAAATCCCAGGGCCCCAAAGCGCGCGTGTATTTGAGAGGCAATGCCTTGGACGCCAGCACAAGCACATCGTCAAAGGCGCGGCGGACATGGCCGGAGACGTGATGCCAGCGCGTCCGGCGTTGCCGCCGCGATTTGCCGTTTACGGTCACATTGACATAGTAATCATTGCCCCGCTCGCCGCGATAGTCGCTCGCCGTCTGCGCATCAAACGTCCAATAGGGCATGTAGACGCCGTTCAGCCGCCGACCTTTGCGAGCGTAGGCCTTGAGCGCGTTGGGGGCGAACCAGAGCCGCCCGAGCCAGTCACTCATGGCGTCATGGGCGACAGATTCCGAGATCGAAAAGGGAAGAACGCCCTGAGGTTTGATCTGTCGGAGCGCGCCTGTGTCGGTGACAACCGGCGTCGCGCAATAGGGGCATTCGGTCGCGTGGCTGGTGTCATCGAACTGAATACGCGCACCGCAATTCGGACATTGGGAGACGCGGATATCTTCGGTGTTCGCGCCCTCAGTTGAGGGGCCATCCTGTCCAAGTCCCTCGCGCAGCGCCTGCGTGTAGCTCAGCTCGCGCGGGTCGGGCAGGTGGCCGCTCTCGATGGCCTCGTGACTGCCGCAGTGATCGCACACGAGATCGCCCCGCTCGGGATCAAACCGAAGGTCGGAGCCACAGGTGTGACACGGGAAACGGTGGTCCTCGGTCATATTGGGCGCGTCTGTCTCGGGGATCATCGGGCGGTCCTATTGGCGGTGTTCAAAGCTGACGATCTGCGCGATCTCG
This sequence comes from Abyssibacter sp., assembly GCA_964220165.1. Classification (GTDB taxonomy): domain Bacteria; phylum Pseudomonadota; class Alphaproteobacteria; order Rhodobacterales; family Rhodobacteraceae; genus Celeribacter. The sequence continues at coordinate 21,592 of CAXPTW010000021.1, forward strand.
GAGCGTTCGGGCGTGGTAAACCGGAGCACATGGCAGAACAGGATGGCCCCCTGTTCACGTGTGAGGTGGCCGGAGACGGTGGCGGCGCGGCCCTCGATCACGATCTGCGTCACATAAAGATCGCTGGGCGCGGTGAGCGGCGCGAGGGCCTCGACAATCGCGGCCTTGCCGATCACACTCGGCGCACCCGTGCGGTCCCAACTCGCGGTTTCCGCAAGCGGCAGGGGCGCGACAGAATGATAGCCCGACCCATAGCCGGAAAAGCGCAGAGCAAGACCGGCCATCGCCTCGGCGCGGGCCACATCGCCCTCGAAATCACAGGCACGCAGGTCCAGAGCGGGGAAAGACCCGCTCTGTGGGAGTGGGCTCGGAGAACACATCAGCGCGGCTCACACACCCGGGGGCGGCGGCGGCGGGGCGATGGTGAAAAGCTGGGCGAGCTCTTGGACATCTTCGGCCTTGAGCCAGCCGTCCTGACCCGGCGTCCAGACATAGCTCTCGCGTTTGAGCGCGCCTTTGGTGACCATTTGACCCATCTCGGCCTTGGAATAGGGCCCCTTGGTCGCGCCATTCTCCGCGATGTGCCAGACGTGCTCGACCGGCGGCGGGGGAGGGGGCGTTTGGGCGGCCTGCGCGACAGGGGCTGCTGCGGCGGGACGTGCGCCCCAGGGGCCTTGTTGGGCCATGCCCATGCCAAGACCGGCCCCCATGCCAGCCCCCATCGAGGCGGCCATGGCGGAATTCTCCGCGCCCATGGCTTCGGCGGCATTGAACTTCATGTAATTGTCGAGATTTCCGACAATGCCCATCGAGGTGCGCTTGTCCATCGCCTTTTCAACGGCTTCGGGCAAGCTGATGTTTTCGATGTAGAATTCCGGGATGGTGAGGCCGTACTCCGCCACCACTTTGGAAATCTCGGTTGCGACCAGCTTGCCGAGATCGGCGGTGTTCGCGGCCATGTCCAGAACCGGAATGCCAGAGCCCGCGACGATGCGCGAAAAGGCTTGAACGATGATGTTGCGGATCTGGTAGGAGATTTCGTCCATGGTGAACTCGCCGTCCGTGCCGACGATCTCCGTGAGGAACAGCGCCGGATCAGAGACCTTCACCGTATAGGTGCCATAGGCCCGAAGACGCACCGGACCAAATTCCGGGTCGCGGCACATGATCGGGTTTTTCGTGCCCCATTTCAGGTCGGAGAACCGCGTGGTGTTGACGTAATAGACCTCGGATTTGAAGGGCGACTTAAACCCGTGATCCCAATGCTGAAGCGTCGTCAGGATCGGCATGTTGTTGGTCTCAAGCATGTAGAGACCCGGCGTAAACACGTCCGCCAGTTGGCCCTCATGCACGAACACGGCGGCTTGCCCCTCACGGACCGTCAGTTTCGCCCCGTATTTGATCTCATGCCCTTCGCGTTCGAACCGCCACACCATCGTGTCGCGCGTGTCGTCGGTCCAATGGATGACGTCAATGAATTCGCCAGAGAGAAAGTCGAAAATACCCATGGGGGTCTCCTTCGTCAGATGTCTTCGCCCATCAATTCGCGGGCAATCACCTTTGCAATCGGGTCGGCCACATCGGGCGACATGCCGGGTTGCAGGCGGGGGTCATAGAGAATGCGGAGCAAAAGCTCGTCATGTGAGGTCAGCGTCGCGAATTCGTCGTCATCGTTGAAAATAGACGGGCGCGCATAGGGGCTATCGTTGGTGAGGCCAAGGCCTTGGGCGATTTCCTCGTGGAAGCATGACAGGCGCTGAAGCGGAGGAAGCTCGGCGCGAATGATGGCGACGGCATCGGTGGTCCGCCCGTCGTTAAACCGATCAGACGCCAAAACTGCGCAGAAGGTGGAGCGGTCCATCATCTGGATCGTTCGGATCAGATCATCGCCAATGCCGGGCATGTACTGGGGAAGCTGCGGGGCAAAATCGCGCAACTCGTTCTCGGCCAAAACGAAAACGTGGAAATTCGCGCTGCCACGGGTCTCGGAAATCGAGTGATTGGTGGCGCGGGCCAGTTTGCTCGTCAGGCTGCCAAGGGTGCTGCGGTCGCGCGCCTTGTCGGCCTCACTCACGGTGTCACCGAAGTCGAGTTTGATCCGCACGGGCGCGGTCCAACGGCGCAGGGTTTGCGGCTGCGACTGTTCGACATAGCGCCCGCCCACAGAAGTATATTCCGTCCGGAGCGCGATCTGGTTGAAGTTCTGGGCCAATTGGCGGCTTGAGAATGGCGTATCCGGTCCTCCGCCATCCGTGCGGAGCAAGCCTCGGGTCAAAAGATCGGATTGCAGCCGCGCGTAATAGCGTTCGAGTTCGAGGCTCCGCTCCGTCGGCGCGACCGGCCCGGAGAGGGTCGGGGTGATCGCCGGAGGCATGGGGCGTTGCTGCGGAATGGGAGAGGGCGCGGGCATACAGGCAGAGAGCGTGAGGGCGGCCCCCACGCTCATGCTCAAAATATGCCGACGCAGCGCCCGCATCAGTTCGGAACGGAGGGGCCGGAGGCGTTGCCGGTCGACTTGGCCGACGCCAGCGTGTCGCGCAGGTTGCTCTCCATGGTCTTGAGTTCTTCTTCTGCGGCGGCGCGTTTGCGCTTGCCCTCATCGGCGATGGCGAGGCTTTCCTCGATCGTGGCGATCAGCTCGGCGTTTGCGGTTTTCACGGCCTCGATGTCGAACACGCCGCGTTCCATTTCCTGACGCACGGTCTTGTTGGCCGCACGCAGGTTCTTGGCGTTCGCCGTCAGCAATTCGTTGGTCAGATCGGTCGCGGCCTTGATGTCCTTGGCGGCATCGGCGGAGCGCTGGATCGTCACGGCTTGGGCCAATTGGGTTTCCCAGAGCGGCACGGTGTTGACCAAGGTCGAGTTGATTTTGGTCACCAACGACTTGTCGTTTTCCTGCACCAGACGGATGGAGGGCAGGGATTGCATCGTCACCTGACGGGTCAGTTTGAGATCATGCACCCGGCGTTCGAGATCGTCGCGCGCGGCGCGCAGATCGCGCAGCTCCTGCGCCTTAATCACCTGATCCTGTTCCGGTGCGGCATCGACGGCGGCGGCCAGAGCGGGGATCTCGGTTTCATCAAGTTCCTTGAGCTTCAACTCGCCCGCTGCGATGTAAATCGCCAGCTGGTCGTAGAAGGTCAGGGTCTTTTCATACAAGAGATCCAAAGACTTAATGTCTTTCAGGAGCTTGTGCTCGTGGCCGAGGAGGTTGTCGGTGATCTTGTCGATCTGGTTCTGGACGTCCTCATAGCGGGCGACAAACTTGGCCATCGGCGCGGCGCGGCCCAGGAGCTTTTCCCACCAGCTGCGCTGTCGACGCACGTCCAGCTCAGAGACGGAAAAGCCGCGGATCGTGGTCACGATGGAGCGCAAGGAATCTCCCGCCGGACCGACGTCCTTGTTTTTCACGTCCTGCAACATCGCTTGCGAGATTTCCTGCAACTCGGCCTGCGCGGCGGAGCCAAAGCGCACGATGGAGTTGGTGTCCGTCATGTCGATCTCGGACTTCGCCTGCGCTACCTCGGCAGCAACAGGTGCCTCGCTCAGCGTCGAGGGGTCGATCAGCTCGCCTTTCGGCTCCGGAAGGATGACGGCGGTCACCTCTTCGACGTCTTTCAATGCGGCTTCGGCCTTTTGGCGGGTGGTCTCTGACATGTAACGTCCCCTTGTCCGTGACAGGTGTTTTAACTGGTCTTCTTCATGACGCCTTCGCGGGCCAAACGGTCGCGGAGCACGTCGATCTCGATATCGAGATCGGTTTTATCGTCCAAAAGCAATGCCTTATGACGGGCGTCGAAATTGGCTTCGAGATCATCGAGGAGCGCGAACCAATCGGTGCGCGCCTGGTCATTGCGGGTTTTGGCCCAGAGATCGGCATATTTGACCGTCGCGTCGCGCGCGCCGAGCAGGTAGACGCCGAGATACTTGCGTGCCGCCGTGAGGTCGCGCGGGTCGTCTTCGACGGTGCGGAACATGGCACGGGCGGTGGTGGTGAACTGATCCAACCGCGATTGCGCGGCGCGGTCGCCGGAGCGCTCCAACGCCTCGCGCATCGTCTTGAGATGCGCCTCGGCCTCATCGACGGCGCGGGCGACGCGGTCCTGTTGGAACAGGTCAACCTCGTCGAACCCTTTGTTTTTCAACGGATCAAGGCCAAAGGCGAGGCTATGGAGCACGGTGCCGAGCACCGCGAAAACCACGGTTTCCAACGGCCCCCAGCCGAACCAACCGACAAGGCCAAGGCCCAATCCGGTCAACACGGAGCCAAAGATTTTGCGGGGCATGGCTGGGCGGCGGGCCATTTTGCGGGACTCATAAGCCTCTTCGGCCTTCAATCCTTCGCGGGTCAAAAGGGCCGCGCCGACGAGGCATCCCAAAGCCGCCAGATAGCCCGCCATGACGACAGGTTCGGCGGCGAAGGCCTTCCACGCAAGCGGGATCGCGGCAAAAAACAACAGGTTGGAACGGGCTCCAACACGGGTCGGTTTCTTGTCGGCAAAGGGTCGGACTTGTGTCGGACCTTTTGTCGGACCCGACATATGGTCCTTTTGGCCCTGTGTGGGGCCGTGATCCGAGCCGTCAGGGGAGTAGGTGGAGCCGTAGCGCTTGGCCATCACATCCCCTGCGCTTTGATGGTCACGTAAAAGGTGAGCGCCACCAGCAGGTAGTAAGCCAGTTTCGAAAACTTGCTGTCACTCATTATGCCCCTCACGTCACAGTTCCGTCCCTTAAGGTATAGGAAGGAATCACATAGTGCGAAAGGGTTAAGGGGAGCGCCTTACGCGCTTTCCCCCTCAGCGGTCCGAGTTGCGCGGTTTGCCGCCAGTTTTTCCACCGCTCGGTTTGCCAGCAGGTCTGCCGCCCGGCTTCCCGCCGGGCTTGCCGGAATGGGATTTGAATCCGGCAGAGCGCGGTTTCCCATCCTTGCCGCCGCCATGGGAGCGGTAGCCGTGGGATTTGAACTCCGCCTTGTCGCCGTCCTTGCGCGGGCCGCGCGGTTTGTTGTCGTAGGACTTGCCGCCGCGCGGTTTATCCCCGGCGGGTCTGTCGCCTGACGGTTTCCCGCCACGCGGCTTGTCGCCCCACGGTTTGTCTCCACGCGGCTTATCCCCGCGCGGCTTGTCGCCAAAGGATTTGCCGTCACGGTCGCCACGGGGTTTGCCTTTGAAGCCCTCGCCACGCGGTTTGAACCCACCGGGTTTGCGGTCGCCTCCCTCAGAGTCATCGCGACGTTTGAACCCTTGGGCGCGCGGTTTGAACCCGCCTTTGCGATCGTCGCCCTCGGCGTCGTCGCGGCGTTTGAACCCTTGGCTTTTGGGTTTGTCGCCGCCGCGTTTGAACGGGCGATCCTCGCGGCTATCACGGCCCAGCGTCTCTTTGCGCGGGCCGCCGGGTTTGCCGTCCCGCGACACCGAGCGTTTCGGGTAGCCTTTGGCATCCACTTCGTTCTCGATGCCGAGCTGGTCGCGCAGCACGCGGGCACGGACCTCTTCGACAGCGCCCGGTTGCAGGGTGCCGAGGCGGAAGGGGCCGTAGGAAATGCGGATCAGGCGGTTCACCGTGAGGCCGATGTGCTCCATCGCGCGCCGGATTTCGCGGTTTTTGCCCTCGCGAATGCCGACGGTGAGCCAGGCGTTTGCGCCTTGCTGACGGTCGAACACGACCTCCATCGGTTGGAAGTCTTCGCCGTCGATGGTGATGCCTTTGCGCAGCGTGTCCAGAGTGGCTTCCGATGCCGTGCCTTTGACGCGCACCCGGTATTTGCGCATCCAGCCGGTGTCCGGGAGTTCGAGCTTGCGCTTGATCTCACCGTCATTGGTCAGAAGCAAAAGCCCCTCGGAGTTCAAATCGAGACGGCCGACAGACATCACGCGCGGAAGCTCTTTCGGCAGATCGTCAAAGACCGTCTCGCGGCCTTTTTCGTCCTTGTTCGTCGTCACCAGACCCGCAGGTTTGTGATAGAGCCAGAGGCGCGGCGGTTCAGGTTCGCCCATCTCTTTGCCGTCGATGAAGATCTTGTCTTTCGGCATGACATTGAGGGCGGGCGACGTGACCTTACGCCCGTTGACCGTGACGCGGCCCTCTTCGATCATCGTCTCCGCATCGCGACGCGAGGCGATGCCAGCGCGCGACATCACCTTGGCGATACGGTCGCCCGGCGGGGATTTTTTCTCGGGAGTTTTGGCGGAGTCGGTCATGATAGGGCCTTTCGTTGGCGCGCTCATACTCTGGGTCGGCCCTCTTTGAAAGGGCTTTGCTTGCCTTTGGCGGTTTTGCGCGCCAAAGAAAGGGCATGTCGTTTCGTTCTTACATGGATTTGGCCTTAGAGGAAGCGCGCTTGGCCGAAGCGCGGGGCGAAGTGCCTGTGGGCGCGGTCGTCGTGTCGCCCGAGGGCGAGGTCGTCGGACGCGGCGGCAATCGCACGCGCGAGGACAACGATCCGACGGCGCACGCGGAGATTGTCGCGTTGCGGCAGGCCTGTGCTGCGCTCGGGCGTGACCGTTTGCCGGGGTTCGATCTCTATGTGACCTTGGAACCCTGTCCGATGTGCGCGGCAGCGATGTCAAACGCCCGGATCGCGCGGCTCTATTATGGCGCGTCCGATCCGAAATCCGGCGGTGTGGCACAGGGGGCAAAGGTGTTCAGCCATCCGCAATGCCACCATGCGCCGGAGATTTACGACGGGATCGCCGCCACAGAGGCCGAGCAAATGCTCAAGGCGTTCTTTGCGGCGAAACGCTGACACACGCCATTCCTGACACTTGCCGAAAATGCGTATGGCGGCGTAGGGACGCCCTATGTCCGCCGTTTCATGGATATCGACAACGCAAAAGCAAACAGGAGCACATGATGCGTATCCGATATTTTGTCGCGGGGGTTCTTATGAGCCTGACAGGCCCCGCTTTCGCCGCCTCTGACGTGATGGCCTATGACTCGGACGGGGACGGCGCGCTGTCTCGGGCGGAGTTTCAGGCGCTTCAGATGGAGAGCTTTGACAGTTTGGACGCCGACGGGAACGGCCTGATCACCCAGAGCGATGTGGAGGCGTTCGGGGAACGCTACGGGCGGAGCGCCTCGGGCGAGCGCGTGATGGCGCGTGATACCGACGGCAACGGGGAGGTGAGCGAGGCGGAGTTCGTCGCGGTCGCGCCGGGCTTTGACCGCGCGGATCGCAATTCCAACGGTGTTCTGGAGGGCAATGAAATCACGCGCCTCTCCAAATTCCTGACCAAGGCGAGTTTCTGATCCCGATGCCGGGATCGAAGCTCTGAGCCATGGTGGACCCGGGGTGCCATCCCCCCCCCCTCTCACCCCGGGTCATCTTTTTCCTGTGCGTGTGGACGGGGGATGTGATGTGGTGCCCCAGTGTATCTAAGAGAGAGTGTGTGCCCGAGAGTGAGTAGATGCGCGTAGCCCAGACGCAGCCCCAAACGCAATCTCAGGTGGGGCGTCAACAGGAGGCCCGAGAGGCCATGGCCGCGATTGTGGGCGGCGACCGGGCGGCTTTGGCGCGGCTGATCGCGCTTTATGGTCCCGGTGTCCGGCGCTATGCGGCGCAGACGTTGGTGCACCCCGCGGATGCGGAGGACGTGGCACAGGAGGTGTTTTTGCGTGTCTGGCGCAAGGCCGGGTCGTTTGATCCGAACAAGGGCGCGGTGTCATCGTGGCTCTACCGGATCGCGATCAACCTCTGCATCGACCACAATCGGCGCGGGCGGTTTCGTCAGTTCATCGGGCTGGAGGCCGTCGCCGATCCGGTCGATGAGACGCCTTTGGTGGAGGAGGGGCTCGCCGCGCGCCAACGGCTGTCTCAGGTGCAGCGGCAGATCAACGCCTTGCCGGAGCGCCAGAGGCGGGCGCTTGTGCTGCGTGCGGCGGGGGAGCTGTCGACGAGTGAGATCGCTTTGGTGCTCAAGACGAGCGAGGGCGCGGTGGAACAACTTTTGGTGCGGGCGCGGGCGACGCTGCGCCGCCAGATCGAAAAGGAGGAGTGATCCATGCAGGATTTTGAGCAGGATGGTGAGCACAAGGACGCAGATGCGGAGCTTGAGGCCCTCTTGGCGACTGTGATGCATCCGCCGGGCGGCGAGGATGTCTCTGTTTTGTCGCGCGCGGTTCTGAGCGAGATCGCGCAGGAGGGCGCGCGGGGCGACCACGTCGCGGGAGACGTCCTCTCTGAACCATGGCCTTGGGCCATCGGGTTTACGGGACTTATGGGCGTCGGCGTGGCGCTGGGCTATGCCTTGTCCTCGGGTCCTTTGAGCGAAGAGGTCTTTGCCTTTGTGACCCTGCGCGAGCTTTTGGCGCTTATGGGAGGTCTGTGATGGTGGAGCATAAAAAAGACAGGAGTGCGCGGCGGAACTGGGGGCGTGTCGCCCTCATCGCCGTGTTGGGCGTGTCGCTTTTGGGCAATGCGATCAGCGCGGGGGCTTTGATGCGGTTGAACACCCTGCGCGAGGGCATCGTGGGCGAGGCGCAGGACATCCCGGCCTATCCGCCGGAGATCCGCAAGGACTTGCGCGCGGCTCTGACTTCTGAGGGGTCTGAGCTTCAAGACGCGCTTCGGGCATTGATGCTGAGCCGGGGGGAGGTTGTCACCGTCGCCACAACCGAGCCCTATGATCGCGCCGCGACCGAGGCGGCGATGGAGGCGTTTCTAATACAGTTGGATGAGACCGCCCGCGTGGCGCAGGGCGTTGTGCTTGAAGTGTTGGACGCGCGCCTCTCAGATTAAATCTCAATCGGCGTAAGCACCTCCGGCACCTTCACCACGCCGTCTTTGAGCGCAAAGACCAATTCATCGCAGCTCTGCGCCAAGAGCGGGAAGGTGCCCCAATGGCAGGGGATCACTGTTTTGAAATCAAAGAACTTTTGACACACGTAAGCGGCGCGTTTCATGTCCATCGTGTAATGCCCGCCCGCACAGAGAATGCCGATGTCCGGCTCGTGCAGATCGGCAAACCACTCCATGTCGGCCATGATGTCCGTGTCGCCGGACACATAAATCGTGTGGCCCTCTCCCGAAATCATGAACCCCGCCGGGTCGCCCGCATATTGTGGCGCACCGTCTTTGAAATCTATGGAGGACGAGTGCACCGCGTTGACCATGGTCACGGTGACGGCCTCGTCGCCCTCGCCAAGCGTGATCGTGCCGCCCTTGCCAAACCCCGTCACCTGCGCGCCCTCTGCGCCCAAGATGAGGGACAGCTCGTGGATGCAGTAGATCATCGCATCCGTCTCTTGGGCGACGGGAATGGTGGTGGAGGCATGATCGCCATGCCCGTGGGTGAGAAAAATCGCGGTCGCGCCCTCGGTCGCCTCTTTTTCACGGCCTTCGGGAAAGGCCGGGTTGCCCGCGAGCCATGGGTCGATCAGAAGGGTTTGATCAGAGATTTCGATGCGAAAGCCAGAATGGCCAAGCCAGGTGATTTTCATCAGACTTCTCCCTATGGTTTGAACTGAGTCTAGCACGGGAAAGCGACAGGTCCATGTGGAGCGAACAGATTGACGCCTATTGTGAGCGCACGGATTTCAGTTTTTGGGCGGAGCCGGTCAACGCGCTGACAAATGTGGCCTTTTTAATCGCGGCTGTGGTGATCTGGCCGCGCACCAAAGACGTCGCTTTGGGCCGGGTTTTGGCGGTCGTTCTCTTTGTGATCGGGCTAGGGTCTTTTGCCTTTCACACCACGGCGACGCGCTGGGGCTCGATGGTCGATACGCTTCCCATCGTGGGGTTCATCCTGCTCTATATCTTTGTCGCGACGCGGGATTACTTTGGGCTTGAGACGTGGAAATCGGTGCTCGTCACGCTCCTGTTCTTTCCCTATGCCGTCGCGACCGTGCCGCTGTTCTCACAGCTCGGTCTGGCAAGCTCGTCCGCCTATGCGCCGGTGCCCTTGCTCATTTTCATCTATGCCTATTTGCTCAGAACGCGCGCCCCGCAGACGGCCCGTGGCCTGACCATCGGGGCGCTCATTCTCTGTCTGTCCATCTTCATGCGCTGGCTCGATGAGCCGATCTGCGCGGGCTTTCCTCTGGGCACGCATTTCCTCTGGCACATCTTCAACGCCATCATGCTCGGCTGGATGATCCACGTTTATGTCACGCATATGCTTGAAGGCCGCGCACAGGGACGCTAAAGCCTCAGGTGACCAAAAAATCAGGGAGCATTGCCCCATGTCCATCGACATTGATACCGCCCGCCGGGTTGCCAAACTTGCCCGCATCCGGGTCGAGGAAGACGCGCTTCCGGCGCTCGCCTCCGAGTTCAACGCTGTGCTCGGCTTTATCGAACAACTGTCAGAAGTGAATGTCGACGGCGTCGAGCCGATGACCTCGGTGACGCCGCAGCGTCTCAAGCGCCGCCAAGACGGTGTGACGGATGGCAATATGCAGGAGCAAATCCTGAAAAACGCGCCCGATGCGCGTGAGGGTTTCTTTGCGGTTCCGAAGGTGGTGGAATAATGTCTGATCTCAACAAACTCACGCTCTCTGCCGCCCGTGACGGTCTGCGCGCGAAAGACTTCACCTCCGCGGATCTGACCGAGGCCTGTTTCTCTGAGATCGAAGGCGCCGGTGCGCTCAACGCGTTTGTGCACAACACGCCCGAGATTGCCCGCGAACAGGCCAAAGCCGCCGATGCGCGTCTGGCCGAAGGCGATGCGCCCGCCATGTGCGGTCTGCCGATCGGGATCAAGGATCTGTTTGCCACCAAAGGCGTGCCGACGCAGGCGGCCTCGGCCATTCTCGAAGGCTTCAAGCCGGAGTATGAGTCGACCATCACATCGAAGCTTTTCGACGCGGGCGCGGTTATGTTGGGCAAGCTCAACATGGACGAATTCGCGATGGGCTCCTCGAACGAGACCTCGACCTATGGCAACGCGGTGAGCCCGTGGCGTCGTGGCAATGAGGACACCCCGCTGACGCCGGGTGGCTCCTCGGGTGGCTCCGCTGCGGCTGTGTCCGCTGATCTCTGTCTCGCTGCGACCGGCACCGACACCGGCGGCTCGATCCGCCAGCCCGCCGCGTTCACCGGCATCGTGGGCATCAAACCGACCTACGGGCGCTGTTCGCGCTGGGGCGTGGTGGCCTTTGCGTCGTCCTTGGACCAAGCCGGCCCGATGACCAAATCCGTGCGCGATGCGGCGATCATGTTGGAGGCCATGTGTGGCCACGACATGAAGGACTCGACCTCTGCCGATCTGCCCGTGCCGAATTTCGAGGCTTTGCTGACCGGCGACATTCGTGGCAAGAAAATCGGTATCCCGAAAGAATACCGTCTCGACGGTACGCCGGACGAAATCGTCAAGCTTTGGGACGATGGGGCCGCGATGCTCAAAGACGCGGGCGCCGAGATTGTCGATATTTCCCTGCCGCATACCAAGTACGCGCTGCCGACCTATTACGTCATCGCGCCTGCGGAAGCGTCGTCCAACCTCGCGCGCTATGATGGGGTGCGCTACGGCCACCGCGCTAAGCTCAGTGCGGGCGAAGGCATTGACGACATGTACGAGAAAACCCGTGCCGAAGGCTTCGGGCATGAGGTGCAGCGTCGTGTGATGGTCGGCACCTATGTGCTGTCGGCGGGCTATTACGACGCCTATTACAACAAGGCGCGCAAGGTCCGGACCCTGATCAAAAAGGACTTTGAGGACGTTTTCGCTGCCGGTGTCGACGCGATCCTGACGCCCGCGACGCCGTCCCCGGCCTTTGGTTTGGGCGAGGTGTCGGAGAGTGACCCGATCCAGATGTACCTGAACGACGTGTTCACCGTGACCGTGAACCTCGCGGGGCTTCCGGGGATTTCCGTGCCCACGGGCGTGTCGGCGACCGGCCTGCCGCTTGGGCTTCAGCTCATCGGCAAACCGTGGGAAGAAGGCGATCTGCTGAATATCGCGCATTCGCTCGAAGCCTCCGCAGGCTTTGTTTCCAAGCCGGAAAAATGGTGGTAAGGGACAGGCTACCTGTCCTTTTTCTGGAGCTTTGCGATGCGTCGTGCCGCTTGTGCCCTGATCTCTCTGGCCGTTCTGGCCGCCTGTGAAACGCCTGTCCCCGATAGCGGGGCAGGGGTTGGATTTGGCTCATACGCCGATTATCAGGCCCAGCGTGAGGCCGAGTTGATCGCCAATGGCGAGGGCTCTGGCTCTGCAACCTCTGGGCTGTCGCCGCTCGCGCTCTCCGAAGAGGCCTCTGCGGCGATTGATGCGGCCGAGGCGGAAACTGCGGCGGCGCCTGTTGGCGATGCCTCTGCGGTGAGCAATGCCATTGGGATTTCGGCGGAGAATGATTTCTCTGCGGTGGCCTCTGAGCGCTCGATCGAGCAGGACGCCGCGTTCGTGGCCGCGAATAAGGAAGCCTATGTGACGATTGAGCCGACCGCCTTGCCGTCGCGCCCGACGTCTGATGCGGCAACCATCGTTGAATTTGCGCTCTCCACGACCAACCGGGTCGGGCAACCGATTTATTCGCGTCTCATTCCGGGGGCGGAATCGCGGGCCGCGCGCAACTGTGCGAAATACCCGTCGCCCGATCTGGCGCAGGAAGATTTCCTGAAAAGCGGTGGCCCTGAAAAGAACGGCAAGGGTCTCGATCCCGATGGCGATGGCTTTGCCTGTAGCTGGGATCCCGCGCCGTTCCGTCTGGCCGCACAAGCGCGTCAGTAATCTCTATGCCTGTCTCTGTCACCTCTCACCCGTCGCCGAATTTCGGCGCGCGGCGGGAGGGCGCGCGCCCGGATATGGTGGTGCTCCACTATACCGCGATGGAAAGCTGTCAGGCGGCGTTAGAGCGGCTCTGTGCGCCGGAGTTTGAAGTCTCTGCCCATTACCTGATTTCTGAGACGGGCGAGGTTTTCCAGCTCGTCGAGGAAGACATGCGCGCCTGGCACGCCGGAGCGGGGCAGTGGGGCGATGTGACGGACGTCAATTCGCGCTCCATCGGGATTGAGCTGTCGAACACGGGCGTCACACCCTTTGCCGCCGATCAGATGGCGGCTTTGGAGGTGCTGCTCAGAGAGATTTTGGACCGCTGGGAGATCGCGCCGGAGCGGGTGATCGGTCATTCCGACATGGCGCCGGAGCGCAAGATCGACCCCGGTCCAAAGTTTGACTGGAAACGGCTCGCTTTGCAGGGTCTGACTGTTTTTCCCGAGATTGAGGGCGTGAAAGAGGTCGATAAGGTTCGATTTGTGCAAGACCTCTCAACCTTTGGTTACCCCGACTGCCCGGTGGAGGCGCGTCTCCCGGCGTTTCGGAGCCGGTTTCGTCCGGGGCATTCCGGGCCGCTGGATGCCGTCGATATGGGGCTGGCGCGCGATCTGGCGACGCGCTTTCCCGTTGACCGCGTCCCCCCGCTCGCCTAAGCCCACACGCGACGCGGATGGCCGGATAATCGCCGCCGAGAGAGCAATCTCACGGGGGAGGAAAGTCCGGACTCCCTTGAGCAACGGTGCCGGGTAACGCCCGGCGGGGGCACCCCCAGGGATAGCGCCACAGAGAACAGACGGCCCCCTATACGAGGGTCATGGTGAAACGGTGGGGTAAGAGCCCACCGCGCGACTGGCAACAGGAGCGGCACGGCAAGCCCCACCGGGAGCAATGCCAAATAGGGATTTCACGCGGCGTGCCGCAGGGTGGCTCAAGCCTTGGAAATCCGGGTTGGCAGCTTGAGCCGTCTGGTAACAGGCGGCCTAGAGGAATGATTATCGAAGGGGCGCGAGCCCCGGAACAGAATCCGGCTTATAGGCTGTCCGCGTCGTTTTTCAGGGCTCTGCCGTCTTTGTTCTGAAGGGCTCTGCCCTCTTGGCCGCGCCGCGTCCAATTCACCCGGGATATTTGCAGACATAAGAAGCGATGGGGTTTGCCCTGTTGGCAGATGATCGTTTTCGTGCACTATGGAGTTAACATTCTGTCAGCACGAGGGAGTTTCCCATGAGTTTCGTTAAAACCCTGACCACGCTTGCAATTGGCTTTGCTGCCGCGAAAGGCGTTGAGAAAGTCAAAAAGATGGGCGGCATCGACGGCGTCCGTGAGGCCATGCGCCAGTCCGGAAATCCGGGCGGGATTGCCGATCAGATGGGGCAGATGGCGGAGAAATTCGGGATGCCCGGTGGGGCGGAGGCGATGCGCTCCATGATGGGGAAAATGGGCAATCAGGCGGCGGATATGTCGGAGGCGACGGAAGCGGGGCTTGGCTCGCTGTTTTCGGCCATGTCCGGCGCGGCCGCAGTGGGCGCGAGCTCCATGTCCGACATGTTTGCCTCTGTGACCGAGGGGACGCCGGTGGGCGCGGCCTCGGAAGAGAACGCCAAGCTCATGATCCGCTCCATGATTATGGCGGCCAAGGCCGATGGCGAGATTGATGCCGAGGAACGCACGAAGATTCTCGATCAACTGAGCGATGCCTCGGACGAGGAAATCGCTTTTGTCACAGAACAACTGGATGCGCCGGTCGATCCGATGGCCCTGGCGAAGGACGCGGGCACCATGGCGGCGGGGCAGGTCTATGCCGCCGCTCTGATGGCCATTTCCGTCGATACCGAGGCGGAGAAGACGTTTTTGACCGGTCTGGCGCAGGCTTTGATGCTCGATGAGGCCAAGCAGGCGGAGATTCACCGGGAGATGGGGAAACCCGTCATCTGAGCCGGTTTCACGCTCTGACGTGAGAGAGGACAGACGGGGCAGATTTGAGGATCTGCCCTTTTTTGTGAGAAAGCGGGTGAAGCTGTCGTTTTTTCCGTCGACCCCATTGACTCGGGGGCGCAAAGGGGTAAAAGGCGGGCTTCAAGGATTTCACGGGTTGGCCCGACCGCCCGTCGCACGAGATAACTGGAGTAACGAAAAATGGCGAAGCCGACGACGATTAAAATCCGTCTCAACTCGACCGCGGACACGGGCCACTTCTACGTGACCAAAAAGAACGCCCGCACCATGACCGAAAAGATGGTCGTAAAGAAATACGACCCGGTTGCGCGTAAGCACGTCGAGTACAAAGAAGGCAAGATTAAGTAAGCCCTTCGGAAGACCGAACAGTTCGAACCGCGCGACCCGAGAGGGAAGCGCGGTTTTTCTTTTGACGGTGCCTCCCTCTCTCTCCCCAAGTTTTGCAACCCAACAAGGAGAAGAGAGATGTTGGAATATAACGACGATTATTTCAGAGAACGGGAGCGGCCAGAGAGCCGGTTCTGTTCGCCCGTGCCATCGAGCCTCAGTGAGGCCCTGGCAGTTCACGGCGCGCAGGAGATTCGCAAGAGCGTGCCTTTTACCGTGCGAGCCGCCATGCCGGCCGATACCGCGGAGATCGACGCGCTCTTTCGTGCCTCCTATGGACAGCTTTTGAAACAGCATTACGACGCCGCCGTGCTGGAAGCCGCCTTGCCGAGCCTGTTGTTGACCTCGCCGCGTTTGCTCAACTCCGGGACGTTCTTTGTCGCCGAAGCGGGCGAGGGCGAGATCGTGGCCGCAGGCGGCTGGACGCAGGCGACGCCCTTTGGTGGGGTCGGCCCGCGCGAGATCGGCCACATGCGGCGCGTGGCGGTGCATCCCGATCACACGCGGCGGGGCATCGGCTCTGTGCTTTTGGGGCACATCCTCGACAACGCGCGACTGACGGGGGTGGAGCGGATGTGCTGTCTCTCGACGCTCTCTGCGCGCGCGTTCTACGAGGCGCAGGGGTTCGCGGCCTCGGGTGAGGTGGAACTGGCTCTGAAGCCCGGTGTGCACCTTCCTGCGGTGCAGATGGCGCGGGATTTGTGATCTGGGCCGTGAGGGCTCGTTTCCAGCAGTAAGACATAAAAAAGGCCGCTCCGGAGAGCGGCCTTTTCGATTTGGATGGTCCTGAGATCACTCGCGATTGCCGAGGAACTGCAGGAGGAACATGAACAGGTTGATGAAGTCCAGGTAGAGGTTCAGCGCGCCCATGATGGCGGCTTTGCCGAGCCACTCGCTGTCCATCGCATGTGCATGCGCGATGTAGTCGGTTTTGATCTTTTGCGTGTCATAGGCGGTGAGGCCAGCAAAGATCAGAACGCCGAGCACGGAAATCACGAAGGCCAGCATGGAGGAAGCCAGGAAGATGTTCACGAGGGACGCGATGATGATGCCGATCAGGCCCATGATCAGGAAGGAGCCGAAGCCCGAGAGGTCTTTTTTCGTGGTGTAGCCCCAAAGGGACAGACCAGCGAAGGCACCCGCCGTCACGAAGAAGGTCTGGGCGATCGACATGCCGGTGAACACCAGAAAGATCGAGCTCAGCGAGAGACCCATCATCGCCGCATAGGCGTAGAAATAGGTTTGAGCGGCGGCAGCGGACAGGCGGTTGATCACGGCGCCAAAGGCAAAGACCATGACGAGCGGCGCGAACATGATGACCCATTTCAGCGGGCTCGCGTAGAGCGCATAGCCGAGGCCGGTGAGGTATTCACCATCGCCAAGAGCGTATTCAGTCGGCGTGCCGGTGACGGAAAGGTTTGCAAGCGCCCAAGCGGCAAGGCCAGTAATCAAAAGGCCCACGGACATGGTGCCGTAGACTTTGTTCATGTGGGCGCGAAGGCCGGCGTCGATCTCCGCCGTGCGTGCGCCAACACCCGCGTTGATCGTTCTGTAGTCAGCCATTGAAGTCTTTCTCCTGTGCGTCAAATAGGTTTGCCCCGCGAAATGCAGGGGCTCTATGAGGATATTGGCAGAGCAGCCGGGGATTTCAAGGTGGGGAGGGCGGCCTTTGGGCGCTTTCTCCGTAAATTTCAAGCCACTGGTCAAAGACCCTCCCACAGTCCCCGAGTGCCGGGCGATCCGGGCAAGCACAAAAAACCGCGCCACTTCTGGGGAAGGGCGCGGTCAGGTCGCACTGGGAGTGCGAGGGGATGGGGGGCGCAGCTTTGGGGCCATGGGGATCGTCATCTTGGGTGATCTTGGCTCATTTCACCCAGTGATGCGGCACGTCCCAAACCGAACGTTGGGATTCGCGCAGGGCGTCTTCGCGGGTCAGGCCGATGTCGCGCAGGACGGCATCATCCAGATCTGCAAGGGTTTTGCGCTGTTTTGCGATCTCGCGGGCGGCCCAGAAACGGGACAGGAGGGAGGGCGCGCGACGCGCGCCACGCAGGCGGGACAGGGACAGAGTTTGCATCGGGTCTTCCTTTTTGTATTAACGTTTCGTGAACTAGGGATGGAAATGAATCATTTCTGGTGATATCTATGGCGAAAAGCGTTACATTCGTAAAATGAATGCTTGTTCGAAAATACATCACGGAAAATGATATGCCGAGGAATTTGGATCTCACCGCTCTGCGCTCTTTTGTGGCTGTCGCTGACTGCGGCGGAGTGACGCGTGCTGCGGGCGCGCTCAACCTGACGCAATCGGCGGTGTCCATGCAGCTCAAGCGGCTCGAAGAGAGCCTTGATACCAAATTGCTGGACCGGTCCTCGCGCCAGATTTCCCTGACAGCGGCGGGCGAACAGCTCGTGTCCTATGCGCGGCGCATGTTGGAACTCAATGACGAGGTCTACGCCCGTCTCACCGCGACCGAGTTTGAGGGCGAGATCGTCCTCGGTGTGCCGCATGACATCGTCTATCCGGCGATCCCCCAGGTGCTACAACGGTTTCACGCCGCCTATCCGCGTATGCGGGTCACGCTTCATTCCTCCTTCACGCGCAAGCTCAAGGAAGATTTCTCTCGTGGCGACGCGGATATGATCCTCGGAACCGAAGACGATGTGGATGCGGGGGGCGAGGTGCTCGCGATTCTGCCTCTGGTGTGGATTGGTGCCGTGAACGGCAATGCCTGGCGGCAGCGGCCGCTCCGCCTCGCGTTTGAAAATCAATGTCTCTTCCGCAAAAGCGTGCAAGAGGCGCTGGACCGCGCGGGTATCCCGTGGGAAATGGCGATTGAGAGCACCCAGTCGCGCACGATCGAGGCCTCTGTCTCCGCGGACCTCGGTGTGCACGCGATGCTGGAGGGGGCGACCCCGCCGCTGTGTGAGCCGATCCAGCACGGGGGTGCGCTTCCGGAGTTGCCGTCCAAGAAGATCACCTTTTACCGCTCGGAACTCAGGCGCAACGAGGCGTCGGACCATCTCGCGGAGTTGATCCGTCAGGCCTTTGACATGCGCCAATCGACACGGATGGCGGCGCAATAAGCGCCATGCCTGTGAATCCCGTGCCTGTGAATCCTGTGCCTGTGAATTCTATGCATGTGGATTCTGGGCGTGCCGGTTAGGGGAGAAGAACGACCTTGCCCGTCGCCGCGCGGCTGCGCAGCAGCTCCAGCGCCTCGGCATACTCGCTGAGCGGCAGGCGGTGGGAGATATACGGTTTGATGTCCCCTGCGGCGGCCCAGTCAAAGAGCTTTGCAAGCGACGCCTTGAGCGGCGCGGGGTGAAAGGCCAGATAGCCGCCCCAGTAAAATCCGATGGCGGTGATGTTTTTCACCAACATGTGGTTGGGCTTCATCTTGGGCAATGTGCCCCCGGCAAAGCCGATCAGGAGGATGCGCCCATCCGGGTTGGTGGCCCGGAAACAGGCCTCATAAAGCGGTTCGCCGACGGCCTCATAGACCACATCTGCGCCGCCAAGGGCCTTGATCTGATCGCGAATGTCGTCGCTGTCGGCGTCGATCAGGTGATCGGCCCCGGCCTGTCGTGCGATGGCCAATTTGTCCGCGCCGCGCGCGATGGCGATGACTTCCGCGCCCATGAGCTTGCCGATTTCGACAGCGGTGAGGCCGACGCCGCCCGCCGCACCGGTGACGACGAGACGTTCACCGGGTTGAAGCCGGGCTTTGTACTCCAGAGCCATATGCGAGGTGCCATAGGCGATCTGAAGACCTGCCGCCTCCGGATAGTCGAGCCCCTCAGGCAGGGGAATGCAGCGGTCCGCCGGAAAATTCCCCGCCTCGGCCAAGCCACCCTGACCGGCATAGACGGCGACCCTTTGCCCGACGGTCAAAGAGGTCACGCCCGCGCCCACCGCGACGATGTCCCCGGCCAGCTCAAGTCCGAGGGTAAAGGGCAGTTCAGGCGTGTCCTGATAGGTGCCTTTGCACATCAGCGTGTCGGCAAAATTGAGCGCGGTGGCGCGGATGTCGATTTGGACCTCGCCCTCCGCCGGGGTCGGCAAAGACAGGGTCTCAAGGGCCGGAGGGCGGTCGAAGGCGCGCACGCGGCAGGCGCGAATGTCTCTCGGGGTGCTCTGGGTCATGCTGGCGTTTGTGTCGATTTTTTCTATGTCTGTCTACGGTCATTACCATGGAACGCGGCGCTTCGTGACATATCCATATGTCTCAAACCGGGCGTATGAATCGCTCCGCTGGGCGCAGATTATGTCCTGAGACGCTTTGTTTTCTCGTGGCGAGGATTTTGCATAATGCAAAAAATGATCAATAAACACGCAGAGGTTTAGCGCAATCTGTGTCAGTAGTTGCCATGATTGTAATTAATTTTGACCGTTTGGTTTTATATTTATGTCTGAAATCAAATAATTAACGCTTTGTTTGGAGAGACTGTCCAAAAAGACAGGTTGAGCGAAAGCGTCGTGTTCGAGAAATGTGCTATACACGTTTAAGGTTATAACGTGCTTTGTAATACAAGGAGCGGTCAGCATGAAACATCCAGTAGATGTCCACGTGGGCAAGCGGATACGTCACCGTCGCTGGATGGTCGGCATGACGCAGCAGCAGCTTGCGGAGAAGGTCGGGATCAAATTTCAACAGATTCAGAAATACGAAACCGGCATGAACCGTGTGTCCGCGTCGCGTCTTTGGGATGTGGCTGAGGCGCTGGATGTTCCGGTGGCGTTTTTCTTTGAGGGCATGGACGCGCAATCCGCCCCGGTGACCGACGCCGAGAGCCGCGAAAGCAACGTCCCGGCGGATATTCTGGCCGACAAAGAGGCGCTTGAGCTGGTGCGATCCTACTACGCGATCCCGGAAAACCAACGCCGCCGTCTGTTCGAGCTGGCGCGTGTTCTCTCTGACGTGGCCTAAGAGGCGGGTTGCGGCGTGGTCCCAAAGGGGCGTGCGCCCGGCTGACACGGATATGATCGAAATGAGCCCTCGCGACACTGTCGGCGGGGGCTTTTTGTGCGCGGATCGGGAAAGAGGCGTCTGAGACCGCCCGAGGCGTGCCGCGTTCTTGACCTGATCCGTTCGACGGGCTAGGCGCGAAGAAAACCACAGCAAGACAACAGCGAGGGCAGGCCATGCAGGAGACGACAGTGAGCGCAGAGGATCGCGCCGAGATCATCGCCACCGCGAAAGAGGCCGCCGAGGCCGCCCGCAAGATCACCCTGTCGTATTTCCGGGGGCAGGGACTCAACACCGAATCCAAACTCACCGAAGGGTTTGACCCCGTGACGGTTGCGGACCGTGGGTCGGAACAAGCGATGCGCGCCGTGATTGAGGCCCGCCGCCCGCAAGACGGCATTCTCGGCGAGGAATTCCCGCCGAAAGAAGGGCAATCCGGTCTGACATGGGTTTTGGACCCGATCGACGGCACGCGCGGCTTTATCTCCGGCACGCCGACTTGGGGCGTTCCGATCGCGGTGCGCGACGCGACGCAGTGCCTCTATGGCGTGATTGATCAGCCCTACATCGGGGAACGCTTTGTCGGCGGATTCGGCACCTCCTTGCTCGATGGGCCGCATGGCACGCGGGAGCTGGGGGTGCGTACCGGCGTGACACTCGAAGATGCGGTGATTTTCACGACCTTTCCCGAGGTCGGCAGCACGGTCGAAGGGGAGGCGTTCCACGCTCTGGCGCAAAAGTGCAAGCTCACCCGCTACGGGATGGATTGTTATGCCTATGCGCTTTTGGCCGCAGGACAGATTGACCTCGTGGTCGAGGCGGGGCTCCAGTCCTATGACATCCTCGCCCCCATCGCGGTCATTGAAGCCGCTGGCGGGATCGTGACCGATTGGCAGGGTGGGCCGGTGCTCGACGGCGGGCGGGTACTCGCGGCCGCGAGCAAAGAGTTGCATGAGGCAGCTTTGGCGGTACTCTCAGCGTATTGAGGTCACAAGAGGACGAGAGCCATGCACCGCTGTTTCCTGATCAAGAATGCGGATGTCGTCCTCACCATGGACGACACGCGGCAAGAGATCAAAGGCGGCGATGTCCTTGTCCGGGACGGGGTGATCGAGGCGGTCGGCACGGGACTCTATGACGATAACGCCCAGATCATCGACGGGCGCGGTTGTCTGGTGACGCCGGGGCTGGTCAATACCCACCACCACCTCTACCAAACTCTGACCCGGGCCGTGCCGGGCGCGCAGGATGCGCTTTTGTTCGGCTGGCTGAAAACGCTTTACCCGATCTGGGCGCGCTTTGGGCCGGAGCATATGCGCATTTCCGCCATGGTGGGATTGGCCGAACTGGCGCTGTCTGGCTGTTCCATGACCTCGGATCATCTGTATCTCTACCCCAACGGTGCGCGGCTGGATGACACGATTGACGCGGCGCGGGCGGTGGGGATCCGGCTTCATGCCACGCGGGGCGCCATGTCCATTGGCGAAAGCCTCGGCGGGCTGCCCCCCGATAGCCTCGTGGAGCGCGAAGAGGACATTCTCAACGATTGCATCCGGGTGATCGACGCCTTTCACGATCCGAAGCCGGGCGCGATGATCCGGGTGGGTGTTGCGCCCTGTTCGCCGTTTTCCGTCTCGCGCGAGCTGATGCGCGATGCCGCCATTCTGGCGCGGGATAAGGGCGTGATGATGCACACCCATCTGGCCGAAAATGACGAGGATATCGCCTATAGCCTCGAAAAATTTGGCTGTCGTCCCGGTCAATATGCCGAAGACTTGGGCTGGACCGGGCCTGACGTCTGGCACGCGCATTGCGTGAAACTCGACGCGCAGGAAATCGACCTCTTTGCCCGCACCGGAACGGGTGTGGCCCATTGCCCCTGTTCGAACTGTCGCCTCGGCTCCGGCATCGCGCCGGTGCGGTCGATGCGGGATGCGGGCGTCCATGTGGGGCTGGGCGTTGATGGCTCTGCCTCCAATGACACCGGCAATCTGATCATGGAGGCGCGTACCGGCATGTTGTTGCAGCGCGTGGCCTTTGGCGCCGACAAAATGAGCCCGCGCGAGATGTTGGAGATCGCGACGCGGGGCGGGGCGGAGGTTTTGGGCCGCGATGACCTCGGCCAACTTGCGCCGGGCAAACGCGCGGATATTGCCGTCTGGGATATGACGGATGTGGAAGCTGCCGGGAGTTGGGACGCGGCCGCGCTTTTGCTCGCAGGGCCGATGAATGTGCGCGATCTCTTTGTCGAGGGCCGGCCTGTGGTGGCGCAGAACCGGATCACGACATTCGATATGGGCGCGACGCTCAAAACCCAGCGCCGCCTCGCCACAGAATTGATCACGACATGAAGGACAGGCAGATGACCCAACACGCACAGACTCCCCGCAACGCACTCTCCGTTATAGCGGGGATGGTTGGGCTGGCCGTGCTGGCCGCCTGTAGCCCCGCGCCGGGCGTGGGCTTTGGCGAGATCACCCCGGTGGCGACCGCCGCCAATGCACCGTCCAATGCCATCGAGGAAGAGGCGCAACTCATCGCGATGATCAATTCTGAGCGCCAACAACGCGGGCTTCCGGCCCTGAGCTATAACGGCCAGCTTTACCAAGCCGCCCAAACCCATGCGAGCGACATGTCGGCCAAGGGCTATTTCGCGCATAAGGGCAAGGATGGTTCCTCCGCAGGTGATCGGGTCAAGGCGACGGGCTATAATTATTGTCTGGTCGCGGAGAACCTGTCCAAAGGATACCAGACGCCGCAATTGGCAGTGCAGGGCTGGATGAGTTCCGAGGGGCACCGTGCCAATATCCTCAATCCGAAGTTTCAGGACATCGGCATCGGCCTCGCTCCCGGCGGGCTGCGCGTCGCGGTGTTCGGGAGCCGTTGTTAAGCGGGCAGGGCCGCTCAGACGGCGGCCCGTTCGCCCATGACGTAGCTCGCGATGATGGCCCGGTCATCGCCCATCATGATCGTCGGAAACACCTCTTCCCAGATCGTCTCGGCGCGAATGGCGCGCTGGGCGATCGCGGGGGTTGAGGCGAGATCAATCACCGTCAGATCGGCCTCCATGCCGGGGGCGATGGACCCGATCTTGTCCTCCATCCGGAGCGCATGGGCCGAGCCATAGGTCGCGAGCCACAAAAGCTGCGCCGGGTGAAGCGCGGTGTGGCTCAACTGGCCGATTTCATAGGCCGCCGCCATGGTGCGCAGCATGGAGAACGACGATCCGCCGCCGGTGTCGGTGGCGAGGCCGACACGCTGGCCTTCCTCTTTACGCGCCGCCATGTCGAACAGGCCGGAGCCGATGAATGTGTTGGACGTCGGGCAATGAATGAGCGAACAATCCATCGCCTTGAGATGCGCAATCTCGCGCGGCTCCAAGTGGATCGCATGGCCGAACAGAGCGCCTTCGCCCACGAGGCCGAATTGCTCATAGGTGTCGAGATAGTCGCGCGCCTCTGGATAGAGGCCTTTGACCCACTCGATTTCATCGGTTTGCTCCGACAGATGCGTTTGCATGAGGCAGGACGGGTGCTCCGCCCAGAGCTTGCCAAGCGCGTCGAGCTGCTCCGGCGTCGAGGTCGGAGAAAAGCGCGGGGTGATCGCATAAGTGGCGCGACCTTTCCCGTGCCAACGTTCAATGAGGGCCTTGCTCTCGTCATAGGCGGCTTTTGCGGTGTCGCGCAGAAAGGCGGGTGTCGTGTCCGCCCGGTCCATACAGGTCTTGCCCGCCACGATCCGCATATTGCGCCGCTCGGCGGCTTCAAAGAGCGCGTCTACAGAGCCGGGGTGCACCGTGCAAAAGGAGGTGACGGTGGTGGTGCCATTGGCGAGCAAGAGATCGAGATAGCGCTCCGCGATGTCACTCGCGTAGGCGCGGTCCGCGAATTTGGCCTCTTCGGGGAAGGTGTAGGTGTTGAGCCAGTCGATGAGACGCTTGCCCCAACTCGCGATCATCGCGGTTTGCGGGTAATGCGCATGGGCGTCGATGAAGCCGGGACAGATGAGCGCGGGCCCGTGATCGTGAAATTCGGCCTCCGGGTGTTTGCGCCGCATATGATCGCGCCCGCCGACGGAGACGATACGCCCGTCCCGGATCAGGATCGCCGCGTCTGAGAGGACTTGGACCGCCTCTTCCGCAGGGATTTCAAACGGATCGCCCACATAGGTGACGACCTGACCGGCGATCAGCGTGTCCATGGTGCCCTTGGCCTCTTGGTGATTACTCTTAGGTTTGAGATTAGGCGCTTCAAAGGGGGAGGTAAATCAATCTTGCCCCTGTTTCTCCCCGGGAAGCTATCATACAGTCGGCGCAGCGAAACGAATGGGCAGGGCATGGTCGAAGAAGAGACGAAAATCGAGACGGAGGCCGAAACCGAAGAAGATGGCTATGCGCTGAGCGGGAAAAAGCTCGCGGCCATTCTCTATGCGGTGGACACGGGCGACCGGGACAAGCTCATCGAGCTGATGGAGCCGCTGCATGCGGCCGACATCGCCGACTTGCTCGAACAGGTGAACGCCTATGATCGTCGCCGTCTTGTTCTCCTCTATGGCAATGAATTCGACGGGGAGATCCTCTCGGAACTCAACGAGGGGATTCGTGAAGAAGTCATTCAGGTGCTGCGCCCGGATGTCTTGGCCGACGCCGTGCGCGACATGGATTCGGACGACGTGGTCGACCTGGTCGAGGATCTGGAAGACGACGCGCAAAAGGCGATTCTCGACTCGCTCGAAGATGCCGACCGTGTCGCGGTCGTTCAGTCGCTGTCCTACCCGGAATTCTCCGCCGGTCGTCTCATGCAGCGCGAGGTCGTCATGGGGGCCGAACATTGGACCGTCGGTGACGCCATTGATTTCATGCGCAATTCCGATTCCCTGCCGGAAGATTTCTATCACATGGTCCTGATCGACCCGCGGATGCGTCCGGTCGGGCATGTGACCCTCGGTAAAATCCTCGGCGCGCCACGCAAGCTGCCGCTGACCGAGCTTTTGGAACCGGGCTTTCGCACCTTCCACGTCGAAGAGAGCGAAGCAGACGTGGCCTACGCGTTTAACCAGTACCACATGATCTCCGCGCCCGTTGTGGATCAAAGCGAACGGGTTGTCGGCGTGATCACCATCGACGACGCGATGAACGTCCTCGATGAAGAACACGAAGAAGACATCATGCGTCTCGCGGGTGTGGGCGAGGGCTCTCTCGCGGACCGTGTCATGGATACGGTGAAACAGCGTATTCCGTGGCTGGGCGTCAACCTCATCACCGCGATCCTTGCCTCCATGGTGATCGCACAGTTCGAGGACACGATCTCTCAATTTGTCGCGCTCGCCGTCCTGATGCCCATCGTCGCCTCCATGGGCGGCAACGCGGGGACACAGGCGCTCACCGTGGCCGTGCGCGCCATTGCGACGCGCGACCTCACCGGCGCAAACGTGTGGCGGGTGATCCGACGCGAGGTTCTCGTGGGTCTCGCCAACGGCATCGTCTTTGCGGTGCTCATGGGCATCGTCGGGATCATCTGGTTCGGGTCTCCGGCGCTGGGCGGCGTGATCGCGGCGGCGATGGTGATCAACCTGGTGATCGCGGGACTGGCCGGGATCGGCATTCCGGTGCTCTTGGAACGGATCGGGGTCGACCCGGCGCTTGCCTCGGGCGCGTTTGTGACGACGGTGACGGATGTGGTCGGCTTTTTTGCGTTCCTCGGACTTGCGGGTATCATCTTGCTATGAGGATGGACCTGTGAGCGATATGACCGACGTGAAATCCACGCTCCGTGCGACGGCGCGGGCCGCGCGCGATGCGGCGCATGCCAGCGGCAATGGCGCGGCGGAGCAGGCGACGCGCTTGCTTTTGGGCTTTCTGACGCCGTTTCGGGGCGCGGTGATGGCGGGCTATATGCCCTTGGGGAGCGAATTGGACCCGCGTCCAGCAATGCGCCAGCTCGAAGGCCACGGCCCCGTGGCGGTGCCTGTGGTCGAGGGCAAGGCCCGGCCTCTGCGGTTTGATCGCTGGTCCTCGACCTGTGAGATGGTCTCCGGCGCGTTTGGCGCGATGATCCCAAAGGAGTCTGACCCGATCCGCCCGGATGTCTTGATCGTCCCGATGTTGGCGTTCAACCGCGAGGGGCATCGTCTGGGCTATGGCGGCGGGTTCTATGACCGGACGCTCGCGGGTTTGCGCGCGACGGGACAGGTCTTTGCCGTGGGCTTTGCTTACGGCGCGCAAGAGGTGCGGGATCTGCCGATCGAGCCGACGGACGCGCCGCTGGACGCCATTGTCACGGAGCGCGAAGTTCTGACCTTTTGACACGGGCGGCCCTTGCCATTGTAGCCCGGCGCGCCTAAGCCTTGGCGCATGAAAATCCTGTTTCTCGGAGATATTGTCGGCTCTGCGGGTCGCAAAGCCGTCACGGAGTACGTTCCCAAGCTGCGCGAGGCTTGGGGGCTCGATTTCATCGTGGTCAACGGCGAAAATGCGACGAATGGCATGGGCCTGTCTGGCGATCACGCCAAACTGTTGCTGGACGCTGGTGTCGATTGCCTGACGCTGGGCGATCATGCGTTTGACCAGAAAGACATGATGCAGTTTTGCGAACGCGAGACCCGCATCATTCGTCCGATCAACTTTGCCAAGGCCGCGCCGGGACGTGGCGTGCGTATTTTCGAGGACCGCCGTGGGCGCCGTATCCTCGTGGCGCAGGTGCTGGGGCAGGTCTTTATGAAGCGGGCGTTTGACGATCCGTTTTCCGCGCTCGATCAGGTGTTCATGACCCACAAACTCGGCGGCGCGATTCAGGCCGCTTTGATTGATGTCCACTGCGAGGCGACCTCCGAGAAAATGGCGATGGGTCATTTCTGTGATGGCAAGGCCTCTGTGGTTGTCGGCACACATACCCATGTGTGTACGGGGGATGCGCAAATCCTGCCCGCGGGCACGGCCTATCTCACGGATGCGGGTATGTGCGGTGACTACAATTCGGTTATTGGCATGGACAAGGCCGAGCCTCTGCGCCGGTTCGTGACCGGCATGGCCAAGGGGCGCTTTGAGCCCGCCAAAGGCGAGGTGACCCTCTCGGGTGTCTATGTCGAAACCGATGACAAGACGGGTCTGGCGACCCGCGTTAAACAAATACGCCACGGCGGACGTTTGGAACAAAGCGCGCCCTAAGGGCGACTCTTTGGGAAAAATTCCCTGTCATTCCAAGTTGTTTCGCGCTTGTCTAAGGTAAGGCCCGCAGGTCATAGTGCCCGCAAATGAACCTAACGCGCGAGGCCGCATGGATCTCCTAAACCTTAGCCCGATGGCAGAGGCCATCACGGCCCTCGTGGTCGTGGGATTCATGTTTGTCCTGTTCGTGCGTGAGGTGTTCCCGACCGAGGTCGTGGCGATCACCGGTGTGGCGCTTATGATTGTCTTGGGAATTTTGCCCTATGAGCAAGGGCTTGCGGTGCTCGCGAACCCTGCGCCCTGGACCATTGCCGCGATGTTCATCGTGATGGGGGCCTTGGTGCGCACAGGGGCGCTTGAGTGGTTCACGCGACAGGCTGGCAATTACGCGGAGACGCACCCGTCGGTCGCGATTTCCATGCTGCTGGTCGTCGTCGTCGTCCTGTCGGCCTTTGTGGCAAACACGCCCGTCGTGGTCGTCATGATCCCGGTCTTCGTCCAACTGGCCGCCAAGCTGGGAACTGTGCCCTCCAAGCTTTTGATCCCGCTGTCGTATTCCGCCATTCTCGGGGGCACGATCACGCTGTTGGGCACCTCGACCAACCTCTTGGTCGACGGTGTGGCACGGGATCAGGGGCTTGAGCCCTTCACGATTTTTGAGATCGCGCCCATCGGCCTCATCATCACGGCCTGGGGCATGGTTTATCTGTTGCTCATCGGGCGGCATCTTTTGCCCAAACGCGACTCGCTCGCCGCGATGCTCTCAACAAACCGCTCCAAGATGAAGTTCTTCACCGAGGCCGTCATTCCGCCGGATTCCAACCTGATCGGCCGCGAAGTCTCCGGCGTTCAACTGTTCAAACGGGACGGCGTGCGTCTCATCGACGTGATCCGGGGCGATAAGTCCTACCGGCATGAGCTTGAGGGGTTTGTTCTCGATGTCGGCGACCGGGTTGTTTTGCGCTCCAAGATTACGGAGCTTTTGTCGCTTCAACGTGACCGCTCGCTCAAGCGCGTGGACCAGGTGTCGACGGTGGAAACCACCACGATGGAAGTGCTGATCACGCCGGGCTGTAAAATGGTGGGCCGTTCTCTCGGCTCTATGCGCCTGCGTCGTCGCTACGGGATTTACGTTCTGGCCGTGCACCGCCGGAACCAGAACGCAGGCAATAAGATCCAAGATCTCGTGGTGCGCGTGGGCGATACCCTCTTGCTCGAAGGTGCGCCCGCAGACATTCAGCGCCTCGCGAACGATATGGACATGGGCGACGTGTCCAAGCCGACCGAGCGCGCCTATCACCGCTCCCACGCACCGATTGCCATCGTCGCGATGCTCTCGATTGTTGTGCTGGCCGCGTTTGGGGTGGCCCCCATTCTCATGCTGTCCGTGCTCGCCGTGGCGATTGTTCTCGTGACCCGATGTATCGACGCGGATGAGGCGTTTTCTTTCGTCGAGGGACGGCTTTTGGCCCTGATCTTTGCCATGCTGGCCATCGGGGCCTCTTTGCAGGCCTCTGGCGCGGTGGAGCTGATCGTCAACGCGATTGCGCCTCTCTTAGACGGGTTGCCGGTGTTCTTTATCGTTTGGGCGGTGTTCCTTTTGACCTCTGTGATGACGGAGCTTGTCTCGAACAACGCCGTCGCGGTGGTGGTCACGCCGATTGCCATCGGCTTGGCTCAGAGCATGGGGTTGGACCCGCGCGGGCTTGTCGTCGCGGTGATGGTCGCGGCCTCCGCCTCTTTTGCGACGCCCATCGGTTATCAGACGAACACGATGGTCTATGGTCCGGGTGGCTATAAGTTCACCGACTACATGAAGGTCGGGATTCCCCTCAACCTCACCATCGGTCTGGTCGCCTCTTTCGTGATCCCGATCTTCTGGCCGCTCTGAGTTCGTGAACCGCTCTCGCTGCGCGCGCCCCTATGGACGGGGAAGGGGCCTTGCGGGCATGGGGGAGCATGGCATATAGAGGCGCGAACCCGGATATTCTACGTTGTGGAGGCGCCACATGGCAGGCCATTCTAAATGGGCAAACATTCAGCACCGCAAAGGGCGTCAGGACGCCGTGCGCTCGAAGCTGTTTTCGAAACTCGCCAAGGAGATCACCGTGGCGGCGAAAATGGGCGATCCGGATCCTGAGAAAAACCCGCGTCTGCGTTTGGCGGTGAAAACCGCGAAAACCCAATCCGTCCCGAAAGACGTGATCGACCGCGCGATCAAAAAGGCTTTGGGCGGCGATGCGGAGAACTATGACGAGATTCGCTATGAGGGCTACGGGCCGGAAGGCATCGCGTTCATCGTCGAAACCATGACCGACAACGTGAACCGCACCGCGTCCAACGTGCGCTCGATCTTTACGAAAGCGGGCGGCAACCTCGGCACCTCCGGCTCCGTGGCGTTCATGTTCGACCGTGTGGGTGAGATCACCTACGGTCCCGCAGTGGGCGATGCCGACACCGTCATGATGGCCGCCATCGAGGCCGGTGCAGAAGACGTCGAGAGCGAAGAGGGTGAAGAAGGCGGTCACTGGATCTACACTGCGGACACCGACCTCGCCGCCGTTTCCGACGCACTTGAGGCCGAGCTGGGTGAATCCAAGGAATCCAAACTGATCTGGAAACCGCAGAACCGCACCGAGGTCGATCTTGAGACCGCGCAAAAGCTGATGCGTCTGGTCGAAGCGCTCGAAGATGACGATGACGTGCAATCCGTCACCGCAAACTTCGATGTGCCGGAAGATGTCGCCGCGCAGCTCTGATCTCAGCGTGCAGGCAAGAATGTGAGAGACCCCGCCCGTCAGGCGGGGTTTTCTTTTGCCCAAAGCGTCGCTTTGGCGGCGGTTTTCACGGCGGCGGTTAGGGCGGCCAGCACAGGCACGTTCAACCGCGAGATATGCCAGTAAAGCGCAATATCCACCGGCTCAGGCGACAGGCGGACCAAGGCCCCACTTTCGAGATGCGGCTGCAAGAGCGCGGCGGGGTTCAAGCCCCATCCCAGCCCCGCCAGAGCCGCATCGACAAAGCCGTGGGTCGAGGGGATGCGATGCGCAGGCAAGGACACACGCTGCCCCACCTCGCGCCGCGCCCAAGTGTCTTGGAGCCGGTCTTTCTCATCAAAGATCAGAGAGGGCGCGCGGCTCAGCGCCTCGGGCGTCACGCCCGCCGGGAAATGGCGGGCGACATACTCTGGGCTGGCCACCGCCTCATAGCGCAGCGCGCCCAAAGGATGCAGGTCACAGCCGGGCACAGGGGTAGCACGCGCCGAGACCGCCGCCATGACCTCCCCCCGCCGGAGCCATTCGGCGGAGTGATCCTGATCGTCGATCTCGATGCGAAACAACAGATCGGGGACTGGCGCCAGAGCGTCAATGAACCAAGTCGCCAAACTGTCGGCATTGACGGCAAGGGGCACGGAGATCTGCGCGGCGGAGGCGACGCCCAAATCGCGCTGAAGCTGCGTCTCCAAGAGGCCGATGTCCTCCATATGCCGCGCCAGCCTTTTGCCCGTCGGTGTGCCGGTACAGGGCGCTCCGCGCAGCACAAGGGGCGTCCCCATGCGTTCCTCAAGGCTTTTGATCCGCTGAGAGATTGCCGAGGGCGTCACGCTCAGCGCGTGGGCGGCGGCGTCAAACGACCCGTGTCGCAGAACGGCGGCGAGGGCCATGAGGGCCGGGTAATCGAAAGGCATAAGCATGGCTTAATTAGGCATAGAAAGTTTAATTTGTCTAACCCCGTCCGTCTGACCTATCAGCGGCGTCAAAGGAGACCCGCAATGTTTGATGCCGCCCTCACAGGATATATCACTGGCCTGAGCCTCATCGTGGCCATTGGCGCGCAGAATGCCTTTGTGCTGCGGCAGGGGCTGCGCCGGGCGCATGTCCTGGCCGTTGTGCTGGCCTGTGGGCTCTCGGACGCGGTTCTGATTTCCGTGGGCGTTTTTGCCTCCGCCCAGGTCGCGGCGGCCTTTCCGGCGCTCTTGCCGCTCATGCGGTGGGGCGGGGCGGCGTTTCTCGTCTTTTACGGGGCGAAAGCGGCCCTCTCCGCGTGGCGCGGGGGTGGGCACCTTGAGGCCGCGTTAGAGGGGGTGCAAGGCCTTCGCGCGACCTTGCTCACCTGTCTGGCGCTGACCTGGCTCAATCCGCATGTCTATCTCGACACGGTGGTCTTGCTCGGGGCCATCTCGGCGGATTTCCCGCAGGCGCGTTCGGCCTTTGCCCTCGGTGCGATGATGGCCTCGGTCTCGTTTTTCTTTGCTCTGGGATACGGCGCGCGGTTGCTCCAGCCATTGTTTGCCCGCGAGACGTCGTGGCGTCTCCTCGATGCGCTCATCGCGCTCGTCATGTGGACAATTGCGCTCAGCCTTGTGCGAGAGGGCTGAATTGTCAAAATCGGCGTTTCTGGGCAGGGTCGCGCCATGAAAAGCCTTCCACAAACCGTTCAGGGCATCCTTTGGATGCTCGTGGTCACGATCAATTTCGTGATGGTGAACGTTTTGGTGAAATACGTCGGTTCGGATCTTCCGGTGATTGTGGCCGCCTTTTTGCGCTTTGCGCTTGGCGTCGTCTTTCTGATCCCGATGATCAAATCCGTGCGCGAGGCCACATTCACACGCGAGATTTGGTCCCTGTCGATTGCGCGGGCGCTGTTTCATTCGCTGGCGATGTCCCTGTGGTTCTACGCAATGACGCGCATCCCGATGGCCGAAGTCACCGCGATGAACTTTATGAACCCGCTCTATATCTCGATCGGGGCCGTGCTCATCTTTGGCGAACGAATTTCTCCGCCCCGGATCGCGGCCATGGCGATCGCGATCATTGGTGGACTCGTGATCCTGCGCCCCGGATTTCGGAGCCTCGATCCGGGGCATTTCGCGATGATTTTTTCCGCCATGGCCTTTGCCGGGAGCTATCTCCTCGCCAATGCGCTCACCAAACGCCTCCCGGCCACGGTCGTGGTGTTTCTCATGTCGGCCATGGTGCCCATCGTGATTTCGCCCTTTGCGATCCTACAGTGGGAGACGCCGACCCTGATGGAGCTCTTCTTGTTGTTCCTGACCGCTGCCTTCGCCACATTCGCACATTATTCGATGATGCGGGCCTTTGCCTGTGCGCCGCAATCGGTGGTGCAGCCTGTGACCTTCGTTCAGCTTGTCTGGGCGATGATCCTCGGCATGGTCCTCTTTGGCGAGGCATTCGATCCTTTTGTGATCCTCGGCGGGGCGATGATCATCGGCGCGATTTCCTACATCACCTGGCGTGAGACCCGCCGCAAGAAAGCGGCGCAAAACCTCGCAAAACCGTAAGGCATTTTTGATCCTCATCAATGTCGCCTCTGTCCTCGCAGGTCACAGTGAGGACAACAGGCACGCATTGAGGAGGAGACGCATATGTCCAACACGCCGCACAAACTCGCCGCAGATTTCCCGGAATTGGCCGACAAGATCGCAGAGCTGAAAGCCAGCGATCCGCATTTCGCCAAAATGGTGAGTGACTATGCCGACTTGAATGCCGAAGTGCATCTGGTCGAAACCGATGTGCACCCGATGGAAGATTTGGCCGCCGCAGAGCTTCGCAAGAAGCGGATGCATCTCAAGGATGACATCTACCGGATGCTGACCGCAGAGGCCTAACCTCCACGATCACGAATTCCCCCGGGACCGTAGGGCGGGCGCCTTAACCACTTGGTAACGCGCCCGCTTGTTTTTGGCCCGAGACTCGCACATATAAGTCGGTGTGAGGTTGGGTCTACTACATATAGCGGCGCTTTGTGGCGCCTTGATGGGCTATGTGGCCCTGACGTCTCCCGCGCTGGCCGCACCCGGGGAGGCCAAATTTGGCAATCTTCCGTCTGAAAACGCGCAGCCCCTTGTCGGAGACGCGCGCATTGTCGACGGCGATACGCTTGTCTTGGGCGACACGCGAATCCGCCTCTTTGGCATCGACGCGCCGGAGCTGTCTCAGACCTGTCTCGACGGGCGCGGGCGCTCTTGGTCCTGCGGTGTCTGGTCCAAATCGATCCTGGAGGCGCTGAGCACCGGACGGGTCGACTGCCAGCCTCTGGATCAAGATCGCTACGGCCGCACCGTCGCCCGATGTTTCGCGGGCGGAACCGACATCGCCGCCGACATGGTGCGCCGTGGGGCCGCCTATGCCTATCGCCGCTATTCTACCGACTACGTGTCCGACGAAGACCGCGCCCGCCGCGCAGATGCAGGCCTCTGGCGCGGCGAGGCGATGTCTCCCGCAACGTTCCGCGCGCAAAAGGCGGAAGCCAGAGTGGCCGCCACCGCGCCCCAAAGCGCGCCAACCGGCTGCACCATCAAGGGCAACATTTCGGCCAATGGCAAACTCTACCACCTGCCGGGCGGGCGGTGGTACGACAAGACGCGCATCAACGAGACTAAGGGCGAGCGCTGGTTTTGTAGCGAGGGCGAGGCCCGCAAAGCCGGCTGGACCGCCGCCCAAGGATAACCCCGCGTCAAGAACACCCCCGAACCCTCTTGCGCTCCGCGCCCGGATCGCCTAAATGGCTCCGCATCGGGTCGTTAGCTCAGTTGGTAGAGCGCTTCGTTTACACCGAAGATGTCGGGAGTTCGAGCCTCTCACGACCCACCATTTCTTCTGCACAACATACCAGTCACTTAACGGGTTCACGTATCTTCGCGTGTGCATCCGATTATGCTGTCCGCTGGGCCTCCGCTGCACTCAGAGCTGGAGATGTCTCCCAATCGAGGAGATGAAGCCGATGGCGACCTTCAACAAACGACCTAGCGGCAAGTGGCAAGCAACAGTACGGAAGGACGGACGGTCGCAGTCCAAAACCTTCAGTAAGCGCGCTGATGCTGTGAAATGGGCCAGAGACGCAGAGCTACGCGCAGAACAACATGGGCTTGACGACAAGACGCTTCGACCAGTCAGCCCGATGACCTTGAGAGCTGTGTTGGAGCGCTATAGAGATGAGATCACAAGCAGAAAGAGATGCGCTGCTAACGAGACCTACGCAATAAACGAGTTTCTGCGGGAAGGCGGCAAGCTGGTGGACAAGCGTCTCGACAGGCTGACGCCCACGGACTTTATCGCACTACGAGACCGACGCCTGCGGAGCATGAAGCCCGCGACGGTGGTGCGTGAGTTGGGCTGGATGCAGCATGCCGTCGACATAGCGTGTTCCGATTGGGGGCAGCACGTTAGAGATGGAAACCCAGTGAAGCAGGTTCGCAGACCGCGTATCGACAACCGGCGAGAGAGAAGGCTTCAAGCAGGGGAGTGGCAAAAGCTTCTTGATGCAGTGAACGAAACTCGCCTGCCACTGATGAAACCCCTTCTGTCTTTGGCCTTGGCAACAGGTATGCGCCGTGGCGAATTGTTGGCGATGCGACGGAAGGACGTGGACTTTGATCGGAGCACGGTTTTTCTGCCACAGACCAAGAATGGCCGCGCACGGACGGTGCCTCTCAGCCCGACAGCCCTTGATGTGTTAAGAGCCTTGACGCGCACGAGCGACCGATGTGTGCCGCTATCTGGCAATTCGGTTCGGCTTGCGTTCGACCGATTGCGAATACGACACGGGGAACAAATGCTCATGTTGGGTGCACGACTGCGATATACCTTTACGACCAAAACCCTAATCCGCAGCTTCTGACGTTCTCGGGTTATGCGGGGGACAGTTGGGAAGCACGTCGCCTGTCAGATGCCTATGCCCTGACAGAACTGGTGCAGTGGATGTTTCGGTCAGCCATCAGAGTGGGTGGCATCAACGCAACAGGTCGGCATAGTCCCCCACGTCGCAAGGTGACGCTATATTTGCCCTCAGAGCGTATGCGGAACCTCTTGTTGGCTCCTGACGGGAGATGTCGACAGCGGTCCAGTGAAGCCCAAAGGCCCCAAGCAGATTGAGATGTTGGCGCGACTGGAGGGCCGCTTGCCTGCGGTGGCCGCATAATGCCGTTGGACATACTGGAGGCGACGAAACGCCTCACTTGTGAAGAGGCCGCCGCGTGCGGCCTTTCTCGTTTCTGGACCGGTCGTCTCTGTCGAAATGGCCATTTGGCGGAGCGATACGTTAGCAACGGACAATGTGTGGAATGCAATGCGGAGAAGAGCGTAGCTAGAGAGCGACAGGAGAGGGCGTCAGACCCTTCATATCGCATGTTTCGCGCCGTACAGCGGAGAGATCTGCGCAGGTGCTCAGAGGGCGCCTTAGCCCGTCTGTGGCAGTCGGGTGCTCTCAGCAGAATCTCAGGGCGCATTTGGAAGCGCGGTCTACAGAAGGGATGACATGGGACCGATACGGTCAGTGGGAAGTGGATCACATTGTTCCACTCTCTGCCGCCGGAACATTGGAGGACCTTGTTAAGCTGTGCCACTTTAAGAACCTCCAGCCCTTGTGGACGCGAGACAACTTGATAAAGGGCGGGGCATAAGCCTCGCCTGCATTTCTTCTTGTGGGAATCTGTCTTCTTTGGTGGCTTCATTCCTTAGACAAAGGTTAAGTGCTGAAAGACATGTTTCGGGCGACGGTTGTCACTCTGGACGATGTCTTAAGTACCTTCAGTGTGAAGAAGAGGGCGGATAGCTGTCATTCTCTGCGCCCTATCGGAACGGCCGCTAAGTGCGTGACGTGGACATCTCGACATTGGCGTCGCAGCATTGGGGACTGCAGCGGCGGTATCTGCACGGCGCTCGATAAGACGCGGCTCACATAAGTAAAGCGGCAGAGACAATGCTCTGCCGCTTTACCTTCCGGTGGGGCATCAACGAATGCTGATCGGCTCTGTTGGAGCCTGATCGCGCTCAGTCGGTCCACCGAAAAACGCCAACTTCCATAGGTTACAGAGAGATGACGTTATTCCTGGACGTTTTGCGGCAAGGCTTTTCGGGTGTCCAAAGTCTTTTCCGCCGCAAGGCGCTCAAAGAAATGATGCCAACCGGCGTCGGATTTCTTCTTTTGAGCATTGGTCATCATCGCAGGGGTCTCACCTGCGGGGGTCTTTATGAGTGTCATGTTTGGCCCTCCATCGTATTCCGGAAATATCCCGGAATTTCATCTTGAGCCCATGAAATCGGCTCAAGTGTTGTTTTTGTCGGAGGCCGGCGGTCCGTCGGGCGCGTTCCGACCTGCGTCGCGCGCCAGTCGTGCAGCCTTGAGGGTGGCTGTCAGCTCTGCGCGTCGCGCTGCCTCTGTATCAATGATTTCGCGGGCTGCCGCAGCCGTACGGTCATGCGGTGTCGCCGGTTTGGCCGTCGCTTGGCGAAACAGCGAGGCGGCCTTGTCTTTACGGGGCATATTGCCTCCTTGGTGGTAGGATCCGGCCGAAAGGCCGAATCCTGAAGCCGTCAGATCAAGCGACTGCCAGATTGACTGCGGACTCGCGTCCGTCACGTCCGGCTTCCACGTCGAAGGTCACGGCCTGGCCGTCATCGAGGTGGGCAATGCCGCCGCGCTCCATCGCCGAAATGTGGACGAATACGTCGCGACCACCGGTTTCCGGTGCGATAAAGCCGAAGCCTTTAGTTTGGTTGAACCATTTCACAGTGCCATTGGCCATTGTGATGTCTCCTATAAAATATGCAGCCCACGGGAATGCGGATGCCCGGCTCAGTCAGATCGAAGCGGCAGACTGGAACCGATAAGGGAGACAGGATGCAGATGGAAAAAACGTTGCCTGACCTTCGTACGGCACGGGGGCCGAAATAGCAAAGGAAAAGAAATAAAAGTTATGTCCGCCGGGGACGGGCAAGGCAATTTGCGTGGCTTTTTGGCGAGGGCTCAGGTGACCTGATCACTCCACACTTCGAACCCGGTCAGGACATTCTCGCCGAAAGAATGGGTCAGCGGCACGTCCGCGGCATCGCGGCCCTGTGCGACCAGAACGCGTCCGATGCGACGCATGTTGTTGCGCGGATCGAATACCCACCAGCGCCCGTCGAGCCAGACTTCCATCCAGGCGGCGAAATCGCCCGGCGGATAGGGCGGCGCCATGCCGATGTCGCCGAGATAGCCGGTGCAATACCGCGCGGGAATGTTCATACAGCGGCAAAAGGCGATCGCCAGATGCGCGTAATCGCGACAGACGCCCTGTGCCTCGTGATAGGCCTGTGCCGCACTTCGAGTGGCATCCGCAGCCAGGTAATCGAAGCGAATATGGTTGTGAACGAAATCGCAGATCGCCTGCACGCGGGACAGCCCGAGGGGCGTGTTTTGAAACAACCGCCAGGCCGTGTCGGACAGCGCGTCGGTCTCGCAATAGCGGCTCCCCAGGAGATAAACCAGCACATCGTCTGGCAAGCTTTCGACGGGCGCCTGCACACCGATGTCCGGGCGCGTGTCGGGCTGGCCCGTGTCGCGAATGATTGTCTGGGTTTCAACGGTGAAACGCCCTTGTGGTGCGATCAGCCGCGTACACCAATTGCCGAACCCGTCGCGATAGCCGCTCATCGGCACGCGGGGCGTGGTGGTGAGGTGGTCCGGGTATTCGAGATCGCTGACCCGCGAGAAATGGACGTTCAAAAGAGCGATCATCGGGGTCGGTTGCGGCAGCTCGAACTGGAACCGGCAGCCGAGTTTGATGCGAAGATCAGGTGGAGTCATGACGCGGTTCCTGTTCGGTGACATCAAACTTTGCGGGTGTCTGGACGGACACCTGCGGCGGCGTCATGATTTGCGATTATGGCGCGACCATGCCTTGCGCAATTCGGAGCCGACCGGGGCATAGGACGCATCGAAAATCGAGCCACGCGGCTTCGGTGCCTCGCCAGTGGTCGGCTTTGCGGTCTTGATCTGGGGCTTTTGCGGGGTTGATGTTTTCTCGGTGCCGGTTTTGGTGCTGTCAGCGATGTGTTTTGTCATTTTGAATGTCCTTTCCGGGAGCAACCTGCGGATGCGGAAAAGACGCCACAGACATGAGGCAGCCTTCTCGGGATCGGCAACTTGGGATCAGTTCGTTTGGTATGTCGTCCGGATACAAGGAGAAACTGGGGGCATATTGCGCACCGCAGCGATGGCGCGGGTCGTCGCCCGCCTGTGAGAATTTCCTTGTAACCTCAATAGATATGGGGGATCGCGCACCGCATTACCAGTGAAATGACAGGCGAGCGGCGCAACTTGTCCCCGTCGTCACCGTGGGATGGCACGATGCGGCCCGGCTTTCCCGAGTTTCAGAAAATAATAGTGATTGTTTTCCATGGCTAAGGCGGGTTTCGATTCTTTCTCAGAAAAACACCTCGTATTTCGGCGGCAGAGTGCCTACCTCTTTCTCATACGTCTGACCTGTGGCGCATCCTTTCATTCGCCCGCAGATGTGCCGCTGTCTCTCTGCTCACTGCGCGAGACAGAAGGCGCGATTGGTTGCCCAATCGCAAAAGTCATCACCTGACCAGAACGCAGGGGTCGCAGTACGGAGCAACACGCCCGTGCGACGATGGTGCATTGTGGAGATATTTCCCTGCACCGTGCCCGTGTCCGGTCATTTTTCTTGAGTTCATTCGAACCAAGTCACCCAATAGGGCAGATGCCGTTGGCCGCACGCCACGCGCTGCCCGAAATCGCGCGCCCGTCTCAACGGTCACGCGGTTTGCATCCGAGAAAGACAAAGACCTTGATAGAAATTTACTGGGGCACCCCCCTGTCGCTCGTCACGTCCCCCGAGGGCGACGTACAGAAATTTGGCACCATCGAAAAAGCGCGCCACTGGCTTCACCGTAAATGGCCCGTGTCAGACGACGCGCGGCAACGCGCACTGGAGACAATTGACGCGGCGATGGATTGCATGGCCCCTGTCGGCGAGGCGCGAAAAGCCTTTATGATGGCGGCGAAATCCGCAGGTTTCGTGCCTGTGGTGGCCATGCAAACAGTCGCATAGCCACCATCGTTTTCCTCAGATGTCTGCTTTCGGCTGCCGCCGGACATGTGCGGCTCAATGCGTGAAGGTCGGCTCTTGGCCGGTAGCGCCATCTAAACGAAATGGGCGGGAAGCCGACTTTCGCCGCGTCGTTCTCCAGTGTCCGCTGAGCGCAGAAGGCTTCCATTCGTCCTGGGTCTTGAAGCGATAATTCGATCACTACACGAACGTGATGCTACGGCACCGACTTCGTTTCTCATGCTGTCCGAGAAGAGAGCAAAGCGGTTCGCAGTCGGGCCTAGGCCGATGACTTCGAACCGCTTTCAACCAGGGAGAACGGATACTCGGAACCGGTCTCAAAGTGGAGGACGGACGGGCGTCTCGTCATAGCTTGCCATCGTGAGGTTTTCGGACGTCGAATGTGAGCAGGCACGATCCACATCAGAATTCTCAGCGGGTATGCGACGACGCGAAGCTTTCTGCGATGGCCATGACGGCAGCATGGATTGGGCCTGCCGTGATTTCTGGAATGACCGAGGAATCGACGATCCAG
Source organism: Abyssibacter sp. (assembly GCA_964220165.1). GTDB lineage: Bacteria > Pseudomonadota > Alphaproteobacteria > Rhodobacterales > Rhodobacteraceae > Celeribacter. The sequence continues at coordinate 61,169 of CAXPTW010000021.1, forward strand.
AGATTTTCGAGCCCGTTCATTTTGAGAGACGCATCAACAATCGCGTCCGCATCGGCGCCCATCCGACAGGTCGCCACCGGGTGGTGATGGGTGATCGCGGCTTTGGCGATGAACGCATCCATGGCGGCATCATCGACCAGATCCTCTGGCGTGGGTTGAACCTCGTCGGCAATCCAAGGAGCGAGCGCGGGGCTGTGACCAATCTTGCGGGCACGTTGGAGCGCCACGCGGAACAGATGGCGATCACGTTCGGTCGCCAGATAATTTGGGTCAATCGTGACAGGGTCGGACAATTCCGGACCGGTGATGGTCAACTCACCACGACTGGTCGGGTTGGTGACGCCGAACAACAGGGTGAAGCCATGGCCCGGCTCCGGGGCATTGTCGAACATCTCGGAGGCACTCGGGGCAACGACACAGCCGACCACGATGTCCGGTCTTCCTTCGGTCTGCGCCGGATTTTCCGCCTGATAGCTGAGAGATTCCGAGATTTGAAGTTTCGACGGGGCGATCTCTTTGGCGGCCCGGTAGATATTGCCTGCCGCCAGCAAGTGGTCGTGCAGATTCTTGCCAATCTCGCGTCGTTCGATCAGACAGTCGACACCGGCATTGGCGAGCTGTTCTGGATCGCCAATGCCGGAACGCATGAGCGTTGTCGGGCTGCCGATTGCGCCGAGGCTCAGGATGATTTGATCGGCCTCGTAGTAGACCAGATCTTCGCCTTGGTAGACTTCCGCAGCAACGACACGCGTGCCGTCGAGAACGAGCCGACGCACGGGCGCATGTTCGACGATTTTCAGATTGGCGCGTGCCAGCACATCCGGAGTGAGCCATGCATCCGCCGTGGTCACGCGTTTGCCATCATGGATCATCAAGGCGTTCGGCGCCGTTCCAATCAGGTTCTCGCCGCAATGGTCTCTCAGGCGCGGCATGCCAAGGGCAACCCACCCTTTAATATAATCTTTGACGAGCGGATGGCTCTGGTCCTCATTTGGCAACATGATCGGCATCGGACCGTCACTGGCATGCAGCGCGTCTTCAGCAATGTTCCAGTTCTCGGTCGCTTTGAAATGCGGCAAGAGCCCGTCATAGCTCCAACGATCATCGCCGGAGAGTTCGGCCCAGCGGTCATAGTCTTCACGATGGCCACGCACATGGAACATGGCGTGCAGATTGCTCGATCCGCCAAGCACGCGTCCACGGGCCCAGCGATGCACACGTCCGGCTGTACCGGCTTGCGGCGTGGTTTCGAAATCCCAATCGAATTCGCGGCCTTGGATGAATGGCCACATGTCAGGTTTTGCAATGTCGGGATCTTTGGCCCATCCGCCAGCTTCAAGCAATGTAACTGTGTTGTTCGGATTCGCGCTTAGGCGGTTGGCGAGAATGCAACCCGCAGAGCCCCCTCCCAAAATGAGAATGTAGCTCTTCAGATTGTCAGTGTTATGCGGCATCGCCTGGCCTCAGTCCCAATCCCATAAGTTTTCTTTGTGTGCGTTCGAGATGTTCGAACATCGCGCGTTCTGCCCTTGTCGGATCGCGCGAGGCAATTGCGTCGGCGATGCGTTGATGTTCAAGGTCGCGTGCTTTCACGCGCTCGACGGTTGTTTTCTCGTTGCTGTCCGCGTCGGTAAATCGGAGGCGGGCATCGTTTTGTACGCGATGCAAAAGAATATGAAGCTCTGAGGCCAGACTGTTTCGAGAGCCGGCGGCGACGGCCCGGTGGAAATCCTGGTCTGCCTGTGCCGGACTCAGGTCGGCGGGGGAGTGCGCTGTCTGAAGTATATGTGTGATCTCGTCCGGCGAGGCGCGCAGAGCGGCAAGACGGGCCAATGCGGGTTCGATCATCAGACGCATTTCCATGACTTCGAGCGGGTTTGTGGACTGAACGAGTTTCGTACTGCTCGGACTCGTCGGGTTCGTCTCGGAATGGGCGCGACGCCCGCTTTTCGCAGGCGTGAGTTCACCATTTTCGCGCAGCACTTTGAGCGCCTTGCGTAGGCTGTGGCGCGAGACTTTGAGAGTCTCCGCGAGAATGCGTTCCGGTGGCAGCTCCTCCGAGGTCTTGAGCAACCCGCGCAGGTGATCAAGCAGGCTGTCGCCTTTTGTCTCTTTGTCTGACGGTTGTGTCACTGTGCTTTTCTCGCCCTGTGCCGATGCCATTTCCGCACTCATCCTCTGCCCCCTCCTGCTTACCGCTTAACCAGTTAGACTGAATTTGTGCGAAATGACGAAGTTATGCAACCAAAAATTGGAAAATGGTCAAAGTTTGGTTGCGGCTGGGGGCGAGCCTGTGATTGCATGTGAGGAGTTAAGCTCGGCACCCTGCGACATGGCGCGGTGATCGACGGCAAAAACAGGACTTACCGATATGAAAGATATGGCTTCTGCGGTGGACGCTCCCGCGCTTTTTACGCTGACAACTGGCCCGGTCAATTGCTATTCAGAGGTGCTCACGGCTCTCGGGAAACCGGTATTTTATGATTATGATCCGTCGTTTATGGCCTATTACGAGAAGGTCATGCGCAAGCTCGCCACGGCGCTCGGCACCACGTCTATCCCGATTGTCTTGCAAGGCGAGCCGGTGTTGGGACTTGAAGCCGCAGCTTATTCCCTGGTCGCTCCCGATGATACCGTGCTCAATCTGGCCTCTGGCGTCTACGGGGCGGGGTATGGCGAATGGCTGAAGCCACGCGCGGGAAAGTTCCACGAAATTCGTGTGGACTACAATGATGTGGTTGATCCGGTTGCGGTTGATGCGTTTTTGTCCAACCATCCGGAGGTCGGTTTGGTTGCGGTTTGCCATCACGATACGCCCTCGGGGACGATCAACCCGATCAAGGAGATCGGTGAGGTGGTTCACAAACATGGCGCGCTCTATGTGGTCGACAGCGTGTCGGCTTGGGCCGGCGTCGAAGTGGCTGTTGAGGCCTGTCATATCGATTTGCTGGTCACAGGCCCCAACAAATGTCTCGGTTGTCCGCCGGCTCTGTCGATCTTGACTGTGTCCGAGCGGGCTTGGGCAAAGATGGAATCCAATCCGGTGGCGCCCCGCGCTTCTATTCTCTCTATCCTAGACTGGAAGGACGCATGGAAAGCCTCCGAAGGTTTCCCTTTTACCCCCTCTGTGTCGGAGATTTACGGCCTGGAAGCCGGCATCGACCGGTATCTGGAAGAAGGACCTGAAAATGTTTGGGCGCGGCATGCTAAGACGGCCGAAGCCATGCGTGCCGGAGTGAAAGCGATGGGGCTCGAACTTTGGGCCGTTCGCGAGGAGATCGCCTCTCCGACTTGCACTACGATCAAGCTGCCCGAAGGCGTGGATGAAACTGTGCTGCGCAACTTGATGAAAGCCCGGTATGGCGTGGTGATTTCTTCGGGACGCGCCGAAACCTTCAACAAGTTGGTGCGGGTCGGTCATATGGGGCCGACCGCCTTTCCGCTCTATACCGTTCTGGCGCTGACCGCGCTTGGTGGTGCGATGGGGGAATTGCTCGGTAAGCCACTCGATATCGGTGCTGCGGTCTCCGCAGCAGAAGCCGTCATCAGAGGATAAGGTGCTAAAAAAAGACAGGCGGCCAATCTGGCCGCCTTTTTTGTGTGCTGATGTCGCTCAATTATGAACAACGACGCCGTCTATGGTCATCGGCACGCCGTCCAGAGACAGCGAGCATCCGCGTAGCGGGATATCCATGTGGCACGGGGTATCACGTGTTCCGCCTGCTTCGGTGTTCGGGCCGGTCGAAAATAGGAAGTTACCGGCAAAACAGCGCGCATCCATCGAAAGAGCTGCCTCGCGGTCATAGAGGCCAAGAGTGGTCCAGCTGGCACGGTTTTCCAGCCCCCAGCCGACATGGGCCATCGCATAGGCATCCGGATCGTTGAAACTGTCCATGAATGTCTTCATGTATTCGGCGGTCCAACCCCCTTCGATCTTGGTGACAAAGCCTTTTTCGATGGTGAGAATGATCTTGTCAGCGGCGTAACGTTTGAAGGGCAACAGGATATCTCCCTCGTCGATGACGATGGTCCCTTCGGCGCTGCCCTCATCGGGCCAGCGCGCGATCATGCAGCTCGGCCAGTGGTCCCAGCGACCGGGTTCATCGGCGAGCCCGTATTGCATCAACACAGGGTATTGTCCGAGCCTGCAGCGGAAATCGGTGCCTGCTTTTGACGTGACATGCATCTCTTTCGCCGGTTCCATGTATTTGTTGGCCGCAATCACTTTGTTTTTGGCTTCAGGCGACGGGATCATCCGCAGCATGGTTTCCGGCGGTTCGACGGCCAGAAGCATGCGGGTTCCGGTCTTGAGGATTTCTTCTTGTTCGTAGGAGAACAGAAGCTGCATCGTGTCGATTACCAGATCGGCGGCTTTGAGGCCGGCCAGCGCTGCGGTGTTGAAAGCGAGTGGTGTTTTCCCGACATAGCCGGATTTGTCGCGGGAAAGAGCCTTTTCCCCGTTGATTGCGGGCAGATTGATCATAGTCAGAACGCCACCCAGCAATCCAACAGCGGTTCGGGCGCAGTCTACAATCTGCATGTTGCTGTCATCGGAGGTCAGGATTGCGACCTGTTCCCCTGGTTTCAGTTGGCACTGTTCAAGCACGTTTTTCCACGCAATGACAAAATCTGCGTTGCTGATCGACATAGGAACTCCTGTTCTTACTTGACGGCACCGACGGCATGAAAGCCGCGGTTGTAATGCAATAGCGGTTGGCGGTCGGGGTTGAGCGCGGCTTCACGCACCTCCCCGATGAAAATGCTGTGTGAACCGGCCTCAGTGGCCCCTTTGAGCTCACATGCGACAGAAGCTTGGGCAAACGCATAGGCGGGGGCGCCAACATTGGTCTCGACCCATTCGAACCCTTCGAATTGGTCGGCGCCCGTTTTGCCGGTCATGCCGGCGAAGCTCTCGGCCACATCGCGGGCGTCTTCGCAAAGAATATTGACGCAGAAATGCCCATTCTCGGTGATTGCCCGATGCGCTTCTCCATTGCGGTTGACGCAGACCAGCACTGTGGGGGGCTCCATCGTGACCGAGGTAAAGGCTGTGGCGGTCAATCCGCGGCGTGCCTCGCCCTTTCCGGCGGTGATGACGGTCACGCCCGCGGGGTAGGCGCGCATGGCGGCTTTGAGGCCTTCGACGGCGTCAGCTTGGGGAAAAACCATTGGCATGATCATGTTTCACTCCGTGAAGCGGTTTTTGCGGGAAAAGCCCAGATCGGCAGACGCATCATCAGGTCTACGAGGAATGGGCCAAACAGAACGACAGTGAACATTCGTACGGTCTGGAATGCGATAACAGCGGCAACGTTGGCCTTGGTCGCGATCGCAACGAGAGCGACCGTTTCGATGCTGCCGGGAGCCGAGGCCAGAAGCGCGGTTTTTATATCGATATCCGTAAGAGCATAGAGAATGAGGCCGAGCCCCGCACTTATCAGGATGAGCATGAGCGTCGAAACCATGACCGCGGGGATCAGCCGGATGACATGGCCAAGAACCTCGCGGGTGAATTTCAAGCCCACTTCAAGTCCGATTACACCGAAGGTGGCAAGGATCAGAAGATCGGGCATCTGCAAATGCATGATGCCCGTGGCTTCGATCACGGCGCAGAGGATCAGAGGAATGAGCATGCCGGCTGCGGGGAGACGTTTGATCTTCACCGCGATCAGCGAGATTGCGGCCAAAGCGGGGGCGAGGATTGGTGACAGCGGAGAGATTGAACGCGGTGGCAGGCTGGCTTCCGGACTGTCTGGCAGGAGAGAGGCAAAGAGCGCGACAGACAGGATCACACTGGCCAAGCGCACATATTGCATGAGTGCCACGATCCGCGCATCCGCGCCGCGCTCATTGGCAATAATCACCATGGCGCCCGACATGCCTGGAAGGCTGCCATAGACTGCGACATCCTCGGAAATTCCGGTGACACGGTTCATCACCCAGCCGATGGAGAAGGCGACCAGAAGCGTGGCGCCGGTCATAATCAGCAAAAGTGGCCAATCCTGTGCCACATCGACGAGGATTGCGGGGGACATGGACGTTGCGATGAAGACACCTGCGGCGCCTTGTGCCAGAACATAGGCCGGACGGGGGACGCGCAGCGCGCTACCACTGGCGCCAAAGGCAATGCCCGCGATCATCGCGCCCAAGAGTGGTGCCGCCGGAAAATGGATCAGCCCAAGCAGGCTTGCAAGCCCTATGGCTGCCGCCAGCAGAGCGATCCATTGAAGGCTCAGACGCACATCCTTGCTGCTCAGGCGCTCAATTGGATTTTTTCCTCTCATTGAAGACCTCGAGGAGCGTCGAGGCAGGCTTCGACAAAGGCCGCAATCGCCAATGTCCGTGCATCCTCACCTACGCGGCCGATCACCTGTACTCCGACAGGGAGCCCATCATGGACGATGGCTGGCACGCTCAGTGCAGGCATGTGGAGCAAAGTCCAAGGGGTGTTGAAAATCGGTGCGCCTGTGGTGGTGAACCCTTCCGGCGCGGTGCCGGGGGCAGAAGGTGCCAAAAGAACATCCACATCCGCCATGGCCTCGGCCAAATTGGCTGCGACCTTGGGCAATGCGGCGCAGGCCGCGTCGTAGGCCGAGGCATCGACCAAGGCCTTCTCGGTCAGGAAATCACGTGTGACCGGAGTGAGTTTATCCCAGAGCACGGTGCGCTCGTACGACAGGGCGCGGGTGACTTCCCACCCCATGATTGCCAGATGCAGGTCATGGGTTGTGATAAAGGTTTCTGGGACGTCGATCTCTACCACCGTGCCGCCCGCCGCTTCGATTTGCGCGACCGCATAGTCTAGCGCGGCCACTGTGGCGAGCTCGGCGTCCTCAAAAGGAGGGGTACGGAAAAGCCCGATTTTAGGCGCAGTCGGCAAATCGTCGGGGAGCGCAAGCTTCGGGCGTCCCGCGAGCACAGACGCTGCGAGTGCGGCATCGCGCACGCTGCGGGTCACAAGCCCCAGCGTATCGAGCGAATGAGCTAGAACCTTGACTTCCGCGGGCTCCAGAAGTCCGAAAGAAGGTTTGTAGCCGACAACACCGCAATAGGAGGCTGGACGAACGATCGACCCAGCGGTCTGGGTACCGAACGCCATCAGAGCCATGCCCGCAGCGACGGCGGCACAGGAACCGGAGGAGGAACCGCCCGGTGTATGCCCGAGATTCCATGGATTGCGTGTCTTACCTGAACTGGCCATGGCGAACTCGGTTGAAACCGTTTTCCCCATGATCAATGCGCCTGCGGCCTTTGATTGAGTGACGCAGGGTGCGTCCCAATAGGGCTGGCGCCCCTCATAGGCGGCTGAGCCGTAGCCCGTTGGCATGTCGACCGTATCGATGACATCTTTGACCCCCACGGGAAGGCCCGCAAGCGGCCCGGCTTCGGCGTTGTCGAGCGCGTCTGCGGATTTTCGGACAAGCTCCGGTTCGCAATGGATATATGCACCGACCTCATCGTCTTTCTCGGCAATCCGTTCGAGATATGCTTCGGCGACATCGCGATGTTTGACGGCGCCGGACCTGACCTTGGCGATGAGATCTGTTGCATCAAGTTGAATGAGATCGTTCATCACAGGTACTCCGAAAGATCAGGGCGCAGAGCCGCCCAAGGGGCGGCGCGTTCAAACTGGCCAGCCAGAGAGAACAACAGGTTCTCTCCGCCCAGAGCAGCCCCAAAATGCACGCCAATTGGCAGGCCGGATTTCGACAGCCCGAAGGGGAGGCTCATCGCCGGGAAGCCCGAGGCATTAAAGGCACAGGTGAACGGGCTATGCGCCCAGAACTGGTCGTAGAATGCGTCCAGCTCCTGGGTCTGGCTCGACATGTCCCCAAGCTTCGGTGGCAGCTCCGCACTGGTCGGGCTCATCAGGATGTCGAACCGCTCAAAGAAGTGGCCAAGCCCGCGCGCGGTGGCGTGGAGCTGGTTCACGGAGGCGAGATAATCCATGCCGGAAAGAGTGAGCGCCTTGCGGATCCATTCCGCATTGGCGGGTTCGAGTTCGGCGATGGGATCGGTTAGGCCGAGGGCCTTGCCGCGCGCCAGAACAGCGGTGGCGACATTGACACCGGGAATGACCTGCCAAGCGGTTTTGAGCGCCTCGGCGTCATAGCCTGCGCTCTCGACGATCTCGACATGGTGGCCGAGGCTTTCCATCAGCTTCGCGGCCTCTTCGGTGCGCTCAACGATGTCCGGGTCGACCGGGGTGCCAAGCGGAGAGGTGAGTGTCAGGCCGATTTTCAGCGGCTTCGGATCGCGCCCGACCGAGGCAAGATAGCTTTCGGTTTTATTAGGCTGTGCATAAGGATCGCCAATATCTGCGCCGCCGGAAATGTCCAGAAGCGCCGCACTGTCACGCACCGATTTGGTCAGCGCATGTGGCGTCGACATGCCTGCGATCCCTTCTACGGCAACAGGGCCGAGGGGATTGCGCATTCGGCTCGGCTTGAAGCCGAACAAGCCGGTGTGAGCGGCGGGTAAGCGTGTTGAGCCAGCGCCATCAGAGCTGTTGGCAAAAGGCACAAGCCCCGCAGCCACTGCCGCCGCCGAGCCGCCCGACGATCCTCCCGGCCCATGGTCGAGGTTCCATGGATTGCGTGTTGCGCCAAATTCACGCGGCTCGGTCGCGAAGCTCAGTGCGAATTCCGGCGTGTTGGATTTGCCAAGGATCACAAGCCCTGCGGAACGGTAGCGCGCCACAAGCGTACAATCAGCCTGATCCACATGCCCTTTAAACAGCTTGCAACCGGTGGACATTTCCATGCCGCGCACGGCGATGCCGGTATTCTTTATGAGAAAGGGGACCCCCTTGAACGGGCCGTCGGGAAGACCCGCGTCAATATCGGCTTCTGCCAGATCGAAATGGGGATGCACGATGGTGTTGAGATGAGGTTCGAGGATTTCGATCCGCGCCATGGCGGTGTCGAAGACCTCTTTCGCGCTCACATCGCCGCTTTTCACCAGCGCGGCAATCGCGGTGGCATCGAGCTTGTCGTAATTGTTTATCATCGCTTATCCGATCTGGGCCAAAAACTGGTCTTTGTCCCAATAGTCTTGTGTCAGCACGATTTCATCGCCTGCGAGTTTCAGAAGATGCATGCCGTCGAGTGCGACCTGTTTGGCTGCTGGTAGACGGCTGTCTTTCGTTGGGCGCGGGGTGAATGTGCCGGTCATATGGTAAAAAACCGCGATGTGATCGGCGGAACGCACGCTGCTTCGGGGGGTCCACTGGACATCCGGGAGCATTTTGAAAAAACAGGACAGACCGTCGCGTAGAGCTTCGCGCCCGCTGCGTGAATTGCCCATGGCGATTTCGTCGTGGCGCCCGTCCATAGAGTAGAGTGCGGCGGCGGCATCTGCATCGTGTCGATTATAAGCGGCGTAAAAGGCGTCTACGACGGGTGAGGCGATCATCATTCTGCTCTTGTTGTTAAGGAGGGCGCGCCCTGAAGAGGAAAGGCGCGCCCGTGTGGACCGTTTACCAGTCCATTCCTGCGATGGTTTTCACCTGATCGACAAAAGTCTCGCGGCTTACCTCGTCGAAGAGGCGGGCGCGAAGGCGCGGGGCAGGCGATGAGTTAACGTTCTCGAAGAGCGCGACGCGACCGGCCAGAGAGCCGCTGGTCATGTCCCAGATAAAGTTCATCAACAGCTCTTTCTGCATGGCAGAGACGCCATGACCAGGAAGCAAGTCATTGAGATAATGACCGATCTCAGGATTCTCGAAAGCGTCTTTTCCGAAACGCATGACGAGACCCTGACCGCACATTTCCTGAAGGATGTGGATGATCCGCGGGTAATGTTCGATCGAGTAAAGGCGACCTGCAGTGAGCATCGACACGTCGGGAGTGACTACGCCGGAAGGCAGTTGTGTCGCCTTGGCTTCCGCGGCGACCACAAAGGCACGCAGTGTTTGAGAATACTGGATCAGCTCGCCCAGCATCTGCTGTACGGCAGGGATCTTGCCGGTGCCGAGCACGTCGAGCACCATCTGGCCGGCGCCGACGAAAAGCTCGGATTTCACCGCCATACGGGTGAGGACGTGCCAGTGGGCAAAGACCGTGGCGCGGCCATACCAAGACATGCCAGCCGGATCGCCGAGGTTGAAGATGCGCTCTTTCGGGACGAAGACGTTGTCGAACACAATGAACTGGTCTGCTTCTTCGCCCATCGAAGATACGGGGTGGTCGAACTTGTTGGCGCCCGGTTGCGACACCATTTCACGCGAGATCATGGTGATGCCATCGGCGTTGATCGGCACGGCACCCCAGACGCAGGCTTCAGGCGGCGTGGTGGTGAGACCGCCGAGGTTGGTGAAGAAGATGTCATTGGCCTGTGCGGCAATCGAACCCACGGTTTTCGCACCGGAGACATAGATGCCGTCGGCTTGCGCCTTGGTTACGCGGAGGAAGGCCATCTCTGCCGCTTTCGGGTTGGAACGGTCGGTTTGCGGACCGGCGAGGCTCTCGGAAGCGGTGAGGTTGGTGTTGCGGCCAAAATCCATATAGGCTTCGATGTTCTCCGCGAAATCCGGGTCGCAGCCGTCGATCATGGATTTTTTCTGTTTGAAAACATCCTGATAGGCCATAAGACCGGCAACGATCGCGGGCGAAAGGTCCGGCGGGCGACCAAAGGTGCCAGCGGTCTTGAGGCTGGTGTATTCGATCATATTGCGGCGGTCAGCCAGCTCTTCGATGGTGGTCGGCAGTTGCCATGCGCGGCTGACGATCTCACCCGATTTCGGATCGAGATAGGTGGTTGCCTCTTCGAATTCCGGCTTGAATTGGTCGTCAAACATCTCCGCAAGCAGATCGACGCCTGCGCCGAGGGCGGGTTCATCGGTGACCTTGTCAAGCTTGCGTTTGCCGATCCAGATTTGGCGACCGTCATCGAGCGAGGCTTTGAACTCGGCGCCGGTTCTGAGGCGATGTGCGGGTTTGCTCGCCGTTTTGGATGTTTCTTGCACTGTCATATCTTCTCCTTAGGTCCCTGTTGCTCGGGCTGGTGGCGTCGGAACGAGTCGAGGCGCGTTTCGGTTCGCCAAGTGATACGTCACGCTAAGTCGAGCAACCATAATGGTGCAACCAAAAAAAATGGTTGTTAGAAAATTTCGGTTGGAGCGCGCATTATATTGGCAGGGATGGTGAGCTGCATTTTGAAAATTGCTCAAAAAATTGCCTTAATACGGCTTGTTTTGAGCTACTTGATGGAAATTTGCGCAGTTTTCTCGATTGCTCGTGGTGCGCCGGGTAAACAACCAATAAAACGGTTGAGATTTGTTGACGGCATCCGTTGCAGCGGTATGGTCGAGTCGAAATTGGTTGTTTTGGTCGGTTGGCCCGACGGGTATCGCTCCAGAAAGAGACGCGACAGACGAGACAGCCAGCCTACGCACATTCCGATGGCTGATATGGGCATTGGATTTTCAAGGAAGAAGATGGTGAGCCAGAGACTGGTGGACCGCATATGCGCGCAAAACTGGCAGGGTGCGAGGGGGGAGCCCCCTCACCCTGTCAGATATAGTTGCGCGGAGGGCAGAACCAAGATGCCCGGCTGCGCAACGATTTACCGGGCGGTACAGATCGTTTCGGTAGCTTCTTCGGGAACCGCGCCCTCTGGGGCGGCTGCGCAATCAAAGGTGAGGTCCTTTTCGATGCGGCCCGCCGTGCGCAAAAGCGGCATCTCGAACCGGGTGTCCCAACTGCGTCCACTTACTCCGCACCAAAGTCGTTCGACCGGCATTTGGTCGCCGATTGGATTAAGCAGAAAAAACTCGCCGGTCTCCGGGTTTGACCAGAATGTGGCCGCGAGTGATACGCCGTGGGCAGCCCGCCCCAGCTCAAAAGAATACCAATGTGCCAGTTTTGCGCTGCAGGACAAAGCAGTTTCCCCCGTGTTCGCGATGTCGAATGCGACCGGGGTTAACCCCTCGGTGCCGCGTTTCGGTGCCGGACCGTGTCCCTGCGCAGAAGCAGATATGCCGAAAATGGAGAGGCATAGGACGGCGGGCGCAAGCGAGCGGAAGAGATTGGACACGATGGATTCCTCGGATGGGGGAAAGAAAATCGCGGTGCGTCAGCACGGCGATTGAGCCGGAAACGGAAAGCTAAAAACAAAATTTGTCAACAGATGGAGCAAAAAATGATGATGACAAAGACAACGAAGGGGGCGCTGCGATTGATGACTGCGCTTGCCTTCTCTGCAGGGATGAGCACAGCGGCGCTGGCCGAGGAAATCACCAGCATGGCCATTCTGACGCCGGAAACCGGTACCGACTATGGCTGGAACCAGCAAGGGATCGATGGTGCGAAAGCCGCAGGTGAAGCGCTCGGCGTCGACGTGATCGTGGCGGAGAACCTCGGGTATGGCGACGTGCGTCCGACCCTACGTGAACTGGCGGAAGAAGAGCCGGGCCTCATCATTGCCCATGCCAGCGGTTACAACACCGCCGCCCCTGAAATCGGGGCCGAAACCGGTGTGAAGGTCGCGATCGTCGACAGCCCGAGCGCATTGACCGAAGGTTCGGTGGTAGATTACACGGCCTCGGGCCATGAGGGGGCCTACCTTGCAGGTGTACTGGCCGCAAAAATGACCCGTTCTGGCACTGTCGGTATCGTAACGTCCGGCGAACCGCCGTCATGGAACTCCCAGTCGGCAGCATTCGCCGAGGGCGTCAAAGCTGCCAATCCGGATCTTGTCATCCGTTATGCTGTGATCGGGCCGGCTGCCTATTCTGACGCTGCAGGCGGCAAGCGCGTGACAGAATCCCTGATTGCTGCTGGCGCAGACATCATTTTCGGCCAAGGCAACGGGTCTTCCTTTGGGATGCTTCAAGCTGTTGAAACAACGCCTGCGACCGATGGCGGAAAAGTCATGTTTATCGACGTTATCGGTGACAAGACCCCGATCGACAAAGGATACCTTCTTTCTTCAGTCCTTTGGAACCTGACACCGGTCTATGAAGCGATGATCGAAGATGTCCGCGCCGATAAATTCGGCACCCGCAACTATGGAATCAATCTGGAAGACGGTTCCGTCGCCCTGCTCAAATCTCCGCATATCCCTGAGGATGTCTGGGCCGAAGTGATGGCCGTCAAAGATCAGATCATCTCAGGTGACGTCGTGGTTGAGCCGCATTTCGATGCGGAATCCGTACATGCGCTTGTCACGGGCGAGTAACGTTTCAGTGGCTGACCTGACGCTTGAAAACTGATCGGACGGGCCTCGTCTTGGGGCCCGTTCAGGACTTCTGGAGACAGACATGTTAGACGCACATCCCCGCGCAACCGATACTCCCTCCGGCATGGAGGCGCCGCCGATTGTCACTTTTGAAGGCGTGACCAAGCGGTATCCGGGTATCATCGCCAATGACAGTATCGATATGGAGTTTCGCGCCGGAGAAGTGCATGTGCTCCTTGGCGAGAACGGCGCCGGAAAGTCGACGCTTGTATCCATGCTATCCGGTTTGCAGCAGCCCGACGATGGCCGCATTCTGATTGATGGAGTCGCAAAGCCGATCGGTTCTCCGTCAGAAGCGCTGGAGATCGGGATTTCGACGGTCTTTCAACATTCCATGCTGGTGCCGAGCCTGACGCTGGTGGAAAACGCCACTCTTGGAAGAAAATGGTGGCAGAAACCGGATCGTTTCGGCACGGCTGAGGCGATGAAGGCTGCTGCAGACCGGATCGGCGTAACCCTCGATCCGATGGCTTTGACCGGCGATCTGTCTCTGGGCGAGCGGCAGCAGGCCGAGATCACCCGTGCATTGATGCGTGGCGCACGGTTTCTCATCCTTGATGAAGCAACGGCGATGCTGACACCCAATGATGCGGCTCGGTTGGGGCAATTGATGCGCCGTCTGGCTGCAGAAGGCATGGCCGTGGTGTTCATCACCCACAAACTCAACGAGGCGGTGGCCTATGGCGACCGAATCTCCGTCTTGCGGCTGGGCAGAAAAGTGGGCGGGATTGCCCCGGAAGAGCTCGCGACCCTCGATCCAACGGCGGCCACCAACGAGGTTGTCCGTCTTATGTTCGGAACGCGTGACACGTCTGCCGTCGATCAAGAGCGCCCCGATTGTACGGGTGTGGATCGGAGCGCCAAACCGACCCTGGAACTTCTGGCGCTCTATGCCAACAGTGGCCGTGTCCCGCTCGAAAATATCGAATTGAAAGTTTGGCCCGGTGAAATCCTCGGGATTGCTGGGATCGACGGGAATGGCCAGAAACAGCTTGCGGAAACGATCGCAGGGCAAGCGCCGATTGCAGATGGCCGGATTGTTCTGGACGGGACATATATTGATCAGATGACCATCGGTCAGCGTCGTGAAAAGGGGCTCCGCTATGTTACGGATGACCGCCTTGGCGAAGGGACCGTGGGCAGTTTTCCGATGTCGATCAATCTATTGCTCAAGGAAATCGGGCAGGCTCCTTACTGGCGTGGTGGCATCGAACAAGCCGAAGCGATACGCGAAAATGCGCGGCAGAAGGTCAAAGACTACGATATCCGCACGCCCTCGATCGAGACGCCCGTGGGCAAGTTGTCTGGCGGCAATATCCAGAAAGTACTTCTTGCGCGCGAACTGTCGGGAAGCTCGCGCGTGGTCATTTTTGAGAAGCCTACTTACGGGCTTGATCTCGCGAATATCGCGGCGACGCAAATTCGGATTCGTGAGGCTGCTCGTAGTGGTGCTGCGGTCATCCTGATTTCCACCGAACTCGATGAGCTTCTGGCGCTGAGCCACCGAATTGCGGTTATGGATCAGGGGCGAGTCGTCGGCATAGTCGAGAATGAAGAAGGTGCTCGCCATACGATTGGGGCGCTGATGAGCGGGGCAGAAAAATGAGCACTCAAACACTGACAGAGACTGTTGAACCTATGGATGCGCGCCGACGGCTTCGCGTGATCGGGGATGTTTTGCTGATGAGCCTTGGGCCTGTCTTGATGGCATTCATTCTGTCCGGCGTGATCCTGCTGCTGCTGGATGTCAATCCGTTGTCCTACTACGGATATGTGTTCGGGCGCGGCCTGTTGTCGCCCACCGGCGTACAAGCGACATTGACCCGCATGGGGCCGCTCCTCTTGATTGCGGCCTCTCTGATCGTTGCTTTCAGGGCAGGGATCTGGAACCTAGGGGGAGATGCGCAGTTTCTTGTGGGGGCCGTTTTCTGTGCCGCTGCAACCCCTTTGATGGCACCACATGTGCCTGTCTGGATCGGTTTGCTCGCCGGCGGCGCAATTTCCGCAGTCTTTGGCGGGATATGGGCGCTTTTGCCAGCCTTCCTGCGTGCCTACCAGGGGCTCAATGAGATTATCACGACACTGATGATGAACTTTCTGGGCATCTCGTTTGCCTCTGTGTTGGTCAAATTGGTATTTCTCGATCCGAACACAACCGTGCCGCAGACACGGACACTGGCGGTAGAGGATCGTTTGCCGACCCTGTTTGACACGACGATTTCGAGCGGGTTGATCATCGGCCTTATCGCCATTCTGGCGGTGCATTTCATGATGACCCGCACAGCTTTTGGTTTGCGGCTGCGGGTCGTGGGCGGCAATGCCAGTGCTGCGGTGCATGCCGGTCTTGCGGTGCCGCTTTTGACGGTCGCGGTTTTTGCGATTTCCGGTGGACTCGCCGGTCTCTCGGGCGGGGTCGCGATCCTCGGACAATATGGCAATGTGCGTGCCGACTGGAATCCGGCCTATTCGCTTTCCATCGTGCCACTGGTGTTTCTTGCCCGTTTCAACGGTTTTGCCGCGATTGGTTTTGTCGGCCTCTTCTCAATTCTGTCAATCGGGGCGGAAAGCGCGGCGCGGCGGACGGGCGTGCCGAACTACTTTACACTTGTGACCATTGGCATCCTGCTCGTGATGCTTGCGGTCTCCGAATACTACAGCGCCAAGCGCGAGAAAGCGGGAGCGTGATATGACCCTGTTTACAGATACTTTTTTAATCGCTTTGATCGCAGGAATTGCCGCCTCCGGTGTGCCGCTTCTGCTGGCTGGGCTTGGTGAGCAACTGTCTGAGAAAGCCGGTGTGCTCAATGTCGGGATCGAGGGGATGATGCTGGGCGGAGCCTACCTCGGGTTCTATATTGCCTGGGCCTCCGAAAGCACGGGGCTTGGCTTTCTGGGCGGGATTGCTGGTGGCGTGCTTGTCGCATCTCTCATGGTTCTGTTCTGCGTGCGCATGGGGCTCAACCAAATTGTAATCGGGATTGCCCTCACCCTGGGAGCAGAAGGAGCGACAGCGCTCTTGCATCATGTGCAATTCAGCCGACTGTATCCGCGTTTGTCGGATGTCGCGACATGGCGCATTCCCGGGCTTTCCGATATTCCCATCATCGGTCCGGCACTCTTCGACCGCGAACCCGTCGTCTATCTCGCGGTTGCATTGGTACCTGTCCTCGTCCTGATCTACCGTCGGACCCATTTGGGGCTTGCTATTCAGGCGGCCGGGGACAAGCCCGCAGCCTTGGATTCCGCAGGTCAGAACGTGCTGGCGATCAGAACATTCGCCGTGTTGGGCTGTGGGGCCATGGTCGGCCTTGGTGGTGCTTTCATGGCAATCGTCGGAGCCGGGGTATTCGTTCCCTTCATGACCCATGGCAATGGCTTCATCGGTATCGTACTTGCTATGCTGGCGCGCGGGCGTCCGCTCTGGGTTCTCTTCGGCGCGGTCCTATTCGGGGCGTGTCTGTCCGCAGCGACGGCGTTGCAGGTGGCGGGGGTCGATATCCCGACGGATGTGGTCCAGATGTTGCCCTTTATCGCCGTTATGTTGGTGCTTCTCATAGCTGGCCGTAATGCCAAATTGCCAGCGGCTCTCGGCGCGGCCTACGTGCGGGGTGAACGGTAAGGGGGCGCTCCACATGCCATTCCGGACACAGCCCAGATGGTTTCCGGTTTGGACGAGCGGGATCTTAGAGATCGCGCGTCGGGGCAAGGTTTTTGGCTCCGACGTGTCAGGAGAGCGGATATAGTACAGGTTCTTTAGGGCGGAACGTGCTTTGCGTGGTTAGATGGACGCAGTTCCGCGAGCCGTGTGTTACATCCTATGGTGCACCTTCTGGGTGCTGTGCAAATTGCGGCTCTTTGTCTCTCTCTGTCTCGGCATTTTCCGGTGAACTGAAGAGGTCCGATTGTCGATCAAGCGCGCGTTTTGCAACAAAATACGCGGCGCTTGTTTTAGGGTGTAAGCTACTTCTGTGCTTAGCACGAACGTCTCGAATGGGGCTGTTTGCGGCCCTTTTCTGCGACTGGCACGGATGTCGGCTCTGGGCCGTAGGCGCACACCACCGGTTCAGTCCGCCTATGCTTCATCCCTTTAAAAACGAGCTCATGTCTCATTTAGTCGTAATGCGATCCGCCTTGCTCACATTCCCAAAAATAACGGCACATTTTTTCGAGGGGGTATCTATATGCCTTGGCCTGGTGTGTTCCCCCATACCCGGCCTGTTGCCGCTGCGCCTCCGCTGCACTTGCGCTAAAATTCAGAGTTAAATGCAGTGCTGCTCAAAGGCAGCTCAACGAGCAATAGTCTTGCCTGCACGAGTGAGATGTGTCATCCAAAACCTGCTGACAACACATGACATCAAGGGCTTTTGGTGCTTGTGGCGTTGGTGGGCACAAGTGCAGTATTGCGCGTGCAGATTAGGGTAGAGCGCTTCGTTTACACCGAAGATGTCGGGAGTTCCAGCCTCTCACGACCCACCATTTCTTCTGCACATCGTCGGTATTTCGTCTGTCCTAAATCTTGGGCAGGTTGTCGATAGTCTGGCAAAAGAAGCACTGTTTCCCGATTCATATGTTCGGCACGACTTTCGCCGCGCTTTGACAGGGGGGCAGCGCGGAGGTCGGGTGATCACGTTTGCCACACAGCCCGTGCCAAGCTGATCTAATATGCGTTTACTACCCGCCAAAACGGGAAGGATGCGGGTGCAGAGACGAGCCTCTTGACCCAAAAGCTTCTTCAAGCAACGCTACCGTCAGGCGTCATGCCGCAACCCATTTTCATAGCATCAGTCGAGGGGGTATCTCGTGAAGTATCTAGTGTTGTCAGTCGGAGTGTTGCTCGCACCCGTCGCCGCAGTCGCAGATCAGTTTGACGGCCAAGAAGCATTTGACGTTCTCACAGCGCAGAAGCGTGTTTTTTCCGGCGGGTCTGTCAGCGTGTTCAAGCGGGACGGCACGTTCTGGACAACGCACAGCAACGGAACGCGCGAAGAGGGCACTTACAGGATCACCTCCTCCGGGACGGTTAAGGTTCACGACGAGGCCAATGGCGTAAAATATAATTTTGTGATCGGGGAAGAGGACGGGATCTATTATTTCACCTATCGGACCGGCCCCGGACGCGGAAATACCTACACCTTTGAGTGACGCGAGCTGAGTGTCCTTTTGGGCGTTCCGTATGCCGGGCGGGTGATCCCTTTGGGCCAAGAGGGCTGAGCCAAGCCGCTGGCCGTTCTTGATCGGTGTCAAAGCACCTGCTTCGCGGTGCTCTCAATCTTGCATTCGCGTTGCAGGCCCCTCGGTGGTGTCGCGATGCTAAATCCTCTCAGCGGGCGTCGGGCGTGCGCGCAGCTCTTTGCGCCGCGTGTGATCTCTAGTCCCTGTCCATCAGGCGGACAGTTTCGGGCTTTCGATATTCCACTGAGCGCCGTCCTCCTATGTCTGTGTGCAAAAGCGTTTGGGAGGAACGCAATGACAACGCACACACCCGGTCACTTTGCGGGGCCTCTTCTGTTCTCAGGGGGCACGCAGGCATGATCCATTCAAAACTCAAGAAACGTGTCTCCAATGTCTTTCTTGGCGGCGCTGGCGTCTGTTTCCTCTTTGGGACGGCGGTCACCGTAGGCGATGTCGCCCTTCGGGCCATTGCCAATAAAAACATCCCCGGCGCGATTGAGATGACCTCTCTGTCCATTGGATTGGGCGCCGTTCTGTCGATGCCGGTCTGTTACGCGAAACGAACCCATGTGACGGCCAAGCTGCTCTCCGAACTCTCTCCGAACCGATTTACCTATCCGCTGGGGGTGCTCGGCGCGATTGCCTCCGCGATTTTCGCTGGTCTCTTGTTATGGGTCATGGGCGAGAACGCGTTTGAGAAGCTCGGATCGCCGGAAACGACGGCGGACCTTGGCCTGCCGACGCCCGTGCTGTTGTCCATCGTCGCTGTCGCGCTTGCGGCCTGTGGGGTTGCGGCGCTGGCGGGGCTGCGCTTTGCACTGCGCAATGAAAGGGATTGGTGATGAGCGGACTTCTCTTGGGCGGCCTCGGCTTTGCTGCGGCCATTGTGATGATCTTTCTCGAAATTCCTGTCGCGGTGGCGCTCGGTCTCGTGGGGATCATCGGATCGGCCATGATCATCGGCATGGACGGGGCGATGGCCATCGGGGCGACGACGACGTGGGAGAGCCTCACGAACTACACGCTGACTATGTTGCCGCTTTTCGTGCTCATGGGGAATATCGCGGCGCGCTCTGGTCTGTCCTCACGGCTCTATCAGTCGATGTCCGTGCTGATCGGGCACCGTCGCGGGGGATTGGCCTTGGCCACCATCGGGGCCTCAGCGGGCTTTGGCATGATCTCTGGTTCGTCACTGGCGACCACTGCCACCATGGGCCGGATAGCCATGCCGGAGATGCAGCAGGCGGGTTATTCGCGGTCCCTCTCCGCGGGGTCTGTTGCCGCAGGCGGTACAGATCGGAAGAGCGTCGTGTAGGG
>CAXPTW010000022.1:0-14167 GCA_964220165.1 Abyssibacter sp.
GGTGAGTTGGCCGAGCGCACTGGCCTGAGCAGATCGACGGTCTCCCGGCTGGCCTATACACTGAACAAGCTGGAATACCTCAGCTACGACCCGGATACAGCACGTTATCGACTGGCCCCTCCAGTGCTTTCGTTGGGTTTCTCCTGCCTTGCAGGGATTCCGCTGCGGCAACTGGCGAAGCCCTTTATGCAGGAGCTGGCTGATTACACAGGCATGCCGGTGGCCATGGCCAGTCGTGACCGGCTATCGATGGTCTATCTGGAGCGGTGCAAGGGCACTAATGCCGTCACGCTGGCGATCGAGGTTGGTGCCCATATTAAACTGGCCACGACCGCGGTTGGTCGCGCCTGCATAGCGGCGCACGACCCGGATGAGCGGGCCAGAATTCTGGCCCTTGTGGAGGAACATGAAGGCGACAACTGGCCGAATGTGCAGCCCGGAATCGAAGCAGCTATCGCAGACTACCAACAGCACGGTTACTGCACGTCCTTCACGGAGTGGAAACGTGATGTGAACGCTGTAGCGGTGCCCTTCGTGCCGAAGGACGGCTCACCCATTATTGCCTTCAACTGCGGTGGCCCTTCGCAAACCCTTACGCGCGACTGGATCGAAAGCGACGTCGCGCACCGCCTTGTCGATCTTGTCCGCCGCGTTGCGGCGGTCGCACCCTGAACAATAGAGAGCATCATGGCCCTTGATAAAGATACCCTTTCCCAGTTTCTCGACGCGCTCGACCGCTTCGTGAAAGAGCGACTAATCCCTTACGAGGATCGCGTCGCCGACGAGGATGTGATTCCGCCGATGCTGGTCGATGAAATCCGCATGATGGGCCTTTTCGGCATGTCGATCCCGGAAGATTTCGGCGGGCTCGGCTTGTCGATGATAGAGGAAGTGCAAGCCGCTTTCGTTCTTGGCCAGGCTTCGCCTGCGTTCCGGTCGCTAGTTGGCACCAACAACGGGATCGGCTCTCAGGGAATCATCATCGATGGAACCGACGAGCAGAAGGCGCAGTATCTACCAGCTCTCGCGTCCGGAGATATGATCGCATCCTTCGCCCTAACCGAGCCAGATGCTGGGTCGGATGCTGGCAGTCTGCGCACTACGGCGCGGCGTGACGGTAACGATTTCCTTCTGAACGGCACGAAACGCTACATTACCAATGCACCGCGTGCCGATCTATTCACGGTTTTTGCCCGGACCAATCCAGAGGCGGAAGGTTCTGCCGGCGTAAGCGCCTTTCTCGTCGAGGCAGGGACGCCAGGCATAACGCTTGGCCAGCCTGACAGGAAGATGGGGCAGAAGGGCTCGCACACATGCGACGTCATCCTTGACAATGTCCGCGTGCCTGCCGCGAACATTATCGGCGGGCCGGACCGTCTGAACAAGGGCTTTAAGACAGCAATGAAAGTCCTTGACCGGGGCCGACTGCATATTTCTGCCGTCTGTGTGGGCGCCGCCGAACGGCTGATCCGTGACAGCCTATCCTATGCGATGGAACGCAAACAATTCGGTGAACCCATCGCTGAAAAGCAACTGATCCAAGCCATGCTGGCTGACAGTCGCGCCGAGGCCTTCGCAGCGCGTTGCATGATCGAAGAAACAGCACGCCGCAAGGACGCTGGTCAGAACGTGTCGACTGATGCTGCCTGCTGCAAGATGTTTGCCAGTGAGATGGTAGGTCGAGTGGCCGATCGCGCAGTGCAAATCCACGGCGGTGCAGGATACATGGCCGAATATGCGGTCGAGCGCTTCTATCGCGATGTGCGTCTCTTCCGCATCTACGAGGGGACAACCCAGATTCAGCAAATACTGATCGCGCGGAATATGATCCGCACTGCAGCAGCTTAACAGGAGCGAAGACAAACTATGGACTTCAATTTCCTTTCCACCCCGAGGATCGTCTGCGAGAGCGGTGGGCTTGGCCGGATCGGCAGCCTGATGCAAGATTTGTCTTGCACCCGTGCGCTGGTCGTGACGGACCCGGGCATATTGGCCTGTGGTTTTGCGGACGAGGCAGCCGCCTCACTTAGGGCTGCTGGCATCGAGGTTGAGATTTTTCATAAAGTCGAAGCGGACCCCCCGATCGCTGTCGTCGAGGCCGCGGTAGAGGTCGCGCGGGCCTTTGGTGCTGACGGAATCATCGGACTTGGCGGCGGCAGTTCACTGGACACTGCCAAGGTCATCGCAGCGGCGGTAGCCAACGATCAACCGATTACGGACATGATCGGGATTAATCAGGTCACCGATAAACGCTTGCCACTGATCCAGGTGCCAACCACGGCAGGGACCGGATCAGAGGTAACATGGGTGTCCGTGCTGACTTCGGAAAGCCACGAAAAAAAAGCGGTATATGCACCGCAGCTTCTGCCTGACGTTGCCTTGCTAGATGCAAAGCTAACATTGGGAATGCCTCGTCACATCACAGCGGCCACGGCGTTAGACGCAATGGTTCACGCCATTGAGGCAGTAACCAGTCGCACCAGAAAGAATCCCATTTCCGATGGAATGGCGGACAAAGCGCTGGTGCTTCTCGGTCAGAACTTACCAATCGTCATGGAAACGCCTTCGGACCTGTCAGCGCGAGAGGCCATGCTGTTGGGGGCGACACTGGCTGGGATGGCCTTCATTAATGCCAGCGTGGGGGCGATTCATGCCTTGTCATACCCACTTGGAACAGGTTTCAAGGTTCCTCACGGGCACGCAAACGCTCTGGTCGCAGGACCAGTGATGAGGTTCAACATGCCCGTTGCAGAAGCTGAATATGCTCGTCTATCGCGGTTACTACTGCCCTCGCGGCCTTTCAACTCTGATGCGGCTGCGGCCCATGGCCTGATCGACGAGATGGAACGGATGCTAGTCGAAAGCGGACTTGAGTCTCGACTTTCTGGTGTCGGAGTGACCGAGGCAGCCATTCCCGGAATGGCTAATGAGGTCGTGACCGGTATCACGCGATTGCTGGAGACCAACCCGCGCGACATGACAGCCGAAGATGTGTCGCGCCTCTATCAGGAGGCGCTTTGATGGCTGGCTCATTGGACGGGATCAAGGTGGTCGACCTCAGCCGCGTGCTGGGCGGGCCTTACTGCACCCAAATGCTTGCGGATCATGGCGCTGAGGTCATCAAGGTGGAGCCGCCTCTGGGCGACGAGACCCGCAGTTGGGGCCCGCCTTTCAATGATGAACTCAGCGCTTATTTCTCTGGCGCCAACCGCAACAAGCGGTCCATCGCTATCGATCTGCAGCAACCGGAAGGGCGCGACCTGATTTTGCGGTTTCTTCAGGATGCGGATGTTTTAGTTCACAATTTTAAGTCTGGTACTCTTGAAAAATGGGGGCTTGGTTATGCTGATGTTCTCAGGGCACGTTTTCCTAGACTGGTACTCTGCCATGTGACTGGATTTGGTTCCGATGGCCCACTTGGCGGTTTTCCCGGCTATGACGCCGTGGTACAAGCTATGACGGGCCTCATGAGCATCAACGGCAATCCCTCCGAAGGCCCGACACGCATGGGTACGCCCATCGTGGACATCGGCACCGGTCTGATCGCCTGTAACGCTATTCTCGCCGCACTTTTGGAACGGGGCCGGTCCGGATTGGGCCAAGCCATCGAAGTGCCGCTATATGATTGCGCGATCAGCATGATGCATCCCCAAGCGGCTAATTCCCTCATGTCCGGACAGATACCAATGGCGACCGGCAATGGGCATCCAAATATCGTACCATACGACATGTTCGAAACAAGTAATGGCAAACTCTATCTGGCTATCGGTAACAATGGTCAGTTCGCAAAACTCTGTGACGTGCTTGGCCTACCTGAGGTGCCCTGCGATCCACGATTTGCCGACAATGCCGCGCGTCTTGCGCATCGGTCAGAGATGACAGAGGTCTTGTCAGAGTGCCTGGTGCAACATGACGCCTTCAAACTTGAGCCGGTGCTTTTGAAAGCTGGGATTCCCGCCGGAGTCGTTCGGAATGTGAATGAAGCGTTGGAGCATCCACACACCCGACATCGCGGCATGGTGGTATCAGTTGGCACCTACCGCGGCACCGGCGTGCCAGCACGCTTGTCGCGTACCCCCGGAGCGGTTCGCGCGGCACCGCCTCGCTTCGGGCAGCATAGTAGGGAGTTGCTTAGCGAGGCTGGACTGACAGAAGCTGAAATCGATAGATTGACTCAAGCGAATATCGTTCGAGAAGAACCGCGGATGCGCGAGACGACCTAAGCCGAAATTTCAGCTCAAGCGGACGATCGTGAAAAAGTTCAGGGAGGCCAAGATGGAAAGACTGCTCATATCACCGGACCGGATACCCGAATGGATTCCCGGCACGACTACGTTGGACAGTTCCGGGTGCAACTGGAACGGCATTACCCTGAAGGGCTATCGTTATGAGCGACAAGACGCGGCAATTCCCCCCATGCGCGACTATATGATTGTTGCATATGATGGCGCGCCAACCACTATGCGCCGCACGAGTGGCGGCCCATGGCAAAGCGCGCGCGTAGAGAAAGGTAGGATTTCCTTGCTCACGCGTGCAGAGGAATCCACTTGGAGTTGGTCCGAGCCTATCACGGTTAGACACGTCTATCTCAGTCACAGTGAACTCGAAAACACGGCCCTTTCGGTCTTTGATCGTGACCCGAAGTCCATTGAGATCAATGATTGTCTGTCTGCGAAGGACCCCTGTATCCTGAACTGCATCCAATTGCTAGAGAATGAGCTAAAGAACGGTGGAATCGGCCAGAGATTGATCATCGACGCCCTGCGCATCCAGATCGCCGTTCACCTTCTGCGTCAGTACGCCAAGGTCTCTTTGACCAGCGACGCAAACTCGAACTTCAGCCCTGCTCAAAGGCAGAGAATCATCGATCTCGTTGAAAGCTGCTTAGGTGAAAACCTCAGTCTGGAAGACATGGCCGCATCTATCGGTTTCAGCCAGTTTCACTTTTCGCGTCAGTTCAAGGCGGAGTTTGGGTTGGCACCGTATGCATATGTTTTGCGCAAGCGAATATCGAAGGCCCAGGAGATGCTGAGAAAGGGTAATGCCCCCCTGAAAGTGGTCGCGCTTGACTGCGGTTTTGCAGATCAGAGTCATTTTAGTCGAACTTTTCGAAAAATGACAGGCGCGACCCCCGCCGAATTCCGGCGCATGGCATAATGACCGGAAAACTATTCCTTCCTATCGCTGTCACGCACCAGAGACAAAGAAATGTTGAGCCCGTAACGCTGCAATGAATGTACCAGAAACAGAATTTAAACCACGATTTGCCTTCGAACGCAGGATTTTCTTTGGCGACTGTGACCAGCTGGGAATCGCCTTTACTGGCCGGATCACGAATTTCGCGCTGGAAGCGATCGAGACTTTCTGGGACGATTTGCTTTCAGGCCGGGGCTGGCTTTTTCTACTCACGGAAAGAAACACGGCCATGCCTTTTGTCTCTATGGACCTACAATTCCATGCGCCGGTGAAAGCAGGCGCGAACCTAGCATGCGAGGTCTATGTGGTCCATGTCGGGGAAAGTTCAGTTGGTCTAAAAGTTGTCGGCCGTCAGCATGACTTGATTTGCTTCGAATGCGAAACGAAGTCAGTTTTCCGAGATGCTTCAACATTTGGTAAAGTCAAAATTGAAAGCTCAATTCGGCAGATTTTGCTCGCGGAAGTGGGTTCGGAAAATCAAACAGTGAGCTAGGCCTGTAGGCTTTGGAGACAGCAAAGCCTGTGCAAAACGATCTCATGTAAGGGAACACAAGAAAAAGCCAGAGAAAGGGAAGCCCGGGTGCCGGGCTTGAAAGGATAGAGAGAGGCTCTTCCGGGTCCGGCGTGACAAGGACCCTGACCATGGCCAAGACCACAACCCGCCCGAAACCCGCCACTGCGAAGAAAACCGAAGCCACTGAGTTGTCCGTGCCTGGCGGCGGGACCGACATCCGGATGATCCCGCTCGACCAGTTGGAGCCGAGCCCGCTCAACGTTCGAAAAGTTGCGGCCAGCGCCAGCGACGATGCTGAGCTCCTCGTCAGTATCCGCGAGACCGGAATTAAACAGAATCTGGTGGTTCATGCGCTGTCAGAGACACGTTTTGCAGTCGATGCCGGCGGTCGTCGCCTCAAGGCGCTGAAGCAGCTCGCTGAGGACAGCGTCATCCCCGCCGATCACCCCGTGCCCTGCCTCGTCGATGATAAGCGCAACGCCATCCTTACTTCTGCAACTGAAAACCTCCAGCGCGCGGCGATGCACCCCGCCGACCAGTTCGAGGCTTTTGAGGCGATGATCGCCGAGGGCCGCAGCGAAGACGAGATCGCGCTCAAATTCGGCGTCTCCGTCGACCTGGTGCGCCGCCGCCTCAAACTCGCCCGTGTCGCGCCCGAGATCATCGAGCAGTTCCGCGCGGGTGATCTGACCCTTGAATGCGTGATGGCTTTCACACTGACCGACGACCATGATCGCCAGCTGGCGGTCTGGAACGCAGTGAAGGGCGGCTATCACATCCATCCGCAAAGCATCAAACGCCATCTTACCGAGACCGCCCATTCGGCGAACTCGGCCATCGGGCGCTTTGTCGGCATTGAGGCCTATGAGGCGGCGGGTGGTGTTCTGCTGCGCGATCTCTTCGACGACCGCGCCAGCGCCCATATGGAGAACCCCGAACTCCTAGAGCGTCTCGCCATCGAAAAGCTGCAGGCTGCGGCGAAAACCTTCGAGGGAACGTGGAAATGGGTCGAGGTGCATCTCTCGGTGGATTACGGCGCGTTTCGCAGCTTCGGGCGGGTCTATCCGCAGGACATCGACCCCGATCCGGACCTGCTCACCGAAGAAGAACGTCTCATTGCGCGCGAGGAAGAACTGGCGGCGAAGAATGACGGCGAGGACTGGACGGACGCGGAGACGGAAGAATATTATGCCATCGAGCCGCGCCTGCGCGAGATCGAGGCCCTGCAACGCGAACGGCAGCCTTACGCGGACGAAGATCGTGCCATCGCGGGCGTGGTTCTGACCATCGGTCATGACGGCGCGCTGCGTGTCGAGAAAGGCCTCGTGCGGCCAGAAGATATCCCCGCTGCGGTCGTCCCGAGCGAAAATAGTGCTGACGCGGGTGATGCCCCGTCTCCTGTCCGCCCGAACGTGACGCCGCCAACCTCCTCGACACCGGTGCCCACCTCCGACCCGGCCGCGACCTTGCGCAAGGCGAACGGGATTTCGGCGAGCCTCGCCGACGATCTGCGCGCGACGCGTCAGCATATCCTTCGGGCGCATCTGGCGGCGGATTTCGAGGTGGCGTTCGATGCGATGCTCTACGCGCTCTGCGAGCAGGCTCTGGGGCGGTCCTACAACAACGAGGCGCTCGATATCTCGATCCGGCCCTTCCAGGCGCAGAACCGCGAGGTGCTGCATTCGGATACTGTTGCCCAGAAGATGCTCGAGGCGCTGGAGCAGGGCCTCGCCACCGACTGGATTACGCTGGAGAAGCCCGAAAACTTCCGGGCGATGTCGGCGCTGCCCATTGCCGCCAAGCAGGCGCTTTTCGCCTGGGCGACGGGTCTGGCAGTCAAGCCGCAGCTTTCCTCCGACAATCGCCCCTCCCCGATCATCGAGGAGATCGGCGCGCGTCTTGACGTCGATGTGGCGGCCTGCTGGCGCCCGACTGCTCAGAATTACTGGGGTCGGGTCAACAAGGGGCATGCGGTCGCTACCGCGCGCAAGCTCATTGGCGACGATTACGCCGAAGATCGCAATCGCGAGCGTAAGGGCGATATCGCGGCCGCGATGGAGCGGGCCTTCGCGGAAACGGCCGGCGAGACGGAAGGGTTCGACGCCGCAACGGTTGTCAGGACGACGCGCTGGCTGCCCGACGGGATGGTGTTTGCCGGTGCGGCGGAGGCTGTTGCCGACATGGCAGGCGAAGCGCCGGAGACCGAGGAGGGGGATGTGTCCGCCGAAGATTCTCTGAGCGACGCCGAGAGCGATGAACCGTCGTCCTTGCCCGCCTTCCTCAGCGAGGATGCGGCTTGACGAGCCGCACGCTGACCTGATCACGACATGAGCCTTGGGCCGTCCTCACATCGAGGGCGGCCCTTTCCGGCTGACGGGTTACCAACAGCCGATATCGGATCGGCGGGCCCGTCCCGGAGATATCCCATGACCACCACACTTGACCTCGATCCCGTTAAGGAAGCCGCACTCGTCGCTTCGCAGAATGACGCCTTTCGTCGCTCTATCCTTGGCAATATCCTCGTCACCGATGCCCCGCAGGGCCAGTTCGTGATGACCCGTGGCGTTGCAGCGCTTGGGCCCGATGCCCAGCTTGCTCTCACCCGCAGCGTGGCTTCATTTGACGCGTTCAACGCTGACAGCGACCCGCAAGGATGGCACGAGATGGGCGTCATCGACCTCGACGGCACGAAGGTCTGGTTCAAGATCGACCTGTACGACGTCGACTACACCTATGGCTCGCCTGAGCCCTCCGATCCTGATCAGACGCGCCGGGTCCTGACCCTGCTTCTGCCGTCGGAATACTGACGCCCCTTTTTCACCGACATCGCCACGGATCGCCCTTGCACAAAGGGCGGTCCTTTCGGGCTGGCGGGTTCCAAGGGGCGCGATGATCGTGTCCGGCCTGCCGCAGGAGACCAGAGATGGCCAAGACACTCGACTACCAGATCACCCTCTATCCCGCACATCGCGATGGCGCCTTCGTCGTCACCCAGTTCCAGATGCTGGCGAACTACCCCGAAAAGCGCATCGAGGCCGCGGGCATGGATGATCTGATCGACCAAGTGACGCAGTTCGCGATGGAGCACGGCGAGAGCTGCAGCGCCTCGGTGCGCTGCCTCGCTCCGCGCAAACCGCCGGGGTTCAAGCGCGCGACCGAGAATTTGTATTTCAACCTGGTTGACCGGACGGCTGAGAAACGCGGCGACGCTGCGGCCTGAAGCCCCCCAAAGGAAACCTCCGGGGCGCGGCCTGCAAGACGGTCGCCCTCACCCTCCCTCAATTCCAAAGGACCGAAGATATGACACAAGCAAATGATTTCTACGCGCAGATGCTCGAAGCCCAGAGACGGGCAGCCGAACAGCGGGTCGAGACCCGCGCGGCGCTTCTCACCGAACTGCGCGGCCTCGGCGTGACCGGCCTCGACGTGCAATATGAAGGCTATGGCGATTCCGGCAATGTCGAGGAGGTCGTCGTGACGCCTGACACGATTACCCTGACAGAAGAGCTGCGGCGACGGGTCGAAGATTTCGGCTGGGACTTTGCCTATGCGCTGAGCCCTGGCTTCGAAAACAACGAGGGCGGCTATGGCGAATTGACCTGGGCGCTCGAGACGGACAAGATCGATGTCAGCCACTCGAACCGCTTCATCGAGACCGACACCACAGAACATGAGGGGCTCTGACATGGCACATCCTCTCCACCACGCCGAAAGCTCGGCCCGTAGATTTGGCGGTGTTCCAGATGATTACCAACATGTGCATGACTGGTTTGACTCATCTAAAGAGCACCTAGGTCTCTTTGTTCACAGAGCCCAAAAACATCATACGGTCGGGATTTATGATGCCGAGCGGGTGTTCGGTCGCAGCCTGATCAACAGCGCGGGCCGGGTCGTTCCGATCCGCTGGATCGGCGAGCAGCATGTGCGCGAAGACTGCCAGGGGCGTATCCCGTCACTGGCTGACTGGCTCGGACGCATACAACCCGAACCGTGGATGGCCAATGGCCGGATCGACAACGACCCGACGCAGATCGGCAGCGATCCGCGTGCGGCCTGGGTCCAGGCGGTTGCGGGTCACCAGACCATTCTTGGCTTTGAGGATTGGCTTCTCAAGGTCTCTGTCGAGCACGTCCAGCATCGCCAGAATCGCGCCGCCGCCTGATCCGCCGGGCGGCAAACTCACCAACCATCTGATCCCATCCAGATCGACCCGCCTGCGCCACAACCGGCTTGGCGGGTCGATTGCGTTTCGAGAAAGGACATGGACATGCAAGATCCCGTCTACGAGGAGGTCCACCAGGGCCACACGATCAAGATCTACCACGACCCCGACGCTGAGGACCCACGAGAGTGGTGCAACCTCGGTACGCTGATCTGCTGGCACCGCCGCTATCGGCTGGGTGACAGCCATCAGTACGACAGCCCTGAGGCGTTCCTGCGCGATCTTGCGGGCGTCTCGGATCAGAGCGATCTCTCGATGGATCGTCTGCGGGACCGCGCCGAGCGGAAGGCAATCATTCTGCCTGTGTTTCTCTATGACCATTCCGGTCTCGCGATGAACACCGTCGGGTTCCACTGCCCGTGGGATTCTGGGCAGGTCGGTTACGTCTACGTGACGCTCGAAGCGGTCCGAAAGGAATTCGGTGTAAAACGCGTGACCAAGGCCCTGCGCGAACAGGCTGTAGACATCTTACGTGGTGAGACCGCCGACTACGATTCTTACCTTGGTGGGCGTGTCTATGGTTACATCGTCGAACAGGGTGGCGAGGAGATCGACGCTTGCTGGGGGTTTGTTGGCGCCTATGAGACGCATTGTTTGCCGGAGGCGCGGAATGCCGTTCCTCGGTCCGATCCCCATGCGCCACCCGCGACCGGTGCATTGACCGCATATCCATAGAATAACTCGCCGCCACACACCGGAACTATGGGCAGCACCCGATCGCGGACATGCATTGCTGCATTGCAGAAAAGTCATAGCCCGCCCATTGTGCGACTGCAGCATTGCTCCTATGTTCGCTCTTGTGATCGGTTCTCTCCTCCTCCCTGAGCCGATCCGGAATAATCGGCGGCATCCACCTCCTCCCGGATGTCGCCTTTTTATTTGCAGATCCCCATTCTGAGCTCTTGCGATTTCTCCTCGTTGACCATTCGGTCCCCGAGCTTGCTGTGTGTCGGGTCCGTTTCGCTGGAGGTGCCCAAAATGCAGGCACGGCCGTGTCCCAGCAGCCTGGCATGGGTTTGCGCGACAACGCCCACAGCGTCATCCCCAGATTTTGTGGATAAGTTTTCGCTGCCAAGACTTCAGTTTTCGAGGCCATGAAAGAGTGAGAGACAGGGCGGGAGGGGTGACCCCTCCCGGGTGAGAGAGTGCACGCGGGGCTCGGGGCCAACCCTCAACCCCGGAGATTGCCGATGAACGCTCACCCCCATTCCGTCCAACTTGCAACCGAGCCCGAAGCCCCTGCCCTGCCGGATGCCCCACGCTTCGCCCAAAACCTGATGCAGGCTGCGAAAATCCTCGTCCCCGTTTTCGAGGCAGGCAGGTCCATCGACGCCGCCGCACTTCGCGCCGCGATGGAAGATGCTTGCGGTGCCAGTGACACAAGTGGTGCCTGGGTCTGGAAAGACGCCTATGAGGCGGCCGAGGTCGCCCAAATCCTTATACTCTCGCGCTACGGCGCGCTGATGCAGCGTCAGGCACTGTCGCCGCAGGCCTTCCTCACCATGATCGAACGTTTCACGGCTCTGGCCCCGTCTCACACGCGCCGCTCCGAAGACAGTATCCGTCTGCAACAGTTTTCCACGCCTTTGCCCCTCGCGGCCATCGTCGCGCAGGCCGCCGGGTTTCGGGACGACGACCTGATGCTCGAGCCGTCGACGGGCACGGGCATGCTGGCCATCTTTGCAAAGATCGCTGGTGCACGGTTGGCGCTGAATGAACTTGCCGACACGCGCCGCGCCCTACTGGGGCAGTTGTTCCCCGATGCCGCCGTATCTGACCACGATGCTGCCTCGATCGACGATCGTCTTGATCGCTCGATCACGCCCTCGGTCGTGGTGATGAACCCGCCGTTTTCCGCTGCCAACCATGTCGAGGGCCGGTTTAGGCAAGCGACCAGTCAGCATGTGCTTTCCGCCCTGGCACGCCTCGCGCCTGGTGGGCGGCTTGTCGTCATCACCGGCGAAAGCTTCCGTCCCTCTTTGAAATCCTTCCAGTCGACATTTCAGCGGATCGGCCAGAGCGCCGATGTCGTGTTTTCGGCCCCCATCGACGGCAAGGTCTTCGCACGGCATGGCACCACGATCGACACGCGGTTGACGGTAATCGATAAGCGCGCGGCTGGTGCTGAAGAGACCGCACCGGCTGATATTGACGCCGCCTATCATCCGATCTGCGCGACCACGAGTGATCTTCTCTCCGTAGTACTCGCCCATTGCCCGGAACGCCGCAGCCCCCCGCCCTGCCCCACCACATCGGCCCTTTCGGTCCCGTCTCAGCCGACCCGCACCAACCTCCACGCCCTGCGCAACGCAGCACGCAAAGAAACCCGTGCGCTCGCCGAGGAACGCGCGAAGCATCCGTTCGACGACATCGAGACGGCCCCGCTCGACTACTTGCCAAAAGCCTGGAGCGAACCCTATGGCACGTTGCAGGACACGGTCTACGAGGTCTATGACCTGCAGGCGATCCGGATCGACGGCGCGGCGGAGCATCCGACAGCACTTGTGCAATCCGCCGCCATGGCCTCGGTGCCGCCGCCCGTGCCGAGCTACCGCCCCGTTCTGCCGAAGACCCTCGTTCGAGACGGTCTCCTCTCTGCGCCGCAGCTCGAAAGCGTGATCTACGCGGGCAATGCACACGAGACGCATCTCAAGGGCTGGTTCAAGCGCGGCGAGATCGAAGGTCAGCTGATGGCAGCGTCTGAGGATGACGAAGGTGCCTTTCGCCTGCGCAAGGGCTGGTTCCTCGGCGATGGCACGGGCTGCGGCAAGGGCCGGCAGGTCGCGGGCATCATCCTCGACAATTGGCTGCAAGGACGACGCCGCGCGGTCTGGGTCTCGAAGAGCGACAAGCTCATCGAGGATGCGCGCCGCGACTGGATGGCGCTTGGGGGGCGTGAAAGCGATATCGTGCCGCTCTCGAAATTCCGCCAGGGGAGCGATATCCGTCTCCCAGAGGGCATCCTCGTCGTCACCTATGCCACCCTGCGTTCTGCTGAACGCGACGGGAAAGCCTCCCGCCTCGATCAGGTGACGTCCTGGCTTGGCGAGGGGTTCAACGGGGTCATCGCTTTCGACGAAAGCCACGCCATGGCGAATGCCGCCGGCGAAAAGTCCGACCGCGGCGACAAGAAGGCATCCCAACAAGGCCTTGCTGGCCTCGCGCTGCAAAATGCCGTTCCCGATGCCCGGGTGCTCTACGTCTCAGCGACCGGCGCGACGGTGGTCGGCAATCTCGCCTATGCCTCCCGTCTCGGGCTCTGGGGCACGGGTGATTTCCCTTTCGTGACGCGGGCCGAGTTCGTTGCCGCGATGGAGGCCGGGGGCATTGCTGCCATGGAGATGATCTCGCGCGATCTGAAGGCGCTCGGGCTCTATCTTGCGCGGTCCCTCTCCTATGCCGGGGTCGAATACGAAATGCTGGTGCATGAGCTGACGCCCGCACAGATCGCGATCTATGACAGCTATGCCGATGCCTACCAGATCATCCACACCAACTTGGAGGCCGCCCTTCAGGCCTCGGGTATTTCCTCCGAGACCGGTACGCTGAACCCCCAGGCGAAATCCGCTGCGCGCTCGGCCTTCGAGAGCAACAAGCAGCGTTTCTTCAATCATCTCATCACCGCCATGAAATGCCCTTCGCTCATCCATGCGATCGAAGCGGACCTGGCCGCGGGGCATTCGGCCGTGATTCAGGTGGTCTCGACCAGCGAGGCGGTGATGGACCGGCGCCTCGAAGAGATCCCGCCCTCGGAGTGGGACGACCTGCAGGTCGATTTTACGCCGCGCGAGAACATCATGGACTACCTCATGCACAGCTTCCCGACGCAGCTCTTCGAGCCCTACTCCGACGAGAACGGCGACCTACGCTCGCGTCCCGCCCTCGATGGTGATGCCAATCCGATTATCTGCCGTGAGGCGGAGCGGCGGCGGGATGAGCTTGTCGAGCATCTCGGTGCCCTTGCCCCGGTGCAGGGCGCGCTCGATCAGATCCTGTGGCATTTCGGGGGCGATGCGGTGGCCGAGGTCACGGGGCGCAAGCGGCGCATCGCGAGGACGCGTGAAGGGCGGCTCAAGGTCGAGAACCGAGCCGCCTCCTCCAACCTCGGCGAAACCCAGGCCTTCATGGATGACGCCAAGCGCATCCTGATCTTTTCTGACGCCGGTGGCACGGGGCGCAGCTACCACGCCGATCTTGGTGCAAAGAACCAGCGCCTCCGGGTGCATTACTTGCTT
>CAXPTW010000023.1:0-66018 GCA_964220165.1 Abyssibacter sp.
GACATCGGAATGAGGCAGATATTCCGCCCGCCCTGCCCGTTTGCACGGTGATAGGCCTGAATGGTCAAAAGCCCGGCATATTCGCCCTGCGCGCCCGAGTTGGGTTGCATCGACATGGCGTCATAGCCGGTGATCTCGCAGAGCTTCGCGCTCAGATCGTCGATCATATAGCGATAGCCTTCGCTTTGATCCTCTGGCGCGTAGGGGTGGATCGCGTTGAATTCCGGCCAAGTGATCGGCATCATCTCGACGGCCGCGTTCAGTTTCATCGTACAAGACCCAAGCGGGATCATCGCGCGATCGAGCGCCAAATCGCGGTCGGCCAGACGGCGCATGTAACGCATCATTTCGCCCTCGGCGCGGTTCATGCCGAAAATCGGATGCTCCAGATAGGCGCTCTCACGCACGAGGCTCTCCGGGAAACCAAGACCGGGGAATCCGCCCGGCACCTCTGCCTCGTGCCCGAAGGCGCGCCAGACCTTGGCGATCACCTCATCATCGGCCATTTCGTCCATGGCGATGGCAATGCGGTCCTTGCCCACTTTGCGCAGGTTCAGCCCCTCGGCCACAGCAGAACGCAGGATCACGCCTTGCATGGCGCCGACCTCGACCGTGATCGTGTCGTAAAATGCGGCGGGCGCGACTTTGAACCCTTCGGCCTTAAGACCCTCGGCGAGTTTCACCGCCTTCGCATGAATTTGCTCGCCAATGGCGCGCAGCCCCTGCGGCCCGTGGAACACAGCGTAAAACGACGCCATGACGGCCAGCAACGCCTGAGCGGTGCAGACATTCGACGTGGCCTTTTCGCGGCGGATATGTTGTTCGCGGGTTTGGAGCGAGAGGCGATAGGCGCGGTTGCCACTCGCATCCACAGAGACGCCAACAATCCGCCCAGGCATCGACCGTTTCATCGCGTCCTTACAGGACATAAAGGCCGCATGCGGGCCGCCAAAGCCCATCGGCACGCCGAAACGCTGCGCCGAGCCGACGGCAATGTCGGCATCCATCGCGCCCGGCTCCTTGAGCATGGTGAGTGCCATGAGATCGGTCGCCATCACCGCCACGGCTTTCGCCTCATGCAATGCGGCGATCTGATCGGTGAAGTCCCGAACATCGCCGTTGGTGCCCGGATATTGGAAGATCGCGCCGAACACTTTGCCGGGGTTGAGATCGGCGGGATCGCCCTTGATGATCTCGAACCCCAAGGGGGCTGCGCGCGTTTCAATCACGGCGATATTTTGCGGATGGCAGTTTTTATCCACAAAAAACGCATTCATTTTTGACTTGGACACGCGCTGCGCCATGGTCATTGCCTCGGCGCAAGCGGTTGCTTCATCGAGAAGCGAAGCGTTGGCGACCGGCAGGCCGGTCAGGTCCGACACCATGGTCTGGAAGTTCAAAAGCGCTTCCAAGCGCCCCTGCGCGATCTCCGGCTGGTAGGGCGTGTAGGCCGTATACCATGCCGGGTTCTCCAGGATATTGCGCTGAATCGCGGGGGGCGTGGCCGTCCCGTAGAACCCCTGCCCGATGAGCGAGGTCATCACGAGGTTCTTCTTGGCCACCTTGCGGATATGGCCCAGCACCTCGTGCTCTGTCATCGGTGCCCAGTTGAGCGGCGTCATCTGGCGGATCGCCATCGGCACCGTCTCATCGATCAGAGCATCCAGCGAGGAGGCCCCCACCACCTTGAGCATCTCGGCCATCTCATCCGGAGACGGGCCGATGTGGCGACGGTTGGCGAAATCGTAGGGGTTATAGGTCGACGGGGTATAGGCCACGGTCTGGGTTCCTTTAACCGATATAGGCTTTGTATTCGGCTTCGGACATGAAGTCGTCGAGCACAGAAAAGTCTTCGATCTTCATCTTGAAGAACCAGGCATCGCCCAGCGGGTCTTCGTTCACCTTGCCCGGATCTTCCGAGAGTGGCTCGTTCACTTCAACGATCTCGCCGTCGAGCGGCGCGAGAATGTCGGAGGCGGCTTTCACGCTCTCGATCACGACCACTTCGTCGTCTTTCGAGACAGTGGTCCCCTCTTCCGGCAGTTCCACAAACACCACATCGCCCAGTTGTTCGGCGGCATGTTCGGTGATGCCGACAACGATCAGATCGTCCTCGACGCGGAGCCATTCGTGTTCTTCGGTGAATTTGATGTCAGCGGCCATGAGTGTGGTCCCTTGAGTAAAGTATCAGCGTTTATAAGTAGATGTGCGGAAGGGCATCGGCGCAACCGTCACGGGGAGGCGTTTGCCTCGAAGCTCTGCGAAAACCTCGGCGCCGTCCATCGAATAGGCAATCGGCAGGTAGCCCATAGCGATCGGGCGCTCGACCGAGGGGCCAAAGCCGCCGGAAGTGATCTCACCAATTGGCGTTTCGCTCTCTGGCGTCGCGAAAAGCGGCGTGCCCTCGCGCATCGGAGCGCGGCCCTGCGGCAAAAGGCCGACGCGTTTGCGCTCTGCGCCGTTGTGAAGCTCTGAGAGGATACGATCCGCGCCGGGGAAACCGCCCTCGCGGGCGCCCCCCGTGCGGCGCACTTTCTGGATGGCCCAGGCGATATTGCCCTCGACCGGAGATGTGGTGATGTCGATGTCATGGCCGTAGAGGCACAGCCCGGCCTCCAGTCTCAGGCTATCCCGTGCGCCGAGACCGATGGGTTCGACTTCGTCCATCACGCATAGAGTCTCGGCAACCTGGATCGCGATCTCGGCGGGCACAGAGATTTCGAACCCGTCCTCGCCCGTGTAGCCGGAACGGGAGACCCACCATTCGACGCCATCGACCTCAAGACGCAGACTGTCCATGAATGTCATCTCTGCAACCTGGGGCGCGATCCGGGCCAGCGCCACCTCGGCCATCGGCCCTTGGAGCGCCAAAAGCGCGCGGTCCGTGATCTCCGTCACGGTCACATTTGCCGGCAGCGTCGCCCGCATGTGCGCGATGTCTTCCGCCTTGCATGCGGCGTTCACGACGAGGAAAAGCGCGTCTCCGGCGTTGGCGATCATGAGATCATCCAAAATGCCGCCGGTCCCATTGGTAAAAATCCCGTAGCGTTGCCGGTTCGGTTTGAGGCCGAGAACGTCGACAGGCACAATCGTTTCAAGGGCGCGGGCGACGGCCTCCCTTCCGTCGCCCGAGGTCAAAATGACCTGCCCCATATGCGACACGTCAAACAGACCTGCCGCAGATCGCGTGTGCAAATGTTCTTTCATCACACCCAGCGGATATTGCACTGGCATTTCATACCCCGCGAACGGCACCATCTTGGCGCCCTGCGCGATGTGAAACTCGTAGAGCGGTGTGCGCTTGAGCGCCGTCGCCTGATCAGACATGTGATCCCCTTTGCATCTCTCTGACACAGCACGGCCTTCCCGCCGCCGGTGTCCATGATGCCCCCTCTGTCCTATGTGCCTGAGATCGTTATCCCTTCGGCGGAGGTGTCACACCCCTCTCTCCAGAGTTTTGACCGTGCGAAGGTCCGTTCACCTGAGAGTTTTCCGGGGCGGTTGCTCCTTCGGTAGGGGAGACCCTTCTCCCAACGCACGATTTGCGGAGACCTTATGCAAGCGCAAGATTCGGGACAAGCCGAAAATATTTCCGATAGGAAACTTACGACATTTCGACAGTAAAAAGCCGCCATGCGGAACAACCCGAGGCGGCTTTTTGTGTATATTTAAACAGAAACTCTTAAAGCGTCGGCTTTTTCTGCAAAAGCGGTAGGACGTTCGACATGTCCGGCCCGTGCGCCATGCCGGTCACAGCCTTGCGCAGCGGCATGAACAGGCCCTTGCCCTTGCGGCCCGTCGCTTCTTTCACAGCTGTGGTCCATTCTTTCCAGCTGTCCGCCGTGTAGGGCGGCTCGGGCAACATGGTGAAGGCCTCGGCAATAAAGTCCGTGTCCTCATCATCGACCAGCGGCGTTGCGCCATCGCGGAACAGCTCCCACCAGCCTTTCATGTCGGCTTTGACGGTGATGTTTTCGCGCACAACGGTCCAGAACGGCTCGGCGATCTCCGCAGGCACGCCAAGCGCGGCCACGTCGTCGGCCACATCCGCGAAGGGTTTGGAGTGGTTGATCTGCGAGGTCAGCGCAAAGAGGTCTTGGCTGTCGAATTTGGTCGGTGCCGCACCGAATTGCGACAGATCGAACCCCTCGATCAGCTCGTCCATGGAGGTCCGGAGCTCGACCGGCTGGGACGAGCCAAGACGCGCCATCAGGGACAAAAGCGCCATCGGCTCCACGCCTTGGGCGCGCAGATCGCGAAGCGACAGAGTGCCGAGGCGTTTCGAGAGCGCCTCACCCTGTGGACCGGTCAGAAGAGAGTGGTGGGCAAAGGACGGAACCGTGCCGCCAAGCGCCTCGATGATCTGGATTTGCGTCGCGGTGTTGGTGACGTGATCAGAGCCGCGCACGATGTTGGTCACGCCGTAATCGACGTCATCGCACACAGAAGCGAGCGTGTAGAGGAACTGACCGTCAGCGCGGATCAGCACCGGGTCGGAGACAGAGGCCGCATCAATCGAGATGTCGCCCAGAATGCCGTCATGCCAGTCGATGCGCTCCTGATCGAGCTTGAACCGCCACACGCCATCGCCGCGCTCGGCGCGCAGGGCGTCTTTCTCGGCCTCGGACAGCGCCAGAGCGGCACGGTCGTACACCGGCGGCTTGCCCATGTTGAGTTGTTTCTTGCGCTTCAGATCCAGCTCGGTCGGCGTCTCAAAGGCCTCATAGAACCGGCCCTTGGCCCGAAGCTCATCGGCGGCGGCGTGGTAACGGTCCAGGCGCTCGGATTGCTTTTCAAAGCGATCCCAGGTGAAGCCCAGCCATTCGAGATCTTCGAGAATCCCGTCGGCATATTCCTGTTTCGAGCGTTCCTGATCCGTGTCGTCGAGACGCAGAATGAACTGCCCCCCGGCCTTGCGGGTGATCAGGTAGTTGAACAGCGCGGTGCGCAGGTTGCCGACATGAATAAAGCCCGTGGGCGAAGGCGCGAAACGTGTGACGATCATCGTGGGTCTCCTGTTGCGCTTCCTCTTTCATATCGCGGCCAAAGAGTCCATATCGGAGCCAGTCCCAACCGGAGTTCCGACATGTCATCCCCGCTTCTTGATGCCACTGCCCCTGACCTTGATGCGATCGAGGACATCGCACGCGCCACGATGAACGAGCTGCCGCCTGCGTTCAAAGTGCTGGCCGCGAATGTGTCTTTGGTCGTGATGGATTTCGTGCCGGAGGATTTGATGGCGGAAATTGGCCTCGAAGACCCGTTCGAGCTCACGGGGCTCTATACCGGCATTCCGATGACCGAGAAATCGACTATGGATCAAGCCACCGCGCCGGACACCATCTGGCTGTTCCGTCGGCCCATCCTGGATGAGTGGTGCATGCGCGGGAATGTGACGCTGCAACAAATGGTGGCCCATGTGACCGCGCATGAGCTGGCGCATCATTTCGGGTGGTCGGATGAGGACATCGCCACCATCGACAAATGGTGGGAATACGACTGAGCCACCCGCTCACATTGGCGTGATCACCCTACTCCGTCTTTGCTGCGGAGCTAAGTTCTCCTGCATGTTTTTGAATATAAAACACCCGGGAGGACGCACACTATGAAGACCACGCCATACCTATCTCGCCGACATCTTTTGGCCGGAGCAGCGGCCATGCCGCTTGCCGCATCTTTGCCGTTGAGCGCGCGCGCCCAAGCGCCACAAATGGGGGCCGCCCTGCCGCCCTATCGCCGGTTCAAACTCGGGGCGTTCGAGGTCACCACGCTTTTGGCCGGCACCCGCACCGTCCCGGACCCGCATACGATTTTCGGCCTGAACGCCACTGATGAAGAGTTCGAAGCCGCCTCTGAGGCCGCCTTTATCCCGGCAGATGCCGCGCAGTTTTTCTTTACCCCGACCCTGATCAACACCGGCTCGGACTTGATCCTGTTCGACACCGGTCTCAACCCGGCGGGCATCACCGCCGCGCTTGAGGCCGCGGGTTACAGCGCCGATCAGGTCAGCCGCGTCGTGATCACCCACATGCATGGCGACCACATCGGCGGCATCTATGACGGTGCGCCGACCTTCGCCAATGCTGCCTACTCGACCGGGTCTGTGGAGATGGACCACTGGGACATGTCCGGCAATGAGGGCTTCGAGGGGAAAATCCGTCCGCTTCAGGATCAATTCGACCTGTTGGAAGATGGCTCCGACGTGACCTCCGGGATCACCGCCATGGCCGCGTTTGGTCACACGCCAGGTCACATGGCGTTCCATGTGGAAAGCGAAGGCGAGCGCCTGATCCTCGGCGCGGACTTTGCGAACCATTACGTCTACTCGCTCGCCAACCCGGATTGGGAAGTGCTCTACGACGCCGACAAGGCGCAGGCCGCCGAGACCCGGCGCACGCTCCTCGGCATGATGGCCGCCGACCGGGTGCCGTTCATCGGCTATCACATGCCCTTCCCGGCGCTTGGCTATGTGGCCGCGAAAGACAGCAACTTTGAGTATGTGCCCGCCAGTTATCAGATGATGATCGAGGGCTAAGCCTCCGCCAGCACCTGCCCCGGCACCTGCGCTTTGCGGGTGCCGGAGCACTGATCCTCTCGCTGATCGCAGAGCACAGTTTTTTCGCAATTTTTTGCGCAAAGACCTCGCAATCCGGCGCGCCTTCGCTCCGCCGTTGATTTCCCCTCCTGCACATCGCAAGATTTCCCCGAAAGGCCGATGTTTCTGACTTCGGTCAAAGATGTTATCGCTATCAATCCTGTAGGGATGAGCAGAGACAGCGCGACAGCCTCGCGCGAGACAGAATCGCATAGCGGTCGGGAGATATTCATGACCCACATCCTGACGATCACACTCAACCCGACGGTGGACCTGTCGACCTCGACGCTCCAGGTCACGGCGGGGCCGAAACTGCGCTGCACCAACCCGGAGGCGGATCCGGGCGGTGGCGGGATCAACGTCTCTCGCGCGATCAAGTTTCTGGGCGGAGACTCGACGGCCTTTACGGCCGTGGGCGGCGAAACAGGGGCGCATCTCTTGCGGCTTTTGGCCGAAGAACATGTGCGCTTCACGGCCTTTTCCGTGACAGGGGGCGCGACGCGTCAGTCGATAGCCGTCACGGAACAGGAAAGCGGCAAGCAATACCGCTTTGTCATGCCCGGCCCCTATTGGAACCACGACATGGTGGATGAATCTCTCAACGCGATCGCCTATGCCGCGTCCCTCGGCGGGATTGTTGTGCTGTCCGGCTCGCAACCGCCGGGCGTACCGATGGATTACCCCGCCCGCCTCGCGCGCCGCCTACATGCCAAGGGCGTGCAACTCTTCGTCGACACCTCCGGCAAGCCGCTCCACGAGCTGATCAAACACACGGCGAACCCGCATGTGCTTCGCATGGACGATGTGGAGGCCGAAGACCTGTGCGGACATCCCCTCGGATCACGTACGGAAACAGCGGATTTCGCGTCCGATCTGGTGGCCAAGGGCGTTGCCGCCAATGTGATCATCGCGCGGGGCGCGGATGGCTCGACGCTTGCCAACGCCGAGGGGCGCTGGCACGCCTCGCGGGCGATCAACCCGGAAGAGGTCGTGTCCGCTGTGGGGGCCGGCGACAGTTTCGTTGGGGCCTTCTCCATGGCGCTGACCCGGGGTGACACCATGCAAGATGCGCTGCGTTTCGGCACGACGGCTGCCGCCGCTGCGGTTCTGACCGCGGGCACACAGCTTTGTTCTGCGGCGGATGTGACGCGACTTTTGCCGAGTTGCGCGTTAGAACAAATTTAGACCGTCAACTTGCAGCCGCGGCGCTCCCGAACACATCAACAATCAGATCGCGATTGTTTTTCTCATGCCTTTTGCGAAGCCTGTCTGCTTTCCAAACAGGCGCAATCGGTCGTGCCGGCAGATACTCCGGCAAATCTTTCGTCACCGCTTTCACCTCTTTCCACAAACTGCGCCCCAAGAAGGACTGGGCCTGTGGGCCAGGCAAAAGTGTTTCGCTCGGTGCACCCTCGGCGAAAATGATCTCGTGCCGTGCACAGAGAATATGGTGATAGGTGAGCGCTTCGGTCACACCGTCTTGCTGAATTCCATCAAGCCCGGTGAGACGACGTGCAGGCACGAAAACCTCGTCAGCGTCAAACATCCGTTTTGCAATTTTGGAGCGCACCAGCAACCGGTGGGGCTGTGACACGTGAAGCGTGCGATGAGGCAGCCCTGCCCCCAGCGCTCCTTGTGACACGCGCACCGGCCTGACCTCAGGACGCAGGCGCTGAATGAGCGTACTGTATCGCCGTTGACCGACCCAGATCAGCGGCTGGGCTCCGTGGTCCGCCGTCATGACCAGATCACCGACTTTGAGATCCCGGATCGGTTTCTGCCCGTCGGGTGTTTCGATCAGCGTGTCCCCGAGATAACAAACGGGGGTTCCGTTCGTCGAATTCAGGATCGCGTCATTGCCAACGATACCCGTATAGTTTGTATCGGTCGCAAATTGCTCAATGTTGGGCGTGCCATCCAGATCATCCCCGTCGATCGCGACAAGCGTATCGCCCGGCTCGATCATACCATCGGCACCGTAGACATATTCACCCGTCGTCGCATCCCATGCACGCGACACGACGACACCGACATAGGTGTTGTCGATCCAGATGCCGGTAATACGGTGATAATAGCCGGTTTCAGGATTGTAGAAAATGACCTCATAGTTGGCCTCGACATTACTGCCTGCCGCGTAAGTCGTATCTTCAATGGCGAAG
This sequence comes from Abyssibacter sp., assembly GCA_964220165.1. Taxonomy (GTDB): domain Bacteria; phylum Pseudomonadota; class Alphaproteobacteria; order Rhodobacterales; family Rhodobacteraceae; genus Celeribacter. Next base: position 8,755 of record CAXPTW010000023.1, read on the forward strand.
TCTTCGGTGAGTTCGGAACCGGCATCGTCAGGGAAACCCACCGTCGTCGCGTCAGAATAAACCGGTGTATAGAAGGTCAGCGTACTTCCAACAGAACCATCACTGGAATTTTCCGACCCGCCGAAAATACCATCTGGATCGTCAAACCCACTGAATCCGATAATTCCAAATCTGAACGCCATTCGCGGTACTTCAACCTCACACCCAGCAAGAAAACGTTTAGCTCTGCACCTGAGCGCAGTAACTGCTACCCCTCTAAAATTTAATGAAAAATTAGGCGGCACATTGGATTAAATGTGGCGCTTTCGCGGCATTGCCCTCGAAAAGGCAACAATATGCCGCATCGCGGCAATATCGTTTCTGCAAGCGCGAAAATCTGTTGCTTGCACGCCCCCAAATGCCATTCGGAGACGGGTATTGTTGACGGAAACTGTGGGGAGATTCTCTCGATTTAGCTCGGATCGCGCCAGCCGTTGGCAATCGGATAGCGCCGGTCGAGCCAGAAGGCGCGCGGCGTGAGGCGTGTGCCCGGCGCGGATTGGAACCGTTTGTATTCCGAGATGTAAAGCAGGTGCTCGACCCGTTTCACCGTGTCGCGCTCAAACCCCGCGGCCACGAGATCGGCCACGCTTTCTTCACGGTCCACAAGCCCCTCAAGGATCGAGTCCAAGATGTCGTAGGGCGGCAAGCTATCGTCGTCACGCTGATCCGGACGCAGCTCGGCCGAGGGTGGTTTGTCGATGATCGTGACGGGGATGACCTCGCCCTCCGGGCCTTTCATCCAGTCGCGGTGATTGGCATTGCGCCAGCGGCATTGCTCGAAGACGCGCGTCTTGTAGAGGTCTTTGATCGGGTTATAGCCGCCATTCATATCGCCATAAATCGTGCAATAACCGACAGCCATTTCGGATTTATTGCCGGTGGTCAGCAACAGGGAGCCGAACTTGTTCGACAGCGCCATCAGGAGCAGCCCCCGCAAACGCGACTGGATGTTTTCCTCGGTCGTATCAAACGGCAGATCGCCAAAGATCGGTGCCAGCGTATCGGTGATCGCATCGCGGCCTTGGGAAATCGGCACGAAGTCGTAGCGACAGCCGAGACGGTTGGCGATGTCCTTGGCGTCGTCGAGCGAGCCTTGGGACGTGTATTCCGACGGCAGCATCACGCAGTGGACGTTTTCCGCCCCCAGAGCATCTGTCGCGATGGTCGCCACGATGGCCGAGTCGATGCCGCCGGAAAGGCCCAGCACGACCTTTCTAAACCCGGTTTTGCCGAGGTAGTCGCGCAGGCTCATCACCATGGCGTGGTAATCTTGTTCCCATTCATCCGGCTGATGGGTGATCTCGCCCTCGGAAGCGACCCACTTGCCATCCTCTTTCACGAAATCCACATGGCGCAGCTCTTCGGCAAAGGCCGGAAGGATATGTGCGGGCTTGCCGTGACGGTTCAACACGAAAGAGCCGCCGTCAAAGACCTGATCGTCCTGACCGCCGACCATGTTGAGATAGACGAGCGGCACGTCATTCTCGATCACGCGCGACACCATATGGGTGAGGCGCGTATTGAATTTATTGCGGTAATAGGGCGAGCCGTTGGGCACGATCAGGATCTCGGCGCCGCTCTCGACCTGCGCCTCCGCGACATCCTCGTACCAAGCATCCTCGCAGATCGGCGAGCCGATGCGCAGCGGGCCGATGGCATAGGGGCCTTCGATCGGGCCGGAGGCAAAGAGGCGTTCTTCGTCGAACACCTTGTAATTCGGCAGGTGATGTTTGCGCAGCACCTGTTTGACGCGGCCCTCGGCCAAAATCCAATAGCCATTGTAGAGCGCATCGCCATAGGCATAGGGCGCGCCGACACCAATGGCCGGACCGTCGACCGTGAGTGCCGCGAGTTCCTCGGCCTGCGCCATGGCGGCGTTGACCAAAGCGGGCTTCATCACCAGATCCTGCGGCTGGTAGCCGATCAGGAATAGCTCAGGGAACACGATCATATCCGCGCCTGCTGCCTTGGCCTCTGCATGGGCGTGGCGCACCTTGTCCGCGTTGGCACCGATGGCGCCCACGGTGGGGTTCAGTTGAGCCAGTGTCAGGCGGAAGGTCTCGGTCATCACACGCGTTCCTTTTTCACTAGGCTTGGGTTTAGCAGAAAGCAGAGCGAGGAAAAGCCGATCACGCCAAAAACATTTGAAGCCCGCCCCGCTTCTTTTTAGGGTTGGCCGCGACAGCGGGCGGCGGTTTGGCCCCTCACGGCCCAAGCCCTGCGCCCTCACCACGCGACTTTCGATCCCTGAAAGGATTTTACCTTGCTAGACCTGCGCTTGACCCTTGCGACCGCGTTGATGATCTGCGGCCCCGGTCAGATGGCCTTCGCCCAATCGACGGACAAGGTCGAAACGCATCAGTTCGAAGAGGGCGGCATCTACGAGGGCACCTTTACCGACGGGTTGCAGGATGGGGTGGGCACCTATCGGTTGCCCAACGGGTTCGAGTACACCGGCGAATGGGTGATGGGGGAGATCAAAGGGCAAGGGATTGCGCGGTTTACCGATGGTTCCGTCTATGAGGGCGCGTTTGAAAAGGGCAAACCGCATGGGTTTGGCCAGATCACCTATGCCGATGGCGGCACCTATGAGGGCGATTGGGTCGAGGGCGAGGCCACCGGCTCCGGCGTCTCCGTCTATGCCAACGGCGTGAAATATGAGGGCGGGTTCCTCAGCGCGAAACATCACGGCCAAGGCCGTCTCGAAAGCCCGTCTGGCTATATCTACGAAGGCGGCTGGGTCAACGGCCAGAAAGAGGGCCGTGGCACGCTCACCTATCCCGAAGGCGCGTCTTATGAGGGCGAATTTGCCCGCGATATGCGCCACGGACAGGGCGTTTTGACCACCGAAGAGGGCATGGTCCTCAACTGCACCTGGGTCGAGAACCAATGCACCGGTACCGGCACGATCACGCAGCCGAACGGCGATGTGTTCGAGGGCGATCTCGTCGGTGGAAAACGCCAAGGCCAAGGCAAAGTCACCTATGCCAATGGCGATATCTACGAGGGCAATTTCGACGACGACAAGCGCCACGGACAGGGCACCTTTACCGGCGCGGATGGCTATATCTACACCGGCGAATGGTCGCACGGCCGGATCGAGGGTCAGGGCCAAGTCACCTACCCCGACGGCTCTGTTTACATTGGCGAATTCCGCGATGACCTCTCTGATGGGCAAGGCAAGATCACCTATCCGAACGGCACCACCTATGAGGGTCAATGGGCTTACGGCGTGCCCGAAGGAACAGGGGTCGCGCGCTATGCGGGCGGGCTCATTTATGAGGGCGAATTCAAGAACGCGCAGAACCACGGTCAGGGCAAGATGACCTACCCGGATGGCTATGTCTATGACGGGGCTTGGGTCGAGGGGCAGAGGCACGGCACGGGGGTCGGCACCTACCCCGACGGGACGCGCTATGAGGGCGATTACCTGCGGGGTAAACGTGACGGCGTCGGTACGATCTCCATGGCCTCCGGGTTTACCTATACGGGCGAATGGCAGGACGGTGAAATCCAAGGGCGCGGGACCGCGACCTATGCCAATGGCGATGTCTATGAGGGCATGTTCGTCGCAGGAAAAGCCAACGGGCGTGGGACAATCACCTATACCGATGGGCGTGTGGTGTCGGGCGATTGGGTCGATGGAGCTTTGGTCTCTGAGGATGCCGCTCCGGCCACAGACGCGCCCACGACCGAGCCGGAGACAGAGGCCCCGGCCACCTCTGAGTGAGTATTTTGATCACGAAAAAGACGATGTGACCGGCGGGCGTTTGCCACCCTTTTGCCCCGATTTTTGCTGTCGGATTGGCGTCGGACTTTTGTCGGACTTTTGTCGGGCACCGTCTCCGTCACGCATGTGACGCGCCCTGTCCGACAGTCTTACCGTTTGCCGCGCGGGCGGTGGACGTGGGCCGATTGAAGAATGCCGAAAGCGGCCATCAAGACGAGCATCGCGGAGCCGCCATAGGACACGAGCGGCAGCGGCACGCCCACGACGGGCATGAGGCCCATGACCATCGACATATTCACCGCAAAGAACAGGAAGAAGGTCGCGGCGATTCCGATGGTGACGAGCGCGCCAAAGCGGTCTTTGTTGTTCATCGCGGAGATGATGCAAAAGGCGATGATCAGCGCGTAGAGCACCAAAAGGGAGAAGCCGCCGATAAAGCCGAATTCCTCGGCCAATGTGGTAAAGATAAAGTCAGTGTGTTTTTCCGGCAGGAAGTTCAAACGCGACTGTGTGCCCTGCATAAAGCCGCGACCTGTCCAGCCCCCGGAGCCGAGCGCGATCTTGGCCTGTGTGATGTGATAGCCTGCGCCGAGAGGATCGGCGGAAGGGTCGATAAAGGTGTCGATGCGGCGATACTGGTAGTCTTTGAGCAGCTGCCAAGAGGTGCCGCGCGAGGTGAAGACCGCCGTCACCAAACCGACGAAGAGCGAGATCACCGCGCCGAAATACCACCAGCTCACCCCGGCGGCGAACATGACGATGGCGCCGCCCGCGACCAGCCAGAGCGAGGTGCCAAGATCGGGCTGTTTGAGGACAAGCACCGTCGGGATCATGATCAGGATGACAGGGATGATGACCCAGAGCGGGCGGGAGACCTTTTCAAGCGGCAACCAGTCGTAATAGGCCGCGAGCAACATCACGAGGGCGATTTTCATCAGCTCGGAGGGCTGCAATTTGATGAAACCGAGGTCGATCCAGCGCTGCGCGCCCATGCCGACGTGGCCAAAGAACTCCACGTAAATGAGAAGCGAGAAGGAAAAGATATAGGCAAGCCCCGCGATATTGCGCCAGAACCAGATCGGCACCATGGCGATCATCAGCATGGCGACGAGGCCCAGGACAAAGCGCTTCATCTGCGGTTCGGCCCAGGGTTGGAAGGAGCCGCCCGCGTTGGAATAAAGCATCAGGAACCCGACGGACGCGACCGCAGAGAGCAACAGGACCAAGGCCCAGTTCACATAGAGGACTTTGGCAATGCCCGTGGGGATCGTTTTGAGGTTGCTCTCAAGATAGCTCATGCCTGCGAGCTCCCGCCGTTCTCAGGGTCTTGGCCGATGATCGGAAGATCTTCGAGACGTTTCTGGATCGTGCCCCGTTGCGACGCCGGATAGGACGACAAAGGCGGCACAGCCCCATGCAGCGCGAAGAGCATCAGGTCGCGCGCAATCGGGGCCGCGACAGAGGAGCCGCCGCCGCCATGTTCCACCACGACAGAGACCGCATAGCGCGGATCGTCAAAGGGGGCGAAGGCGACAAAGAGCGCGTGATCGCGTTCTTCCCACGGCACATTGGCGTTGTTCACCACGGTGGAGCGGACCTGAGAGGTGCCTGTCTTGCCCGCCATACGCAGGGATTCGTCGGCGATGCGGGAGGCATAGGCCGTGCCCCGGTTGGAGTTCGACACCTCGAACATGCCCTGACGCACGGAGCGGAGCATGTTTTCGTTAAGATCGAGCGGCGCGCCGCCCCGGACGGGTTGTTCCACCCCGTCGATGGATTTGACGAGGCGGGGAATGATCTCGCGGTTCGTGGCAATCCGCGCGGTCATCACGGCCAATTGGAGCGGCGTGGCGAGGACAAACCCCTGACCGATGGAGGCGTTGAGGCTGTCGCCCACCACCCATTCGGCGCCACGGTTCGCGAGTTTCCATTGCTTGTCGGGCATGAGGCCGGAGCTGACGCCCGACAGCGGCACGTCGTAATCCTGACCGAGGCCGAGACGACGCCCCATGTCCGCGATGTTTTCGATCCCGGTGCGTTGGGCCATCTCGTAATACTAGACGTCACAGGAATGGCGCAGGGAGCCGGTGAGATTGACGTTGCCATGCCCTGCCCGCTTCCAACAGTGGAAACGGCGGCCCCCGACCTCGGTGTGGCCGAGGCAGCGGACGGTTTCATCGGGGGTGACGGCGCCCGATTCCAAAGCGGCCAAGGCGGTGACCATTTTAAAGGTCGAGCCGGGCGGATAGGAGCCCTGAACGGATTTCGCGGGCAAGGGTCGGTGATCGTTTTCCAAAAGCGCCTTGTAATCCGCAGAGGAAATCCCGCGCACGAAGAGGTTCGGGTCAAAGGCGGGCGTGGAGCCAGCGGCCAGCACATCGCCGGTGCGCACGTCGAGGATAACGGCGGAGGCGCTTTCCGCGCCAAGGCGGGCCTGAACGAAATTCTGGAGCTTGTGATCGACGGTGAGCTGGACGTTCGCGCCGGATTGGCCCTCATCGCGGTCCAGCTCCCGGATGATCCGGCCAGAGGCGTTTTGTTCAACGCGGCGCAGACCCGCTTTGCCTTTGAGCGTGTCTTCGAGCTTGGCCTCGACCCCGAATTTGCCGAGCTGGAATTTCGGGATTTTGTAGAGCGGGTCGACGGTGTCCATTTTGGAGATGTCGTAGCTCGACACCGGGCCGACGTATCCGACGAGATGGGCGAAATCGCTATGCCACGGGTAGTAGCGCGACAGGCCGACCTCGGGCGTCACACCGTGAAGTGCGGGGCCGTTGGCGGAGACGAGAGAGAAGGCCTCCCAGCTCAGGCGATCCGCGATGGTCACGGGGGCGGAGGGACCGGCCTCTTTGAGCTGTTTGCGGACGCGGGCCTGTTCCTCGGGCGGGAGGCCAATGAGGGCTTCGAGCTTGCTCAACACGGCGTCGAGTTCCTCGGCGTCCTCGGGGCGGATCACGATGCGGAAGGTCTGTTCATTCTCGGCCAAAAGCGCGCCGTTGCGGTCGTGGATCAGGCCACGCGCTGGAGCGAGGAGAAAGTCGCCGATGCGGTTGTCCTCGGCCAAGAGGCGGAATTTGTCGGCTTGGTCGACCTGAAGATAGCGCATCCGGAGGCCAAGAGCGCCCATGAAGGCAACCTGCGCGCCGCCGAGAAACAGAGCCCGGCGGGTGATTTTACGGGCGGAAGCAGTGGTTTCAGCCGGGGATCGTCTCATCGCACATACCCCATTTCATCAGCCTCAGAGGGCGTGATTTTGCGCATGCCCAGAGCGTAATAGGACAGGGCCACGAGGATCGGATAGCTCAGGATGGTCGAGATTTGGCCCAAAATAGTGAGGCCGAGGGAGGTCTGATCCACCATGAAAATCGCGAGCACGAGGCGATTGAGAAAGGCCATGGCCAACATCACACCGGCCACCATGGCCCATTCCACGGCAAAGGCCATGTCGCGGGACGTCGGTTCGCGGTTGCGCAGGAATTCGAGGCCGAGGACGGAGAGCGCCGACCAAAGCCCTGGCGGGCGCAGAAAGATGAAATCCGCCAAGAGCATGATCGGGGCGAAGAGAAACACGGGCACGTAATTCGGACGGCGCAGCACCCAGACGAAGGCCAGCGCGAGGATCAGGTCCGGGCCGGGCCAATGGCCTGTGCCGACTTGGACCGGCAGGAGGTAGAAAAAGGTGACGAGGCCCGCGAAGAGCAGGAAGCCTACGCGAAAGCTTTGGGTTCGGAGGGTGCGGGGATCAACCATCGGTCGCCTCCTCCGTTCCTCCGAGGGCGTCAATGGCGGCGGCCTCCGCGCCTTCCGGGAGGATCAGCGCACCGGGGTCGGTGATCGCCTCGCCCTCATGGGTGCGGAGAACGCGGAGATAATCGAGCCGCTCGTAATCGGCGGCGAGGATCACGCGCAAACGGCGATCCGGACCTTTGGCGACCTGTCCGATCAACAGGCCCGGCGGGAAGACACCCCCATCGCCCGAGGAAATCACCCGGTCGCCGGGGCGCACGAGCTCTGGCGTTTCAATGAAATCGAGGGTCGGACGCCCGGAGTTGTCGCCGGAGAGAATGGCGCGCTGGCCGGAGGGTTGGATCGTCGCAGAGAGGCGCGAGTTGCTATCCGTCAATAGGATCACGCGCGAGGTGTTTTTGCCGACACCAGAAATGCGGCCCACAAGTCCCATGCCGTCCATCGTCGCCCAACCGTCGCGAATCCCGTCACGCGCGCCGACGTTCAACAGAACGGATTGGCGGAACGGAGAGCCGCTATCGGCCATCACGACGCCGGTCACATAGGTATAGCGCGGGTCGATGCGGACGTTGTTGAGATCGAGGAGCTTGGCGTTCTTTTGTTCGAGCTGAAGCGCGGCCTCTTTCCAGGCCTGCATCTGGCGCAGCTCGCTCCGCAACTCCTGATTTTGCTCGTAAAGGCGTTGATAACTCTGGAAATTCTCGATCATGCCGACGGTTTTCGTCACCGGCACAAGCGCCCATTCCATGGAGGGCACGACCTTGTCCACGAGATTGGCGCGGAGCTGTTCGACGCGCGGGCTGTCGATGCGCCAAAGGATAAAGAGGCCCGTGAGGCACAACAGGAGAATCCCGATCAGCAAACGCCGGATCGGGCGGACATAGTCATCCGCATTGCCCCTGTCTCTGGCCACAGCAGCGTCCTCTTATCGGACCGCGCTGACGCGCAAGCCCTCAGCTTTCGTAATCAATAACGTGCCGGAGTTGTTTCTCATACTCCAGTGCTTTGCCAGTCCCCAAGGCCACACAATTGAGTGACTCGTCGGCGACGGAAATGGCAAGGCCGGTCTGTTCGCGAAGCGCCAGATCCAGCTCACCCAACAAAGCGCCCCCGCCCGTGAGCATCACGCCACGGTCGACGATGTCGGCGGCGAGGTCCGGCGGGGTGGTCTCCAAAGCGGTCATCACCGCTTCGCAAATCTGTTGCACGGGTTCGGCCAAGGCCTCGGCCACCTGTGCCTGGTTGATCTCGATCTCTTTCGGCACACCGTTCAGGAGGTCGCGACCGCGAATGGTCAGGACCGAGCCGCGCCCGTCGTCGGGCATGCGGGCGGTGCCGATGGTGGTTTTGATCCGCTCGGCGGTGCCTTCACCGATGAGCAAGTTTTGCTGGCGGCGCAGGTAAGCAATGATCGCGTCATCCATCCGGTCCCCGCCGACGCGCACGGAACGCGCGTAAACGATGTCACCGAGGGAGAGAACGGCCACCTCGGTGGTGCCGCCGCCGATGTCCACGACCATGTTGCCGGTCGGGTCGGTGATGGGCATCCCTGCCCCGATGGCCGCCGCGATGGGTTCGGCAATCAGACCGGCGCGACGTGCGCCAGCGGAGAGCACGGATTGACGGATCGCGCGTTTCTCAACGGGGGTCGCACCATGGGGCACACAGACGATGATCTTGGGCTTGGAGAAGGTGGTGCGTTTGTGCACTTTGCGGATGAAGTGCTTGATCATTTCTTCGGCGGTATCGAAGTCGGCGATCACGCCCTCACGCATCGGGCGGATGGCCTCGATGGAGCCGGGGGTCTTGCCGAGCATGTGTTTGGCGTCTTCGCCCACGGCGAGCACCTGTTTGCGCCCGTCTTTGACGTGATAGGCCACAACGGACGGCTCATTGAGGATGATCCCCTTGCCTTTGACATAGACCAGCGTGTTCGCTGTCCCTAGGTCGATTGCCATGTCCGAGGAAAAAAGTCCCGCAAATCCCGCCATGTTGTTCCCGATGCCCTGAAGTCTACCCACTGGGGAGAATCCCCCATATCGCGACGCTTATAGGGTGCGCGCGACCTGTGGAAAAGGGGCCGCAGGGCGGCATCTTGGCAAACTCCCGCTTAAACCGGGGCAGAGAGCGGGGTTTGGCGCGAAAAAGGCGCCCCAGACGGCGCGCCTTTGCATTTTTAGGCAGGACCCTGCGTCGCGTTTAGACGGCGTCGGTGTATTTCACCGTTTTCACATCCGAATCCGGGGCCGATTTTTCGCGGCGCACCAAGAGGCGGTTCAGCGCGTTCACATAGGCCTTGGCGGAGGCGACGACCGTGTCGGTGTCGGAACTTTGGCCGGTGACGATTTTGCCGTCCTCTTCGAGGCGCACGGAGACGGTGGCCTGGGCATCGGTGCCTTCGGTCACGGCGTGCACCTGGTAGAGTTGCAGACGGGCCGTGGTGGGGAAGATCGCCTTGATCGCGGTAAAGGTCGCATCGACCGGACCGTCGCCCTGACAGGTGATCTGTTTGTCCACACCATCGACTTCGAGCGTCAGATCGGCGGATTGCGGGGCCTCGGTGCCACAGATGACGCGCAGGAACTTGACCTTGATCCGCTCGTTCTGATCGGCGGCACCGGCGTCGCGCAGGAGCGCGATCAGGTCGTCATCGAACACTTCTTTCTTGCGGTCGGCGAGATCTTTGAACCGGACGAACACGTCTTTGAGCTGGTTGTCGGCCATCGGGTAGCCCATCTCATCGAGCTTGGCACGCAGAGCGGCACGGCCCGAGTGTTTGCCCAGAGGCAGGGAGGTGCCGGACAGGCCCACGTCCTGCGGGCGCATGATCTCGAAGGTTTCCTTGTTCTTGAGCATGCCGTCCTGGTGGATGCCGGATTCGTGGGCAAAGGCGTTTTTGCCGACGATCGCCTTGTTGAATTGCACCGGGAAACCGGAGACCTGAGAGACGCGGCGGGAAATGCCCATGATTTTCGTGGTGTCGATGCCGGTGTCATAGGGCATGACGTCGTGGCGGACTTTGAGGGCCATGACCACCTCTTCGAGGGCGGTGTTGCCCGCGCGTTCGCCCAGACCGTTGATGGTGCATTCGATCTGACGTGCGCCCGCCTCGACAGCGGCCAGCGCGTTGGCGGTCGCCATGCCGAGATCGTTGTGGCAGTGGGTCGCGAAGATCACGTTGTCTGCGCCCGGCACACGTTCCAAGAGCATGCGGATGATGTCGGCAGACTCGCGCGGGATGGTGTAGCCCACGGTGTCCGGGATGTTGATCGTGGTGGCGCCCGCCTTGATCGCGATTTCCACGACGCGGCAGAGGTAGTCATGCTCGGTGCGGATCGCATCCATCGGCGACCACTGCACGTTGTCGCAGAGGTTGCGGGCGTGGGTCACGGTCTCGTGGATCTGGTTCGCCATCTCGTCCATGGAGAGCGCGGTGATGTCACGGTGCAAAGGCGAGGTGCCGATAAAGGTGTGGATACGGCCCTGAGGCGCGTGTTTCACGGCCTCCCAGCAGCGCTCGATGTCCTTGGCGTTGGCCCGCGCCAGACCGCAGATCACGGAATTCTTGGCGTTTTTGGCGATCTCGGAGACAGCCTCGAAATCGCCCTCGGAAGCGATCGGGAACCCGGCCTCGATAATGTCCACGCCCATGGCGTCGAGCATGCCGGCGATTTCGAGCTTTTCGTTATGGCTCATGGTCGCGCCGGGGCTTTGTTCGCCGTCACGCAGGGTCGTGTCAAAAATCAGGACGCGGTCCTGTTTGGATGTCTCGGTCATTTTGAAATCTCTCTTATGGTCCTTAGCGTTGCGATCCGGCGCATCTGGTCACCTCTGAGCATCGCGCCGTGGGCACGCTCAGAGGCAGCTAAGGAGAAGAAGCTCACGACGAAGGGCTGCGCGGGTGCGCAGGGGCAGGATCGAAATATGTGCCAAAGTCGTCATGGGGCCGGAATATACGCCGCCAGAGGCCAAAGAAAACCCCAAAAGTCAGGTTTGAGTGAGAATTTTCCCGGCAAATCGCGACGAGAGGCTTGCCAGACGCACAAAAATATTCATGACTTTGAATGCAACTGTATACCGACACGACTGGGGTCACATCAAACCCAAGAGCACCGGAGGCTGTTACACTAAAATCGGAGGCCCGTGCGTCACGACAGGGGAGAGACGCGCCAGCGGGCGTTTATCAGGGGAGAGGACTTATGGCGCATATCGTTGTGCTCGGCGCGGGCCTGGGGGGAACCATTCAGGCCTATGAACTCAAAGAGACCGTGGGACCGGACGACAAAATCACGGTCATTTCCAACAAGAGCTATTTCCAATTCACGCCCTCAAACCCGTGGGCGGGGGTCGGCTGGCGCAAGAAAGACGATCTGATCATCGAGCTTGAGCCGGTGATGACCCGGCGCGGGATCGAGTTTATCTGCGACGGGGCGGTGGCGCTTGACCCGGAGGATCAAAAGATCACGCTCGCCTCGGGTAAAGAGGTCACTTACGACTATCTCGTGATCGCGACCGGGCCGGATTTGGCCTTTGACGAGATCGAGGGGTTTGGCCCCGAGAAATTCACCCATTCCGTGTGCCATGTCGAACATGCCGCCGTGTCGGGGGAGAAGTGGGAAGAGTTCTGTGCCAACCCCGGCCCCATCGTCGTGGGCGCGGTTCAGGGCGCGTCGTGTTTCGGTCCGGCCTATGAATACGCCATGACCATCGACACCGACCTGCGCCGCCGCAAAATCCGCGATAAGGTGCCGATGACCTTTGTGACGCCTGAGCCCTACATCGGGCACCTCGGCCTCGGAGGCGTGGGGGACACCAAGGGCATGCTGGAAAGCATCATGCGCGAACGCTCGATCCGCTGGCTCACCAACACCAAGACGAACAAGTTCGAAGAGGGCAAAATCTTTGTCACCGAGCATGACGAGGACGGCAACCCGAAGAAGGATCACGAGATTCCCTTTGCCTATTCCATGCTCTTGCCCGCCTTCCGGGGCATCCCGGCGCTTATGGGGATTGAGGGCCTCGTGAATCCACGCGGCTTTGTCATCGTCGATGAGTTTCAGCGCAACCCGGCCTATCCGAATATCTTCGGCATCGGGGTGTGTATCGCGATTGCGCCGAAAGAGCCGACCCCGATCCCGACCGGCGTGCCGAAAACCGGGTTTATGATCGAGTCTATGGTCACCGCCACCGCGCATAACATCCCGCGCGTGATGAAGGGCGAGGAACCGAAAGACCTCGCCACGTGGAACGCACTTTGCCTCGCGGACTTTGGCGACGGCGGCGCGGCGTTTTTGGCCATGCCACAGAACCCGCCGCGCAACGTCAACTGGGCCGCATCCGGCAAATGGGTGCATTGGGCCAAGCTCGGGTTCGAGTGGTATTTCATGCGCAAGGTGAAACGTGGCGTCTCGGAACCCTTCTATGAGCGGATGGTGATGAAGATGCTCAAGGTCAACAAATTGAAAGAGAATTGATCCGGCGCGCAGGCTCTCCCGTAGCCAAAGCATGACGGGAGAGTTTGCATGAAAGCGCTGATCATTGGCACATCTGGCGGCATTGGCGGGGCGGTGGCCCGCGCCTTTGCCGCCCGAAACTATGAGGTGACGGGCCTGTCCCGTGCGGAGCACGGGTTGGATGTGACCGACCCGGAAAGCGTCGCGGCGCATCTCGGCGCGCTTGAGGGGCCGTTTGAGCGGGTGGTGATCGCGACGGGCAAGCTCGACGGCGATGGCGCGCCCCCGGAAAAGACGCTTCGCGCGCTGACCGCCGAGGCGCTGCGCGATCAGTTCGCCACGAATGCTATCGGCCCTGCCCTCATCTTACGTGAATTGCCCCGTCTTTTGCCCAAGACCGCCCCCTCTGTGGTGGCCGTGCTCACCGCGCGGGTCGGGTCGATTGGAGATAACGGTTTGGGTGGGTGGTACAGCTACCGCGCGGCCAAGGCGGCGGCCAACCAACTGACCCACACGGCGGCGATCGAGATCGCGCGGAGCCACAAACAGTCCTGCGTCATCTCCTATCACCCCGGCACGGTTGCCACGGCATTTACTGAGGACTACCCGCGCGACAAACTCAGCCCCGACGAGGCGGCAGCGCATCTCCTCCGCGTGATGGACGCGCGCTCCGCCAAAGACACCGGGCGGTTTTATGATTGGAAAGGCGACGAGGTGCCGTGGTGAGCCGTGTGATCCTGATCCTGGGCGATCAGCTCACGCCCGACATGTCGTCTCTGAAAGAGGGCGACCCGGAGCACGACCTCGTCGTCATGGCGGAGGTGGCGGCGGAAACGGATTACGTGCCGCACCACCCGAAAAAGATCGCGTTGATCTTTTCCGCCATGCGCCATTTTGCCGAGGAGCTGAGGGAGCGCGGCTGGGAGGTCGCCTATACGAAACTCGACGACCCGGAAAACACGCAGTCAGTCTATGGCGAAGCGCGGCGGCGGGCGGAGGCCCATGGCGCGGACGAGATTGTCATGACCGAGGCCGGGGAATGGCGTTTGCGCCTTGAGGCAGAGGAAAGCGCGATCCCGGTGCGGCAGATTGCGGATGATCGGTTTATCGCCACGGAACAGGAGTTTGCCGACTGGGCCGAGGGGCGCAAAACGCTTCGGATGGAATATTTCTACCGGGAGATGCGGCGGAAAACCGGGTTGCTCATGGACGGGGACGATCCCTGTGGTGGTCAGTGGAATTTCGACCATGACAACCGCAAACCCGCACAACCCGACCTGTTTCGGGAGAAACGTCGGCGCTTTCGCCCGGATGATATCACCAAAGAGGTGCTCGATCTTGTCGAGGCACGGTTTGGCGAGAATTTCGGCGCGTTGCATCCCTTCGAATATGCCGTCACACACCGCGAGGCGATGGCCGCCCAGCGCGATTTTCTCGACAACCATCTGGCGGAGTTCGGCACCTATCAGGACGCGATGCTGGCGGACGACCGGACGCTCAACCACGCGCTCTTGTCGGCCTATCTGAACATTGGTTTGCTTGATCCTTTGAAGCTTTGCCAAGAGGTCGACAAACGCTACCGCGCTGGAGAGGTTCCGATCAATTCGGCGGAGGGGTTCATCCGGCAAATCCTAGGCTGGCGCGAATATGTCCGGGGGCTGTATTTCCTCAAAGGCCCCGCCTACCCGCATCAGAACAAGCTCAATCACCGCCGCAAGCTTCCGCTGCTTTATTGGGGTGCGGAGACCAAGATGAATTGTCTCTCCCATGCGGTGACACAGACGAAAGAAGACGCCTATGCGCATCACATTCAACGGCTGATGGTGACGGGGAACTTTGCGCTCTTGGCCGGGATTGACCCGAAAGAGGTCCATGAATGGTATCTCTCGGTCTATATCGACGCGTTCGAGTGGGTCGAGGCGCCGAACACGGTGGGCATGAGCCAATTCGCAGACGGGGGCGTGATTGCCTCGAAACCCTATATTTCCTCGGGCAATTACATCCATAAAATGTCCGACTATTGTGAGGGCTGCGCCTATTCGGTGACGAAAAAGACCGGAGACGGGGCCTGTCCGTTCAACCTTTTGTATTGGGCGTTTCTGGACCGGCACAGGGAGCGGTTTTCGCAAAACCCGCGCATGGGGCAGATCTACGCGACGTGGAACCGGATGGATGCGGAGAAACGCGAGACGATCCTCAAGGAGGCCGACGCGTTTCTCACGCGGTTGTCTGACGGCGCGACGGTTTAGCGCAGGCTCGTCTTAGCGCAGAATGGGCGGCGCGTTCGGGTCCATGCCCGGGGCGGAGGGACCGTTGGTCTCCAGAGGCGCCGGGTCCGGCAGGTCGAACCGCAGGCCAAAACGGGCCAGAGGCGCACAGAGCGGATCCGAGGATTTGAAAAACGCCACATCGAGCGCGCCCGCCTCGACCCCGGAGAAGATCAGCGCCTCGGAGACCAGCCGCGCCAAGACATCCTCGGCCCCCGGAACGTGATCGACGAACACCAGGATATGCGAGCGCACCCCATCCTCGTAGGCCACGCCAGAGAGGTAGCAGAGTTTGGCGAGACCGGCAGCGATGGCGAGTTTGGCGTCGAGCGCGGTGATCAGGATTTCTGGCAGACCGGCGGGCGGAAAGATTTCGACGGCCTTGCCATGCGTTTCCGTGGGCGCATTGCCAAGCGTGGCGTGGAGCCATTCGACGGCCTCAGACGGCAAGAGCATCTCAGAGGGCGCGACAGAGAGGTTTAGTCCGAGGCCATAACCGGAGCCCGCAAGCATTTCTGCGAGAACCCGCCCAGACATGGCGGCATAGGGGGCCTCGCCCGCGAATTCCGCAAGGCGCTGTTCGCGGTCGAACGCCAGAAGAAAGCTGTTGTCCTCAACCGGAAAGACCCGCGGGCTGATCGGGCCGGTGCCGTCGTGTTCCTCTTCGAGCAAGAGAAACCATTCGCCATCGGCCACACGTTCGAAATACCGCAGACGGGCGTTGTCGTCCTCGGGCGCGGCCTCCATGGCGGCATGGGCAAGATCAACGGGGGTCTGTTCAGTCATGGCGTGTCTCTCAGGATGTCGTTTACCGTGGCGCACAGCTCGGGCAGCACCTCTGCCTCGAACCACGGGTGTTTCTTGAGCCAAGCCGTATTGCGCCAGGACGGATGAGGCAAGGGGATGATGCGCGGCGCATGGGCGCGCCAGTTGGCGACGGCTTCGGTCAGGCTGCCTTTGTGGCCGGTGTGATAACGGATCGCGTGGAGACCCACGGGGAGGATGAGACGCACCTCAGCGAGGTCCGCCATCACCCGGTCATGCCATGTGTCACGACAGAGCGCGGGCGGCGGGATGTCCGAGCCTTTGGCGTCATATCCCGGAAAGCAAAAGCCCATCGGCACGATGGCAATGCGGTCGCGGTCGTAGAACGTCGCTTCATCGAGGCCGAGCCAATCGCGGAGCCGATCGCCGGACGGATCGGTAAACGGCCGCCCGCTCTCATGCACCCGCGCTCCGGGGGCCTGACCCGCGATCAGAATACGCGCAGAGGAACGGAACCAGACAACCGGGCGCGGCTCATGCCGGGTGACCGTGGCGCGGAAACGTTCCGCACAGAGGCGACAGGCGCGTATCTCATCAGGGAGGCTCATGAGAGAGGTTTTAGCGCGGTGGGCGGCGAAAGACCACTTGACTCATTTCTATATTTCTAAAAATATCAAAATGAATCACCGCCCCCCCCTCAGGAGAGACCCATGTCCGCGCCCACCTCCCCCGTCCAATTCGACGATATTTCCCTCGCAGAGGCCGCAAGCCTGTTTTCCGCGCTGGGGTCGGAACAGCGGCTCATGGTGCTTCGGACGTTGTTGCGCGCCGGGCCAAAGGGGCTGTCCATCGGAGAGCTGGGCAATCGCACCGGGATCACGGGGGCGACGCTCACCCACCATATGAAAACGCTGGCGGGCGTGGGGGTCGTGAAACAGGAAAAACAGGGGCGCTCTGTCATCTGTATCGCGGCGAATTACGACCAACTTGAGGGGCAGTTGACCGGGCTTTTGGGCGAATGCTGTGCCGATTGCGCGCCAGAGGATCGGTGCGACCGGGGCGTTGGGACCAAAGGAGACGCAAAATGACCGATCTCACACAAACCCCGCCGCGCCTACCGCAGGTCTGGAAAAAGCTCGACAAGGCGCTTTTGGTCGCCGCACTGGTGATGGTGGCCGTCGCGGTCTTTGACCCCGCAAATGTGCTCCCCACGGTGACCTTCACCCTCGGCGAGCTGTGGAGCGCCGCGCCTTTCGTGGCCTTCGCGATCCTCGCCACGGCATATGTGCAGGCCTCCGGGGCGGAGACGCTTTTGTCCCGCGCCTTTGAAGGCCGCGAGATGCAGATGATCGTGGTCGCCGCCGTGGTCGGGGGGATTTCGCCCTTTTGTTCCTGTCAGGTGATCCCGTTTATCGCCGCTTCACTCGCCATGGGTGTGCCTTTGTCGGCGGTCATGGCGTTTTGGCTCGCCTCGCCGCTCATGGACCCGGCGATGTTCTTTGTGACCGCCGGGGGATTGGGCCTCGATTTCGCCATTGCCAAGACAATTGCCGCCGTCTCCATCGGCCTCATGGGCGGGCTTGGGGTCAAGCTCTTGGGCGGCACAGTGCTCTTTGCCGACCCGCTCAAGGAATTCACGAAGCCGTCGTGCTGTGCCACGGCGGGGCTTAAGGGCAAGCCGAACTGGACGTTCTGGCGCGAAGGGGCGCGGATTGAGACGTTCAAATCCAGTGCGCTCAAGAATTTCCTCTTCCTCGGCAAATGGTTGCTTGTGGCCTATGTGCTCGAAGCGGTCATGCTCTCCTACCTGCCGGCCGAGATGATTGCCTCTGTGATGGGGGGCGAAGGCCTCCGCCCAATCCTCATCGGGTCTCTCATCGGCGCGCCCGCCTATCTCAACGGTTTCGCCGCGGTGCCGCTCATGTCCGGGCTGATCTCGCAAGGCATGGCGCCGGGGGCGGCGATGTCCTTTATGATCGCGGGCGGCATCTCCTGTATCCCGGCGGCGGTGGCGGTCTGGGCCCTCGTGAAACCGCGCGTCTTTGCGGCCTACATCGGGTTTGCGCTCATTGGGGCGTTTCTGGCCGGGGTGATTTGGTCGCTTTTCTGAGCAAAGGCCAAAAAAATCCGCGCCAAAATCCCCTGTGAGCGCTCCCGCGTTTCCTCCCGAGCTTGCCCTGTATGCCCAGTTGGACTATTCCGAGGCGCAAAAGCAGTCGGCTCTCAGCGGGCCGGAACGGGGCTAAAGACCGGAGGGCATCATGTACAGGGTCTGGAATTTCATCACCAATTATTCACTTTTGCTTATTTTCGGCGCCATTATCGCGCTCATTTGGGCCAACGTGGATAGCCATTCCTACCACGCCTTTGTCGAATACCCGATTGCCGAGAATTTCTTTATCGGTCACCCGCATATGGATGACGCGGGGCATGTGCACCGGACTCTGACGCTTCATTACCTGTTCAACGATGTGCTTATGGCCTTCTTCTTTGCGATTGCCGCGAAAGAGGTTTGGGAGGCCGTGATCCTCAAGAACGGCTCCCTGCGCGGGAAGAAAGCGGCGACCCCGCTGATCGCCACCGCAGGCGGCATGTTCGGCCCCATCGCGGTCTACCTCGGCCTTGCTATGGTGCTTGGCTCCGACACGTTTGACGCGGTGGCGAATGGCTGGGCGGTTCCGACGGCGACCGACATTGCGTTCTCCTATCTCGTGGGGCGGATCGTCTTTGGTGCGGGGCACCCGGCGGTGCGCTTCCTTTTGCTCTTGGCGATTGCGGATGACGCAGCGGGTCTTGTGATCCTCGCGATCTTCTACCCCTCGGGCGAGCTTGCCGTTGAGTGGCTGTTGCTCTCTGTGGCCGCCGCTGTGATCGTGTTTTTCCTCGCGAACTGGCTTCCGCGCAAGTTGGATGCGGGCGACCAGCTTCGTCAGAAATCCACCTGGGTGCGTCAAAACCTCGGCTTTTGGCCCTATCTGATCGCGGCCTGCATTTCCTGGTACGGCTTTATGCGTGCGGGCATTCACCCGGCTCTGGGCCTCTTGCCCATCGTGCCGACGATCCCGCATGCGGACCGTGCCTTCGGGATTTTTGCGGATGCCGAACAGCATTTGCATGACCTGCTGAACGACATCGAGCACAAGCTCAAAGGGCCGGTCGAAGTCATCCTGTTCTTCTTCGGCCTTCTGAACGCGGGTGTGGAGTTTAACGCCATCGGTGAGCCGACTTGGCTCGTTCTGGGCGGTCTGTTGATTGGCAAGCCGGTCGGCATTTTGATCATGGGGGCCTTGGCTGCGCATGTGCTGCGCCTCGGGCTTCCGGCGGGGATGCGCACGATCGACCTGTTCGTGATCGGCTGTGTGGCCGCGATCGGGTTCACCGTGTCGCTGTTCATCGCCTCTGTCGCGTTTGACGCCGACACGATGCTGGGCGACACGCCGGTGCAGGCAGCGGCCAAGATGGGTGCTCTGTTCTCCTTCTTCGCGGCGGTGATCTCCATCATCGCGGGCAAGGTTTGCCGGGTGCAGAAACAGCACATCTGAGGGCGCTCAGCCCCCTCGACAGAGACCCGTTCGGGGCCATGGCCATCACTTTGGCCCCGAACCTGCCACATTTGCGCGATCAGAGATGGATTTCTGCGGGATGTGGCGACATAATATGGCCGAAATGACCCGCTAAGACAGAGCGCAAGAAAACCTGCTAAGGGTCATGACAGGCAATATTCAGGGCAATCCGCCATGCTGGAATTCGACAATGTGAGCAAGTCCTTTTGGACGGGCAAGCAGCGCAAGGTGATCCTTGACCGCGCGTCGTTTCGCGTGGAGCTCGGCCATTCCCTCGGCATTCTCGCCCCGAACGGCACCGGCAAGACCACGATCATCAATATGATGAGCGGGTTGGAGAAACCCGATGAGGGGGAAATCCGGCGCGGCTGTCGCGTGTCTTTCCCGCTTGGGTTCATGGGCGGGCTGGTGAACAAGCATACCGCACGCGAAAACGTCCGGTTTATCGCGGAGCTTTACGACCTCGACCCGGATTACGTGGAGGCGTTTTGCCGCTGGCTCTGCGAGCTTGATGAGTATTTCGACATGCCCGTCGCGAAATATTCCGCCGGGATGCGGTCGCGCCTGTCTTTTGCGCTGCTTCTGGCGCTCGATTTCGATATGTATCTGATTGATGAGGGCATGCCCTCGACCGCAGATGTAAATTTCAACCGCAAGGCCGGCTCTGTTCTCAGGGAGCGTCTGGAACGCACCACCATGATCGTGGTGTCGCATCAGGCGTCCACATTGGAACGGTTCTGTCGCTCGGCGGCGGTGCTCAGAAATGGGCAATTGTATATGTTCGACACGCTGGAAGAGGCGAAAGCACTTTATGACTACAAAGGTTAAAGCCCAGAAATTCCGTGTGCGTCGAACCCCGAAAGGCGTTCACCCCAAGCCCGCCAACGTGGCGCAGGACGGGGATGTCCTCTCGCCCGACGAATTTGCCGTGAGCGAGGAAAAGCTGTTCGACTCGACCGCTGACGGGTTTGACGGCCCGCCGTTTCCCGGCTCTGCGGCGGCAGAGGCCGCAAAGGTGTCGCGTCCCAAAGGCGGTGTCGCCCGCTCTTTGGCAGAGGACGCGGATGAGACCGCGATCACGGGCGATGTGACCCCGGCGGATGAGGCAAGCATTGATGCGGAGATCGACGCGATCCGGCGCGAGGGCCTCACAGGACGGCAATTGCGGATGGCGCGGCGCGTGGCGCAAAAACACGGGGTCGCCGCGACTTCGGATTTCGACGCGGTGCGCCAGTTGCGCAAACAGGGGATCGATCCGTTCAAACTCGGCGCTGTGCTCGAAATGGTGACGACCGAGGACCAGGACGGCGGCTCGCGCGAGTTGACCACCACATCGGGGCCGAAGCTTCCCAAAACGGTGGACAATTCTCCCAAGCTTCCGTCCAAGGAAATTCTGGAGCGGCTGGAACGCGACGGCGAAATTTCCCAGATTCAGCGCGACATCGCGCAACGCCGCAAGCGCAAGCTCATCTTGTTGGTGGTTCGCCTGATGGTGTTCGTGGGCATTCCGACCCTGTTTTCCGGCATCTATTTTTACAACATCGCCGCGCCAATGTATGCGACCGAGTCCGCCTTTGTGATCCAACAGGCGGAGGCCCCCTCGGCCACGATGAGCGGCCTGGGCGGGATCATTTCCGGTTCGCCTCTGGCGACCTCGCAGGATTCGATCACCGTGCAGGACTACCTCATGTCGCGCGACGCCATGCTGCGCCTCGATGCGGATGCGGGGTTCAAGGATCACTTTTCCTCTGAGGCCATCGACTCGGTGCAACGCCTGCCGGAGAACCCGACGAATGAAGAGGCCTATAAGGTCTACAAAAAGCGTGTGAGCGTGGGCTACGACCCGACCGAGGGGCTTTTGCGGCTTGAGGTCGTGGCGGGCGATCCCGTGACCTCTCAACGGTTTTCCGAGCTTTTGATCGGCTATGCGGAGGAACAGGTGGACCACCTGACCCAACGCCTGCGCGAGGACCAGATGCAGGGCGCACGCGAAAGCCTCGCCGATGCGGAGGCCAAGATGACCGCCGCGCAGGAAAAGATCGTGTCGCTTCAGGAAAGACTCGGCGTGATCTCGCCCGAGTCGGAGGCCGCCGCGATCATGTCCCAGATCAGCAACTTCGACACACAGCTCCAGACCAAGCGCCTTGAGCTACAACAGCTCCTCGACAACCCGCGTCCGAACCAAGCGCGCGTCGATGGCACGCGGGGCGATATTCGCCGCCTTGAGACCCTCATCGCGCAGCTCAGGAGCCAGTTGACCGAGGCCACAAATGGCGCGGCCTCTCTGGCGCGCGTCACGGCGGAATTGCAGATGGCGGAGGTCGACCTGACCACGCGCCAACTGATGGCGCAACAGGCCGTGCAGGCGATGGAAGCGGCCCGTGTGGAGGCCAACCGTCAGGTGCGCTACCTGTCGCTTGCCTCGCGCCCTGTGGCCCCGGATGAGCCGACCTACCCGCGCAAGTTCGAGAACACGCTTTTGGCGATGTTGGTGTTCTCCGGGATTTATCTCCTGGCGTCCCTCACAGCCGCTGTGTTGCGCGAACAAGTCTCCGCCTGACCCGGCCTCTCTCACGACATGAGACCGCCAGCCCCGGTGCGCCGGGGCTGCGTCAGAATGTCCACGCGCGCCCGCAACGGAAACCGACATCTGAGCCGTATGTTTCTCATAACAGACGACACAGAGGTGCTCAGATGAAACGGTTTATGATGATGACGGTGCTCGCAGGCACCCTGCCCTTCGCGGCGACGGCGCAGAGCTTTGGCGCGGAATTCCTGTCCAATTGGGATTTGAACGCAGACGGGCACGTGACCGAAGCCGAGGTTTTGGAACGGCGCGGTGACCTGTTTTACATGTTCGACGCCGATGAGAACGGGCGGTTGAGCGACGAGGAATATGCAATGTTCGACGAGACCCGCGCGCTGGATCGGCAGATGCATCTGGAAGAGTACAGCATGACCCCGGGCCAAAACGCAAAGCAGGGCCAAAAACAGGGACTGCAACAGGGCCAAAAACTGGCTCAGAAACAGGGCAATGGTCCCGGCAAAGGCACCGGACATGGCCCCGGAAATGGTCCAGCTTTTGCGGCGGGGATTGATCAGGTCCAAGGCTCCATGACCCGGCTGGCGAACGATCTCAATGGCGACGGGATCGTCACGCGTGAGGAATTCATCGGCAATGGCACCGCCTGGTTCGCCCGCATGGATCGCACCCACGACGGGCGCGTCACGCTCGAAGATTTCGGCGGCTGAACGACCGCAAAGGCCACGCTCCCCCGCAACACTCGGAGGAGCGTGCGAGCGCAAACCCATAAGAAGACGACTCTCGTCTCTATGAGTAATTTTTTCTCGAAAAAGGGCTTGCACGTCCGCCAAGGACAGACTAATTAGCCCCCCACGTTGGGGTGTAGCCAAGTGGTAAGGCACCGGTTTTTGGTACCGCGCACCGTAGGTTCGAATCCTACCACCCCAGCCACTTCCTCCCAGATCATCGACACAAAATCCGACGGACCAGAGTCGTCCGGTCTGTGTGGTCGAGCATGCCCGGCCTTCGGTGTTGATGAGGGTCTTTCCGACGCCGCCCCACGCACACGGGCGGCCCGTGCTCGTCAATCATCGCCCCTTTCAGAACGGGTTCAGGCGCGCGATCTGAGCGCGTGGGGGACGGGCTTTGTGATTTTCCTGACGGCCTTGAGGACAGGGTTTTCGACATAGAGATGCGCGAGAATGCCAGTCCCGATGGAGAGAACCACAATCACAGGGACGATGACGATTTGCGGGGCCCGACGATTTTTTACGTTGACACTCCCGCACTGCAACGAGACTATGACGACACGTCAGGGGAGTCCCGCCTAGGGGACTGAGAGGCAGACAGGGGGCAACCCCGGTGACGCGACCCTTAGAACCTGACCCAGTTGACACTGGCGTAGGAAGACCGAAGGGCAATTCCGCAATCTCCTACACGAGGGCGGTCCTTTCGGGCCGCACGGCCCATTTGCGTTTTGGCGCATGGGCGGCGGTCCATGTCTGCTACCCGTTTCACTTGGGTCTCATCGTTTGAGGAGACCGAAATGAAAGACACCATTCCCACCATCACCACCGGCGCTTTGCCCGCATCGCAGAAAATCTATGTGCATGGCGACATGCATGAGCTGCGCGTGCCGCTGCGCGAAATCGCGGTCACGGGTGAGGCCCCGCTCAGGGTCTATGACAGCTCCGGCCCCTACACCGATCCGGCCGCCGAGATCGACATTGCCAAGGGCCTGCCCGACGTGCGCGGCGGCTGGCAATATCAGCGCGGCGATGTCGAAGAATATGAGGGCCGCGCGGTGACCGAGGCCGACAATGGCTTTGCCACAGGCGAACGCCTGACGCCGGCCTTCCCGCATCAACGCGCACCGCTCCGTGCGGTGGGGGACCGCGCCGTGACCCAGCTGGCCTATGCCAAAGCCGGGATCATCACGCCAGAGATGGAATTCGTTGCGATCCGCGAGAACGAGGGCCGCCTGTCGGGTGCGAAAACCGATGGCGAAGCCTTTGGCGCCACGCTGCCCGAACTAGTCACGCCCGAGTTCGTCCGTCAGGAGATTGCCGAAGGCCGGGCTATCATTCCCGCCAACATCAACCACCGCGAATTGGAGCCGATGATCATCGGGCGCAATTTCAAGGTGAAGATCAACGCCAACATCGGCAACTCCGCCGTCACCTCCTCGATGGAGGAAGAGGTGGAGAAAATGGTCTGGGCGATCCGGTGGGGCGGTGACACGGTGATGGACCTCTCGACGGGGCGCAACATCCACAACATCCGCGACTGGATCATCCGCAACGCCCCCGTGCCAATCGGGACCGTTCCGCTCTATCAGGCGCTCGAAAAGGTCGGTGGCATTGCCGAAGATCTCACATGGGAGGTGTTCCGCGACACGCTCATTGAACAGGCCGAGCAAGGCGTCGATTATTTCACGATCCATGCGGGCGTGCGGCTTCATATGATCCCGATGACCGCCAAACGCGTCACCGGCATCGTGTCGCGCGGCGGATCGATCATGGCGAAATGGTGCCTGCATCATCACCGCGAAAGCTTTCTCTACGAGCATTTCGAAGAGATCTGCGACATCTGCCGCCGCTATGACGTGTCGTTTTCTCTGGGTGACGGCCTGCGCCCCGGCTCCATCGCCGACGCCAATGATGAGGCGCAATTCGCGGAGCTGCGCACGCTGGGTGAGCTGACCAAAATCGCCTGGGCCAGGGATTGCCAAGTCATGATCGAAGGCCCCGGTCACGTGCCGATGCATAAGATCAAGGAGAATATGGACGAGCAACTCAAGCACTGCCACGAGGCGCCGTTCTACACGCTCGGGCCGCTCACGACCGACATCGCGCCGGGGTACGATCACATCACCTCCGCCATCGGGGCGGCGATGATCGGCTGGTTTGGCACCGCGATGCTTTGCTACGTGACGCCGAAGGAGCACCTTGGCCTGCCCGACCGCGACGATGTGAAAACCGGCGTGATCACCTATAAACTCGCGGCCCATGCCGCCGATCTCGCCAAGGGCCATCCGGGCGCGCAGCTCCGCGACGATGCTCTGTCGCGGGCCCGGTTCGAATTCCGTTGGGAGGATCAGTTCAACCTCGGCCTCGACCCGGACACGGCGCGGGAAATGCATGACGAGACCATGCCGAAAGAGGCGCATAAGGTGGCGCATTTCTGTTCCATGTGCGGGCCAAAGTTCTGTTCGATGCGGATTTCCCACGACATTCGCGCCGAAGCCGAAAAGCAGAAGGGCATGGCGTCCATGGCGGAGAGATTCCGCGAAGGCGGGGAACTCTACATTCCTGCTGAGGAACCGGCGGAATGATCTCTGTCCTTGGATCGGGGGTGGCGGGGCTTTGCGCCGCCACCGCCCTAACGGAGGCGGGGTTCGACGTCGAAGTGATCACCTCTGAGACGGCACCTGCGCCCGCCTCAAATCTGGCGGGGGGGATGTTGGCCCCCTACTGCGAAGGGGAGGCCGCGCCGGACGTGATCGTCACGCGTGGGCTGGCCGCGATTGCGTGGTGGGCCGCGCATGTGGAGGTACAGCGACACGGCACGCTGGTCGTCGCGCCGCCTCGGGATGCGCAGGAACTCGACCGCTTTGCCCGCGCCACACAGGCACATCGCTGGGTCACGCCAGGCGATGTGGAACCCGATCTTGCGGGGCGGTTTTCCCGCGGGCTCTATTTTGAAAGCGAGGCGCATCTGGACCCAATCGCGGCCCTCGCCGCGCTCAAAACCGGGCTCCGCGCGCAGGGCGTGCCCTTTCACGACGGCGTGCCCAAAGGCCGTGTGGTCGATTGCCGGGGAATGTCCGCAACTGAGGCGCTCCCCGGTCTGCGCGGGGTGCGGGGCGAAATGCTTGAGGTCTACACGCCGGAGGTCACGCTCGCGCGGCCCGTGCGCCTGCTCCATCCGCGCTTTCCCTGTTACATCGTGCCGCGTGGTGAGGGGCGGTTCATGATCGGGGCGACCATGGTCGAATCCTCCCGCTCCGGCCCGATCACGGCGCGCGCGGCGATGGAATTGCTGTCGGCGGCCTATAGCCTTCACCCCGCGTTCGCCGAAGCCGAACTCATCCTGACCGGCGCAGGGCTGCGCCCGTCCTTTCCCGACAACATCCCCGCCATTCGCCGCGACGGCAGGGGATTTCACCTGAACGGCATGTATCGCCACGGCTTTCTCATGGCCCCGGTTTTGGCGATGGAGCTTGTCGGTCTTTTGACAGAGGAGAGCGCCCATGCGCATTGATCTGAACGGACAAACACGAGAGACCTCCGCCACCACACTCGCGGAGTTGATCGCGCAGGAGAACTTTGAGGCCCCGTCTGTGGCCTCGGCCGTTGACGGGCAATTTGTGCCACGGGACGCGCGCGCCGAGTTTCATCTGGAGGCCGGGATGAAGGTCGAACTCCTCTCCCCGATGCAGGGGGGCTAAGCGATGTTCTACGGCACCGATTTGAAAAACCGCCTGCTGCTCGGCACGGCGCAATACCCCTCCCCCGAGATTTTGCGCGCGGCTATCGCGGCCTCTGGCACAGAGGTGATCACCGTCTCTTTGCGCCGGGAGGGCGCGGGGGGCTCAGCCTTTCGCGACATTCTGAAAGACAGCGGCTGTCGCATCCTGCCCAACACGGCGGGCTGTCACACGGCCCGCGAAGCCGTCACCACGGCGCAGATGGCGCGCGAAGTCTTTGGCACCAATTGGATCAAACTCGAAGTGATCGGTCACGCAGACACCTTGCAGCCCGATCCCTTTGCCCTCGTCGAGGCCGCGCGCAGTCTCTGCACCGACGGGTTTGACGTGTTTCCCTACACGACCGAAGACCTGATCCTCGGCGAAAAGCTGATCGAGGCCGGATGCCGTGTGTTGATGCCGTGGGGCGCGCCGATTGGGTCCGGTCAGGGTCTGCGCAACATCGACGGGCTGCGATCCATGCGCGCGCATTTTCGCGATGTGCCTCTCGTAATCGACGCCGGGATCGGCGCGCCGTCACAGGCAGCAAAAGCGATGGAAATGGGGTTCGATGCGGTGCTTTTAAACACCGCCGTGGCCAAGGCGCTCGATCCCGTCGCGATGGCGCACGCCTTTTCCGACGCCGTCGCCGCAGGCAAGCGCGCCCATGACGCCGGCCTCATGCCCCGTAGGGACATGGCAGAGGCCTCCACTCCGATCTTTGGCATGGCGGAGCTTTTGGCATGACCCTCGATCCGTTTTATCTCATCGTCGGCCATGTCGGCCAAATCGAGTTGCTCGTGCCCCAGGGCGTGCGTCTCGTGCAACTCAGGATCAAAGATCAGCCGGAGACGGAAGTGCGCCGTCAAATCCGTCGCGCCCGTGATTTCTGTGCCGTGCATCGCGCCCAGCTTGTGGTGAACGACTATTGGGAGGCGGCGCTCGATCTCAGATGTCGTTTTGTCCACCTCGGCCAAGAGGACATGGACAATGCCGATTTTGCCGCCCTGCGCCGCGCCGGTGTTCGGTTCGGCCTCTCCACCCATGACGAGGCGGAGTTGGAGCGTGCGCTGTCTCTCGATCCGACCTATGTCGCGCTCGGCCCGGTCTATCCGACGCTCCTCAAGAAAATGAAATGGGGGCCGCAGGGATTGGACCGTGTGCGGGCGTGGAAGGCGATGGCCGGAGACACGCCGCTCGTCGGCATTGGCGGGCTGACGCCAGAGCGCCTTCCCGGCCTCTTTGAGGCGGGCGCGGACTGTGCCGCCGTGGTGACCGACATCCAAACCTCTGACAACCCGGAGGCACGGTGCGCCGAGTGGATCACCGCGACACGGGGCTACGTCCGATGAGCCGCTACGACAGACAGACCTGCCTGCCAGAGATCGGCACAGAGGGCCAGACGCGCCTCGCCGCCGCACGGGTTTTGGTCGCGGGCGCGGGCGGGCTTGGCTCCGCGCTCTTGCCATTGCTCGTGGGCGCGGGGGTCGGCCAGATCACCCTCTATGACCCCGATGTGGTGGAGGTTCACAACCTGCATCGCCAGACACTCTACCGTATGGAGGACATCGGCCAGCCCAAGGCCGTGGCTGCCGCGCGACACCTGCGGGCGCTCAATCCTGAGTGTCAGGTCCGTGCGACGGTGGCGCGGCTCGATCCTCTCACGGCCAAGCATGAGATCAGCCAAAGTGATCTGGTGGTCGACGCGGCGGACAGTTTCGCCGTGAGCTATGCGCTGTCGGACCTCTGTCGGACGACGGACCACCCTCTGGTGAGCGCCTCCGTGCTCGGGCGTCAGGGCTATGTCGGCGGCTTTTGCGGGGACGCGCCGAGCCTGCGCGCCCTCTTTCCCGATCCTCCGGGCAGGACGGCGACCTGTGCCACCGCCGGTGTGATGGGGCCAGCGGTCGCCACCCTCGGCGCGATGCAGGCCCAGATGGCGCTCTCGATTCTGTTGCGGCATCAGCCCTCTCCGCTCGGACGGCTTTTGTCCGTCGATTTTGCAACATGGCATGTGTCTCAGGTCCGCTTTGACGGGGCGCATGAGCCCGCAGGCATCTGTCCCCAAATCATCGCGCGCGGCGAGGTCGGGACGGACGATCTGCTCATTGATCTGCGGGCGGAGACGGACGTCGACCCTTTGCACCTCTCCGTGCCTTCGGACCAGCGTGTGGTGTTTCTCTGCGCCAGTGGCCTGCGGGCCTGGCGTGCGGCGAAAATCCTGACCGACAGAGGCCATCGGACTGTTGCGATCTGCGCGGAGGGATCATGAGAGTCCTCCTGATCGGCGGAACGGATTCCAGCGGCGGCGCGGGGCTATCCCGCGACATCGCCACGGTCACGGGCATGGGGGCAGAGGCCAGTGTCGCGGTGACCGCCGTCACGGCGCAGACCGACGCCCATGTGCGTGCGGTCGAGATGATGCCCCCGGACCTTATTGCAGAGCAAATCACATCCGCCTCGGGTGTCGACGCCGTCAAAATCGGCATGCTCGGCTCTGCGCCGATCATCGCGGCTGTGGCCCGCACCCTACCGGATGCCCCCTTGGTCCTCGATCCGGTCCTCGCCTCAACGTCGGGACGCGCGTTGCTTGACGAGGCGGGCATTCAAAGACTTTTGACCGAGCTTTTGCCCCGGACAGCAGTTCTCACGCCCAACCTGCCGGAGCTTTGCATTCTGTCCCGCAAAATGGGCCTCAAGGAGGCGCATGATGAAGCCTCTTGTGTGGCGGCGCTGTTGGCGCGCGGGTGCGAAGCTGTCCTCGTCAAGGGCGGGCATTCTGAACCGGCCTCACTCTGTGAAGACAGGCTTTATCTGGGTGATGGTACGATCCAGTGCTTTCGCGGCCCAAGGTACAGTTTCTCTCTGCGCGGCACAGGGTGCCAGTTGGCCAGCGCCATCGCGGTCGCGCTGGGTCGGGGGGACGATCACGGGACGGCGGTCAGCACGGCGAGAGATCTCGTGGACGCGCGGTTTCAGGCGGTGCCCTGAGGCCGTTAAACGGGGTGACTCTATCCCTTTCACGTCGTTCGGCACCTAAGGCCAAAAAAATGCGCGCGCCCGGGGACGTAGGCGCGCGCATCTCGGGGACACGGAGGGGGTTTGGCGAGCGCCGGAGGTCTCCCCGGCGCGCGACGCTTTACCAGACGCGATCCAGCAAGGTGAGCCAGTTTTCCCCCATGACGCGGCGGATTTTGGTCTCCGACCAGCCCGCGCGCTCCATGGCCGCCGTCAGGTTCGGGAAATCGGCGATGGATTCGAGACCATCGGGGAATTCGACCTCCCAGATTTCGGTGAGCTGGCGGGCATAGCCTTTGTCGCGGTTCAGATACTCAAAGAATTTCGACCCGTAGCCCATGGTGAAATCGGTGCCAAAGCCCACACGTTCTTCGCCCACGAGGTTCACGATGTAGTCAATCGCGGCCACGTAATCGTCCACCGACGCGCCATTTCCGGCGGCGAGGAAGGGCGGGAACATGGTCACGCCGACAAACCCGTCATGATCCGCGATGAACCGGAGTTGTTCGTCGGATTTGTTGCGCGGGTGCGCTTTCAGCCCGGCAGGCAGACAGTGCGAATAGGCGACTGGCTTTTTCGAGGCGAGGATGACCTCCTCAGAGGTCTTCGGCCCGACGTGGCTCAGGTCGCAGAGCATACCAACACGGTTCATCTCCGCCACAACCTCATGGCCGAAATCCGACAGACCGCTGTCGGTGCTCTCGTAACAGCCGGAGCCCACGAGGTTCTGGGTGTTGTAGGTCATCTGAACGATGCCGACGCCCTGCTCCTTGAACAGCTCGATGGTTTCCAAACGGTCCTCGAACGCGGTGGTGTTTTGAAAGCCGAGCACGATGGCGGTTTTGCCGTCCTCTTTCGCGCGGCGGATGTCCGCCACGGTTTTGGCCTTTACGATCAGGTCCGCGTTGTCGCGAAATTGGGCGTTCCACGCGCCGATGGCCAACATCGTGTCGCGGAAATTTTCCCACACAGAGCAAGTGCAATTGGCTGCGGTCAGCCCGCCCTGAGCCATCGCTTCGAACACGGGGCGGCCCCAGTCCGAGATGATCAGCCCGTCGAAGACGATGAGATCGTCATGCAGCGTTGTCATTTTAAAGTCCTTCGTCAGAGATAAATTTCGCGCACAATCGCGTCGTGATCGCCCGCCATGGCGCGAACATCGCCGCCGTCCACCACTTCGCCGTCGCGCAGGACGATAAAGCGGTCGGCCGCGCGGAACGCGAGGTTGAGATTTTGTTCGACCATCAACATGGTCACCCCATCCTCTTTCAGCGTGTCGATGATCTTGGCGATCTCTTCGCAGAACTGCGGAGACAGGCCGCCCGAGGGTTCATCGAGCAACAACAGCCGGGGCCGGGACATCAGGGCGCGCCCGATAGCGACCATCTGTTGCTCACCGCCAGAGAGGGTTCGGGTCGGTTGTTTTCGGCGCTCGGCCAAGCGCGGAAAGCGCGTGTAGACCAGTTGCAGCGTCTGGCTGATCTCTTTGCCGCCGCGGCGCATCGCGCCAAGCCGGAGATTGTCCTCGACCGTCAGATCGGGGAAGAGATCGCGGGCTTGGCTCACCTGCGCGATGCCATGGGCAAAGATCTTGTGCGGCGAGAGACCCGCCGTCTCGATCCCGTCGAACAGAACCGAACCGGAGGTCGGTCTGACAAAGCCGCAGACGGCATTGAGCGAGGTCGATTTGCCGGAGCCGTTCGCGCCCAAGAGCGTCAGACATTCCCCGGGCAGCACGTCATAGGTTGCGCCGCGCAGGATCGGTTTTTTGCCGTAGCCCACATGCAGGTCACGGATTTTCAGAAGCGGTTCAGGAGTGTCCAAGGTAAGCCTCCAAGACTGCGCGATCTTCGCGGATTTCGTCGGGTGTGCCCTCGGCGATGCGCGCGCCTGCCGCCATCACGAGGATGCGGTCGGCGGCGGCCATCACAAGCTCCACCGCGTGTTCGATGAGCAGGATGCCCACCCCTTTTTCACCAGCGAGGCGATGGATGATCTCCATCATCTGTGCACGGGCGACGGGAGACAGCCCCACAGCGGGTTCGTCGAGCAAGAGAACCGGCGGGTCGGAGGCGACGGTGCGCACAATTTCGACGATCCGTTGCTGACCGCCGGACAGATCACCCGCCCGGGTGTCGGCCATGTGATCCATCGACATGAGCTTCAAAAGCTCCCGCGCCCGGTGGATGTTCTCGGCCTCGGATTTGAGCGCCTTGGAGCGGCCCAGAAGGATGTCGAGAAACGAGCCTTCGATCTGGGCGTGAAGCCCGGTCAGGACGTTCTCCAAAACCGTCAGCTCCGGGAACAGCCCGCCGTTTTGAAAGGTGCGGCGGACGCCCTGTTCGGCGATCTCATGCGGCGTGAGCTTGGTCAGCTCCTGACCCTTGAGATGAACCGTGCCGGAGGTCGGCGTGACGTAGCCCGAGATCGCGTTGAACAGCGTGGACTTGCCCGCACCGTTCGGTCCGATCACGGCACGCACCGCGCCTTCCTCAAGGGTGAAAGAGACGTCATCCAGAGCCGTAAGGCCGGAAAAGCGGACGCTCAATCCGTTGACGTGCAGAAGTTCGGTCATCACGATTCCTCCCGGTAATAGCGTTCCACGAAGATGGGCGAGACACGGCGCAGGAGGCTTGCAAGCCCCAAGGGCATGGCGACCAGCACGGCGGCGACGATGAGGCCGAAGAACAGTTCCTCCATGCCGGGGAATGCCCGGAGATATTCCGGCAGAGCTGTCAGGATCACAGCGCCGAGGACAGCGCCCAAGACCGAGCCGAGGCCCCCGACCAGCACCATCGCAAAGGAGGCGATGAGGTGGAGCATGCCGAAGCTTTCGGGGAACACGTGGCCGACATGGCGGGCAAACAGCGCGCCCGCACAGCCGACGAGGAAGCCGGACCAGATGAACGTCGTGAGGATCACCCGCGCGGTTGGGATGGCGAGAGAGGCCGTGGCCACTTCGTTTTCGCGGACGGCCATGACGGCGCGACCAAAACGAGAGCGCAGGAGGTTCAGCGTGGCTTTGACCAGAACGACGGTGACGGCGAGGAAGATGTAGAACTTCAGCGTGTCATCACTCAGCGAGATGCCGAACATGGTTTCACGCGGCAGGGGTAGACCATCGGTGCCACCCGTGAGCGGCTTGGTGTGCAGGTAGGCCCAGCGCATCAACTCGCCGAAGGCAAGCGTAATGATCGCGAGGTAGTAGGAGCGGATGCCGCGCAGGGCTGCGGATGACGCGAGGAACCCGCCAAGCGCCCCGAGCGCCCCCGCAAGAGGGATCGTCATGATCCACGGCAGGCCGAGCTTTGCGGACAAGATGGCGGAGGCATAGGCCCCGATCCCGAAAAACGCGGTGTTGGCAAAGGCGAGCTGGCCGAGGTTGCCGATCACGAGCGTGAAGCCGAGGGTCACGAGGATCGAGATGAGCATCCCGTTGATGATGAATTGCGTGTAGGCGTTGGTGGCCAGAGGCGTAAGCAGCAAGAGCACGGGGACGGCCCAGAAGGCCCATGTGCGGAGGCTGCGTTGGCGGGCGGTTGGCATGGTCGTGCTCATGTTCTTACACCTTCACCACGGCTTTGCGGCCAAAGAGGCCATGCGGACGAATGAACAGCACCAGCACAATGACAACATAGGCGGTGATCTCGATCAGGGCGCTGTCGAGATAGGCTCCGGCATATTGTTCGGCGAGACCGAGAAGGATACCGCCCAGAACCGCGCCACCGAGAGAGCCAAAGCCCCCGAGTGTCATGGCGGCAAAGCCTTTGATCAGGAAGGAGGCGCCAAGGTCCGGGTGCAAGAGAGAGATCGGCGCGACGAGGATACCGCCGAGGGCACCAAGCGCGGCCCCAACACCCCAGCTAAAATCATTGAACCGTTCGACGTTCAGGCCGATGAGGCGGGCGCCGCGCGGGCTTTGGTAGACCGCCTGCACCATCTTGCCGAGGTCGGTGAGGCCGAGAAGGCCGAAGAAGACCACCAAGAGAACGAACACCGTCCCGATGATAAAGACCGCGTCCCCCGTGATGACGAGATTGCCAAGGAAGATCGGCTCGATGTCGAACACCGGCGGCATGGGGAGCACTTCGCGGCCCCAGACCATCCGCGCGATCCCGCGCAGGATATAGCCTACAGAGATACACATGAGGGCCAGCCCGATGTGCGGGCCACCCCGGATGGGACGGATCAGACCTTTGCTGAAGAACACGCCCAGCACGAACATGGCGAGCATGGCGAGCACCGCCGCGGGGAGAAAGGCGATCCCGGCGAGAACCACCAGAACGTAAGAGAGAAAGGCCCCTGCCATAACAAAGTCGCCATGGCCAAAGTTCACCACTGTGGTCGAGCGGTAGACCACCGTAAGGGAGAGGGCGATGAGGGCATAGATCGCCCCTTGGGCAAATCCGCCCAATGTCAGCTGCATCAGCATCGGTATTACTCCTTGAAGCGGCCCGGCGCAGAAACGCGCCGGAGCCATTCAGTCGGGGAGGAAATTAGTAGGGCTGGCCCCAGGCTTTGAGAACGGTCGGTTCGCCATCCACAAACCCGGCCACAGCGGAGCCTTTGACACCTTGGTGATCGTCCGGGGTCCAGGTGATCGGATCGGAGAGGATCCCAGTATCGAAATCACGCACCTCTTCGAGGGCGGCGATGAGTTTGGAGCGGGTGAGATCCGGTCCCACGGCTTCGAGCGCGGAGACCAGCGCCTCGGCAGAGCCGATGGAGACAAAGGAGAAGGTCGAGAGCTCTTCATCCGGGTAGTATTCGTGGATCATATCGGCCCAAGGCGTCATTTTCTCACCGTCGAGATTGTCCACATAGGAGTGGATCACGTAGTAGTTTTTGACGGCTTCGAAATCACCGGTGCGCTTGAGCGTGTTCTCAAGGTCGGTGCCAGCCGTGCCCATGACCGGAATGTCGCCCATGCCGTATTTCTTCAGGTCGCGCAGGAAGATGGCGGTTTCCGCCTCATAGAGCGCGGCGATGATGAAATCGGGCTTTTCTTGGCGCAGTTTCAGAACCTGAGCGGTGGCATCGGTCTGGCCGCGTTCCATGGTGAGTTCGAGCGACGGGTCGACGCCGTTTTCCTTGAGGTAGTCACGCGCCGGGTTGGAGTAGCTGTGCGCCCAATCGTTCGAGTGTTCGATGATCGCAACATTCTTGGTGTCCGGTTTGGAGAGCACGAAGGCCGCCATGGCGTGGCCATTTGCGCTTCCGGTCGGCACGCCGTGGAAAATGTTCTCGGCCAGCGGGTTAGAGATCGAGTCGCTCACCGCATGGGCGACGATCCACGGCAGGCCGGCTTCCTCAATCGTCGGGCGCAGGGCCAGAGCCACGCCGGAGCAGGAATTGCCCTGAAGCATGAAGACCTCGTCTTGGGAGATCAGTTTCTTGGCGGCGGCGAGGCCTTTGGCGCTGTCGCAGGCGGTGTCTTCCTGAACCGCGACAAGTTTGCGGCCATGCACGCCGCCTTCTGCGTTCACCTTTTCATAAAAGGCCATCATGCCGATGAGGGCCTTGCTATAGGACGAGGCGTTGCCGGAAAACGGCCCCATCACGCCGATGGTGATGGCGTCGTCTGTGAGACCCTGCGTTTCCCAGACGTCGTCTTGTGCGAGGGCAGGCGCAGCGGCCAAGGTCGCGGCCGTAAGAAGAGTAGTCAGCTTATTCATGTGTCACTCCTGTTGGACGTTTCTATGTGAACTGCGGTTTTTACCGCTTATGGTTATGTGCCGGCTCAACTTAAAAACCGACCGTATTGTTTGTTTTCTTGTACGCAACAACACGCGTCAAAAACTGGTAAATCGTACGATCACGCTGGGCCGCTCGCGGGACGCACATGCCCCGCCAACATGGTTTTGAGCGTGATCAGCATCTCGCGGAAATAGGCCTCATCGCGGCGCAGAACGGCCTGAACAGCCATACCGCGGAACACATTGAGCGCGAGATTAAGCGCCATCCGGGACGAGATC
This sequence comes from Abyssibacter sp., assembly GCA_964220165.1. Taxonomy (GTDB): domain Bacteria; phylum Pseudomonadota; class Alphaproteobacteria; order Rhodobacterales; family Rhodobacteraceae; genus Celeribacter. Next base: position 44,307 of record CAXPTW010000023.1, read on the forward strand.
ACCTCGGGGTTCACGGCGACAAAGGTCTTGGACCAGATCGCCTCAAACCGGTCGTGCAGATCGAGAATGAGCGGCGACAATTGGTGGCGTAGCCCCGCATCCCCGCGCGCGGCGACGATGATCTCCAGCGAGGAATAGAACCAGTCACCGTGCAGCACCTCATTCCAGACCGCGTCAAAAAATCCGTCAAAATCGAGAACCCCGTTCCGCAGATCCTCGGCCAGCGCCTCAAGACCTGCGGCGTAATTCCCGAACATCTCTTCGGTCGCGGCCACGATCAAATCCATCTTGCTCGGGTAATGGTGTGTCTGCGCGCCGCGCGACACCCCTGCCCGTTTGGCAATCCCGGCCGTGCTCGTGTTGGCATAGCCGACATCCATCAACATCTGCACCGTCGCTGCCAAAAGCAAACGGCGGGTTTCGGTGCTGCGTTGGTCTTGAGTGCGGCGTGTCATCACGGTCATAACGGGCTCCTTTAAAAACAAGCTGGTTGGTTTTTTTGATTCCGTCAAGCGTGACACGCTCCGACGCCCCCGTTCAGAGCGTGAACATGGCACCTTCTGCTAAAAAACAGGCAACAGTTATGTGTGGTAAAATCCTTTAAAATCAGAATCATGCCGAGTCGACAAACGGCTTTGAGCAGTTTTTTTTCGTGAGAAAACACAAAGACCCGAGAATATCTCCGGCTGGGCCCGTTTTGGCGGCCCCGAAAGGCGTCATCATTCCCAAAACTCCGAAACGAAGACTCCAAATCGACCGACGCTCGGCTCACCCCAAAGACGGCGCCAACGGCTCCGCGTCAGCGCCGATGCCCTTCACACACGCGCGATCCGCAGGGAGAGAGCTGTCGTCTACGCCGCGAAAGCGGCGCAGCCCTGGAGGGTGGCGAAGTCGTCCTGGATCAGAGAGAGGCTGGTTGGCGCTGCTCCCGTCAAGCTGAGCGGGCTGCGCATAGACGGAGAGGAACGGCTCCGGCACGGACAAAGAGAGGGCGCGTGTTCATCTCCGCCAGATAAGCGTCGATGACGACATAGAGATGCGGCCAGTCCGCGTTAGAAAAAGCACGTGCGCTGTGCGGGACGACACGCCCGTCCCGGCTCAGAGCCAGACGCGCGTTCGTCCCGCCGATGTCTCCAACCAGCCGCATGGGTCAGTTCAGACGCAGACCGCTGTTCGGCTCAAAGTACGACACCTTGCCCAGATCGAAGGCGAGACGTTGCTCGGCCCCCGCCGCAGCGGTGGTTTCCGCATGAAGACGCGCCGTTACCTGTTTGCCGCCGAGTTCCATCACCGCAAAGGTATCCGCCCCCGCAGGTTCCACGATGTCGATCAGACAGTCGGCCTCCTGTGTGTCGCCCGCACGGGCAAGACCTGCATCGGCGATGTCCTCAGGGCGCACGCCGATGATCACATCCTTGGGCAAATCGCGGTTGCGGGTGTCGGTCAGGGTGATGGTCGCGCCATCCTTGCGCGCGATCTCGATCACCGTGCCCTCCCCGTTTGCACGGGCTTTCGCGGGGATGAGGTTCATCGCGGGGCTGCCCATGAAGTCAGCGACAAATAGGTTCGCCGGGCGAGTATAGATCTCTGCCGGGGTGCCGATTTGTTGGATCACGCCGCCCTTCATCACCACGATCTTGGTCGCCAAAGTCATCGCTTCGATCTGGTCGTGGGTCACATAAACCATGGACGCCCCAAGACGGTGGTGCAGGGCCTTGATCTCTGTGCGCATCTCGACCCGCAACTTGGCATCAAGGTTCGAAAGCGGCTCATCAAAGAGGAACAGCTTAGGATCCCGCACCAGCGCCCGGCCCATGGCCACACGCTGACGCTGACCGCCGGAGAGTTGTCCCGGCTTGCGGTTCAAAAGCGCCTCAATCTGAAGCTGTTGGGCGACATGCGCCAGTTTCTCTTCCTGCACCTTGGGACCGACGCCGCGCACTTTCATCCCGAAAGTGATGTTCTTGGCCACCGACATGGTCGGATAGAGCGCGTAGGACTGAAACACCATGGCGATGTCGCGGTCCTTGGGGCTGACGTTGGTCATATCCTGACCGCCGATCGACATAGACCCGCCCGTGATCGGTTCGAGACCTGCGATACAGTTGAGCAAGGTGGACTTGCCACACCCCGAGGGACCAACCAGCACGAGGAAATCCCCCTGTTCGATGGACACGTTGATGTCCTTGAGGATTTCCGTGGACCCATAGTTTTTGACGAGGTGCTTGATTTCGAGAATAGGAGCCATGTTTTTATCCTTTCACGGATCCCGCGGTCAGGCCGCGGACGAAGTATTTACCAGCGACGACGTAGACAAGCAGGGTCGGCAGCGCGGCGATGATCGCGGCGGCCATATCCACGTTGTAGGCTTTCACGCCGGTGGTCGAATTGACGATGTTGTTGAGAGCCACGGTCACAGGCTGGGTGCCCGCCTGAGAAAAGGACACGCCGAACAGGAAGTCGTTCCAGATCTGGGTGAACTGCCAGATGACGGTCACGACGATGATCGGCAGCGACAGCGGCAGGAAGATCGACCAGAAGATGCGGAAGAACCCGGCCCCATCGACCTTGGCCGCCTTGGTCAGCTCAGACGGAATCGACACGTAGTAGTTCCGAAAGAACAGCGTGGTGAAACCCAGACCGTAGATGACGTGCACGAACACCAGCCCCGGAATGGTCCCGGCAAGGCCCATCAGACCGAGCGTCCGTGCCATCGGCAGGAGCACCACCTGAAACGGGATGAAGCAGCCGAACAGCATGAGGGCAAAGAACAGGTTCGCCCCTTTGAAGCGCCACTGGGCAACGACATAGCCGTTCATCGCCCCGATCAGGGTGGAGAGCAGAACCGCGGGAATGGCGATCATCACCGAGTTGAGAAAAAAGGGCCGCACGCCTTCGCATTGGATGCCCGTACAGGCCCCCGACCACGCGGTCTTCCAAGCCCCAAAGGTGACGTCACGCGGCAGGGAAATGAGATCGCCAGTGCGGATTTCCTCAAGGCTCTTGAACGAGGTGGTGACCATCACGAACAGCGGCATCAGGTAGAAAAGCGCGAAGAGGCCGAGCATGATATAGAGCCCCCAGCGAAGCGCGGTTTTGCCTGCGCTGTTGCCGGATTTGAGCGGGGTGTAGGTCATATCAGACATCTTTGGACCTCAATTCGGAGTAGAGGTAGGGAACGATGATGGTGAAGACGACCAGCATCATGATCATGGCCGAGCTGGCCGCCTGACCGATGTCACCGCGCGAAAACGCCATGGCATACATGTAGGTGGCGGGAAGATCGGTCGCGTAGCCGGGGCCACCGCCTGTCAGGGCGATCACCAGATCAAAGCTCTTGATCGCGAGGTGCGAGAGCACGATGAAGGCGGAAAGAAAGATCGGCGCCATAGAGGGAATGATGATGGCGGTATAGACGCGCCATGTGGGAATGCCGTCCACTTGCGCCGCCTTGATGATCTCTTGATCGACCGAGCGAAGCCCCGCAAGGAACAAGGCCATCACAAAGCCCGAGCTTTGCCAGATCGCGGCGATGACGATGGTGTAAATCGCCATGTCCGGGTTCACGAGCCAGTCGAACGTGAAGGTTTCAAACCCCCATCCGCGCACAGTGGCCTCAAGCCCCAGACCGGGGTTCAAAATCCATTTCCACGCGGTGCCCGTCACAATCATGGAGAGCGCCATCGGGTAGAGGTAGATCGTACGGATCGCGCCTTCGGTGCGGATGTTCTGGTCGAGCAGGATCGCGAGGATCAGGCCGAGCACCATGGCGATCACGATAAACAGGATGCCAAAGACAAACAGGTTGCCAAAGGCCGTATCCCAGCGCGGCGAGTCGAACAGGCGCTCGTACTGGATGAATCCTTCGATTTCATACCGTGGCATCAGGCGCGAGCGTGTCAGCGAGACCCATGCCGTCCAGGCGATGAAGCCATAGACAAAGATCAGGATCGCGACGAAAGACGGGGCCAGTACCAACTTCGGCGTATTTTCTTCGAGCCATTTGGTCATGGGAACAGTTCCTATTGGGTTCCAGCCCCACGTGCGTGGCACGGGGGCTGGTCACGTTTGGAGGGGCTTGGATTACATGCTGTTGGCGATTGCGTCGGCCAGCATCTGAACAGCCTCGTCAGAGGACATGTCAGAGTTGAAATGCGCGGTCACAACATCGGTGATCGCACCCGACTGAGCGCCGCGCAGGGCCATGCCGTGGGCGTAGGACGGAAGCAGAGAGCCGCCTTCGTTGCTGGCCGCCATGTCCTCAGAGGAGAGGCGCGCACAGCTGTCGAACTTGTCGAGAGAGACGTCGGTCCGCACGGGGATGGAGCCCTTGTTGAGGTTGAACACCTCTTGGAAGCTCTCACCGACCACCAGTTTCGCGAGCAAATCCTGTCCCGCTTTCTTGTCATCGCCCTTCACGTCGAACATGGCAAAGCTGTCAACATTGTAGAGGAACCCCTCGCCCGGTGTGGACGCGCAGAGGAAGTCCTCGCCCGGGGTGAGGCCCGCGGCCATGAATTCGCCCTTGGCCCAGTCGCCCATGATCTGGAACGCGGCTTCGCCGTTCATTACCATCGCGGTGGCAAGGTTCCAGTCACGGCCCGAGAAGTTGCTGTCGACGAACCCGCGCATGATGCGCATCTGGTCAAAGACGGCTTTCATCTCGTCGGATTTCAGCGTGGCTTCATCGAGATCGACAAAGGCTTTGCGGAAACCGTCAGCGCCGAGGATGCCCAGCGCCACGGCTTCGAACACGGTCGCGTCCTGCCAGGCCTGACCACCGTGGGCCAGCGGGGTGATGCCCGCGGCCTGAAGCTTTTCGGCGGCGGCGTTGAACTCGTCCCAAGTGGTGGGCATCTCGATCCCGTTGGCGGCGAGCACCTCGGCGTTCGCCCAGATCCAATCCACACGGTGGACGTTCACCGGGGCGGCACACCAGGTACCTTCGCACTTCATGTGCTCGGCGATGGCAGCGGGCAGGACACCGGCCCAGTTGTTGGCTTCGGCGACCTCGGAGATGTCGGCCAGAACGCCCTCTTCATACCATTCCTGAATGGCCGGCCCTTTGATCTGGGCGGCGGTCGGTGCATTGCCTGCGAGCACACGGGCACGTAGGGCCGTACCTGCGGCGTCACCGCCACCGCCTGCGACGGGCATATCGGTCCAGGAGCCACCGTTGGCGGCGAACTCTTCTTGGAGCACAGCCACGGATTTGGCCTCGCCCCCCGAAGTCCAGTAGTGCAGAACTTCGGCTTGCGGCTCTGCGTGAGCTGCGGTGGACACGAGGATAGCGAGGCCGGAGACGGCACCGAATACGCGATGTTTCATTGTTGATTTCCTCCCAAAAATGCCGCGCTAGGCGGCTCAACACACTCAATGTGACCCCCCGCATGGCACCTATGCAATCACAACATGGCAGCTATGATGGACGCCAAAGCAGGTTTTCGGTCCGTTTGTTACACACTGTTACCTAAGGCGGGATTCCGGAGCCTTTCGCGACACCCAACGGCATTCCCAACGGGCCCCTGCATCGGCTATCACCCTCTTTGGAGGACATCGGAGGACAGTGACTTATGACGATTCCCCGTATTCTTGTGGTCGATGACGACCCGGAAATGCGCGAGATGATGACCCAATTCCTTCAGCAGAAGGGATGTATTGCCCTGCCCGCAGCCGATGAGGCCGAGTTGCGCGCCAAAATCGACGGCGGGCGCGTGGACCTCATCTTGCTCGACGTGATGCTGGGGGACGAGAGCGGGTTGGAGATTTGCAAGGCGCTCCGGGTGGAGCAAGAGGTGCCGATCATCATGGTCTCCGCCCTCTCCGCCGATCATCAACGCATGCAAGGCTACGCCATGGGCGCAGATGACTACATCGCCAAACCGTTTAACCCCGATCTCCTGCTCGCCCGTATCAAAGCCGTGCTGTCGCGCACGCGCCGGTCCTCATCACTTGTGCATCGCCGCAACACGGGTACCTTCCGCTTTTTCGGCTGGACCTATGAGGCAAAGAGCGGTGAGGTGCGGTCCCCCGATCAGGTCCAAGTGGCCCTCTCGCGCCGCGAAACCGCGTTGTTGCGGGTGTTTCTCGCCAATCCGCACATTCCGCTGACCCGCGACGAAATCGCAACTGCGCTCGATGTGACGGGAGAGGAGACGCCGCAGGGCGAGGCCTCAGGGCGTGCGATTGATGTGTTGGTCGGTCGTTTGCGCCACAAAATCGAGGCAAACCCGAAAGACCCGAGCATCCTGAAAACCGAACGCGGCGTTGGCTATGTCTTTGCCGCCGATGTCGACGTGTCCACGTCGTGAGAGCGCGCTATAACAGTTTGCGCGTCATCGGACCTGCGCTCGTCCTTGTCGCCTTGCTGATCGGCGCAGGCACGGCTTGGGTCTGGGGGCGCACAACGTCCGAGTGGCGCGCGCATGGGGATGCAGCCTATAACGCAGGGGTGATCATCTACTACGCGATGCAGAACGGCACCGCCCCACCTGAGGGCGTGAGCTTTAGCACGCTAGGCGCAGAGGATCAGGTTCACGCCTCCACCGGGGCCTTTCGCAGGATCTCTGGCGCGCCTCAGGCCCCCTATATCACCATCCTGCCCATCTCTCGGGACTTTGCCAACCCAACGACGGGGCAACCGGTCTTGCTCACCATCTTATCGCCCGACTTGCGCTATTCGATCGCGGACCTGCACAATCGTCCGGGCCGAACCGCTGCCGAAACCATGGGGGCTATCACGCGAAAGCTGGCGATCTATTGCACGGACCCTATCGTGGTGGCGCGGATGGGCGCGTCTGACTGGATCGAGATCGACGGCTCTGCGGTTTGGGGCTGTGATGCGGCCCCCGCCGATCACCGCATCCCCGCCGCTTTGTTCGCGATTATCTCGGCGGCGGTCCTGTTGACGATGGCCATGAACCTGCCGCTTCCGTTCGCGGCCTTTGCCCGACAATTGCGCAACAGGCGGCGCGTCGGTGGGCCCGCACGCTACGACACACAAGGCCCTCAAGAACTTCAAGAGATCGTGGACGCGGTGAACGGCTATCTTGGGATTGAACGGGACCAACTGGCCGAGCGTGCGGCCGTTCTTTCCGGGGTCAGCCATGATCTCGGCACCCCCGCAGCCCGCCTGCGCCTGCGCGCAGCCTTGATCGAAAATGCTGAGCTACGCAAAAAATTCGAGGCCGACATCGACAGTATGAACGGCATCATTGAGAGCGTTCTGTCCTACACCCATGCCGAAATCGGCGCCGAACAACCGCGCGAGTTTTCCCTCACGTCGCTTTTGGACGCCATCGTGGCGAATTACCAAGACGTCGGGCACCCGGTGACGTTTGACAAGGCCGACGAAGTCATCGTGCACGGCGGACAGTCGATCTTTATGTCGCGCCAAGGCTACGGCGTGATGTCCGATGAGCGCGATACCGTGATCTTTGGGCGTCCTGTGACCCTTGAGCGGGCGATCACCAACCTGATCGAAAACGCGCTCAAATACGGTCGGCGTGCTGTCGTGAGCCTTGAGACCACGGCGCAAACGGCAACCGTGCTGGTGTCAGACGAGGGGTCAAACAGTTCTGCTGCAGATATTGAAAAGCTACTTGCCCCGTTTCAACGCGGCGACAACACCAAAACGATCGACGGCCACGGACTGGGCCTGACCATCGTCGCGACAATCGCCAAGCTGCACGGCGGGTCGCTCAGTTTCGAAGACACCGCCACAGGCGTGCGCTCACGGCTGATCTTGCAACGCAGGTGACGGAGCCAGGGGCAGAAGGAGACGCGGCTTATGGTCCAAAGCACGGCTCTTAACTCCGCGCCTCATTGACAGCTATTGCGACGTAGGGCCACATGACTATCATGCGCCATACAGAACAGAATACTTAGACATAAAGACGTAAGGCGCATGGGCTCGAACACAGATATTCAAGATCAGATACGCGAAATCGCGTGGATGCATTACGTGGGCGGCCTGACACAGGCACAGATCGCCACGCGCCGTGGTCTGAGCAAGATGAAAGTCCATCGCTTCGTGCAGGCCGCCCATGAGCAGGGCCTGGTGAAGATTTTCGTGAACAACGTCCCAACGAACTGCATGGCGCTCGAAAGCCAACTTATCGAGCGTTTCGGGCTGTCGAGCTGTACAATCGTGCCGGATGTGAACGAGCTGCAGACCATGGACGTCTCAATGCCCGCCGTCGCCAGCGCCGGCGCGCGCTTCCTGCATGGTCGGTTGGAGAACACGGATCAGATGATCCTCGGCATCGGCTCGGGACGCACCATGTCCGAAATCGTGAAAGCCATGCCGACGATCAAGCGCAAAAAGGCGGAGTTCATTTCGGTCACCGGCGATTTCGCCGCGCTGAGCGACGCCAATCCGTTCGAAGTCATCCATGCCCTGATCGACAAGACCGAGGGCAAAGGCTACGCCTTTACCGCACCTCTGGTCGTGGACAGCGCCGAAGACCGTGACCTGTTCTTACGCCAGCGCAGCATTCGCGAGTCTTTCGAACGGCTCCGCGATGCCTCGATGATCATGATCGGTGTCGGCCATGTCGGCCCCGGCTCGTTCTTCCGCTCATTCGGACTGATTACAGATGCCGAACAGGGCGACATGATCCGCCAGGGTGTGGTCGCCGATCTGGCGGGCAATCTGATCGATGACGACGGCGCCTTTGTCGATACGGGCCTCGCCACACGCATGCTCGGGATGGACCGGGATTTGCTGCGTGACCGCGAAATCGTTGCCGTCTGCGCCGGGATCGAGAAATGGCAAGCGGCCCGTGCGGCACTGCGCACGGGCTTTCTCGATGGGTTTATCTCCTCATATGGCGTGGCGGAGCGCATTCTGAAATCGGACTGATACGGTAGCTTACGCCTTCGGTTTCAGCTTCGCCTGTTCCAAAGACCAGTATTCCATGTCGAAGAGATCGCGCTCATTGAGCGGGGTGAACCGCCCGATCCCTTCGGCGGCCAAAACGATCCGCGCGGTCTGTTCGGCCAAATCAGCGGCCACTCCCGCCTCTTTCGCGGAACGCCCGATACCGACAATCCCGAGCCCCCGGATCAGCGCCACGCGCGGCAGCGGGTCGAGCATGGTTTTCGGTTCATCAGCATGTGGGGCGTTGCGGTTGAAATAGGCCTCATACCACGCGGCAAACCCTTCGATCGCATTGCGCCACTCGTCCGGGCCAAAACTCGCCTCACCAATGACCGGGCGCGGTTTGATGCGGATGACGTGATCCGGCGTCGCGGTACCCCGCCCTGTGATCTCCGCCAGATCCTCCAGCGCGAGAAAGCGATCATTCGCCTCGCCGAGGCGCAGATCGAGCACGAGATTCTCCGCAAAAAATCCCCATTCTTTCAAGGCGACCCGCAGCGCCGCAACCGAGGTATGAGCCTCCGGGTCCTGCGCCTTAGTGCCGACTTCTTCAGGCAGCAGAGCCGCCCCTTTCGAGGCGAGGTACTCTTCGCACATCGTCGTGTAGCGCAGGATGCGTTCATAGGAGGTGCGGGCATCATCGCCAAAGGAAAAGAGACCATGGTTCACCAGAAACTGCCCCGACGTTCCCGCGCCCTCTTGGGCATGGATTTGATCCGCCGCGTGCGAGAGTTTGAACCCGGGCATGACATAGGGCACGATGCTCAGCTCATCCCCGAAAATCTCACGGGCACGCTCGGCGGCGTCCGGTTGGTTGGCAATCGCCAGCGCCGCGCAGGAATGGGTGTGATCGACGAACTTCGCTGGCAAAAACGCATGCAGCAACGCCTCCACCGACGGGTTCGGCCCGCTTTGGTCCAACATCTCGCGGCGCAGGAAAGCGACCATCTCTTCGTCCGACATCGTCGCCGTCTTGCGTGCCTCCAACAGAGGATCGAGCCACATCGCGGGCAGTCCCGGCCCCTCAATGGTGGCCAAATCCCAGCCCGAGCCTTTCACATGGATGACATCGTGCTCGACGCCGTTCTCGTCGCGCCGCCGGGTCTTGACCGAGGTATTGCCCCCGCCATGCAGCACCAAATCCGGTTCCTGCCCGATCAGTTGCGAGGTGTAGACCCGCATCGCAAGATCCTGTTCCGCCGGATCATTCCCCGCCGCTTGACGCAAACGCTCCGCTTCCGCTTCGTCCCATAGAGACTTCATAATCACATGTCCTTTTTCAGAGTTCAGTGTTTCACGCGCGCGCCCGCGGGGCGCCAGATCGGCTCCAGCCCGGTCGCCTCGCCAAGATCGCGCACGCCGCCGATCACCTCGGACCAACGCGCTTTCAGCGGCGCGTAAAGCGCCATGTTTTCTGGATCGGGCACCACCCGGCGCTCAATCGGACTGGCCATCGCCGCGATTGCCTCGTCCATCGTCGGGAACTGCCCCGCCCCCACAGCGGCCAGCATGGCACAGCCCAGCGCGGTGGTTTCCTTGACCACGGGAATCTCAATCTCGCGTCCTGTCACATCCGCAATGATCTGCGGCCAGAGCGTGCCCTGGCTCGATCCGCCGGTGAATTGCAGCGTGTCGTAGCTTTGCCCCGACAGGGCTTCGAGGGTTTCGAGGTGGTGATTGGCCAGGAAAGCCCCCGCTTCCATCACGGAGCGCGCCACCTGCCCAAGCGCCAACCCCGGCGCGTTCAGATCGAGCCCCAGAAAACTCAGCGGCGGCTGGCGCCAGGCATCCGATTGCATCGGACAGGCCGTGGCGGCGACCGTCCCATGAGACCCGACGGGCGTGTCCTGCGCCAGCTTCTCAATCAGATCGAAGGCGTCAACATCGCTGCTCGTAAGCTGTAGCAAAGGCTCGAAAAACGCATCCCGAACCCAGCGCAGGGCAAAGCCGCTCAGAAAGCCGATCCCTTCGACCATCCACTCGCCCGGACGCGCATGGCATAGCGTGCGCGGCCCGAACGCCGGATCGATCAGCGCCCGATCCGACAGGATCGTCATCTGCCAGAAACTGCCGCCAACGAGCGTGGCCTGCCCGGCCCGACGGCCAAGCCCCAAGAGCGCGAGCTGGGTATCACCGCCGCCCGCCACCACCGGCGTGCCTTCGGCCAAACCGCAGCGCGCGGCGGCCTCTGTGGTGACTTCACCAATCTTGGTCCCGGCTTCGACCACCGGTGGCACAATCTCTGGCGACAGCCCGATCAATTCGAGCAACTCTTCGGACCAACCGCGCTGCGAGAGATCGAAGAGCGCACTCGAAGACCCCGCCGTCGGTTCGGTGACATAGGTGCCCGTCAGACGGGTCGACATCCAGTCAGAAATCATCCCAAGCCGACGCACGCGCCCGAACAGGTCAGGACGGTTGTCGCGCAACCAGTGCAGCCGCGCGGGCGCCGTGATCGACACCCAATCGCCGCCGCGACGGTAGATCTCGTTCGAGATACCCGCCGCAGTCAGCGCCTCGGCCTGAACCTGCGCGCGCCCGTCAACATTGGGGCAGGCCCAAAGCACCTCGCCCGCATCGTCATAAAGAACAATCCCCTCACGCATCGAGGTCGTCGACACCGCGGCGATCTCCCCGGCGGCGATTTCAGCAGCGGCGATGGATCGGGCGATCACCCGGTCAATCAGCGCTCCATTTGGCCCGGTTGTGAAATCTAACCCGCCGGGGACACCCTCCACCGCCGGATGCACCCATTCTTCCTGGGCGCTTCCGACAATCTCCCCGTGCATATTGTAAATGATCGCGCGTCCGCTGCCTGTCCCGGCATCGATCGCCATCACATAGGCTTTCTTCATCATGTCCTCCCTGACGATGCCTCCCCGCGCCGTCTCGAATTGTCTCGCATTCTGCCTCAGTTACATGGGTTTCTGAGCTTTTCCCCTTTCAGAAAACGCGCCAGATCTTCTGCAATCTGTTCGGCGGCGAATGTCGCCACGCGGCGCGACGCCCCGGCAATATGAGGAGTCAGGGTGACATTGGGCAATCGCAACAATTCATCGTCGTTTTTAGGCGGCTCCACCTCGAACGTGTCAAGCGCCGCACCGCCGAGATGTCCGCTGACCAAAGCCTCGCAAAGCGCTGGCTGATCAACCAATTCGCCCCGCGCCGAGTTCACCAGAACCGCGCCTTTTTTCATCTTCGCGATCCGCTCCTCCGAGATAATCCCCGTCGTCTCTGGCGTCACCCGGGCGTGCAGGCTCAGAATATCGGATTGCGCAATCAGATCGTCGAGCGTGACCTGCTCGACCCCGTCGATGGCATCTTGCACCGTGAGCTTGGCATAGGGGTCACAGATCAGAATGCGGCAACCGAAAGGCTTGAGCAACCGCACGACGCGCTGACCGATATGGCTGTAGCCCAAGAGCCCGACGGTCAGATCCGACAGTTCGTCGCCTGTGCGGTCATAGCGATAGAGATCGCCGCGCCAGATGCCTTGGGATAGCCCGGCATGGCCCACGGTGATGCGGCGGACATTGGCGAGGATCGCCCCGATGGTGAATTCCGCCACGGCGGAAGCATTTCGCCCGGGCACATTGCACACAGTCACGTTTCGTGCGCGCGCCGCCTCCATGTTGATATTGGTCGGACCGCCGCGTGAGACCCCGATAAATTTCAGGCGCGGTGCTTTTTCCAACAGGTCTGCCGTCACCGGAGCCAGATGGGTCACCAATGCCTCTGCATCGGCAAGCAGCGATTCGAGGTCTTTGGGACTGCCGCTATATTCCTTGATCTCGGTGCCTGCCGGCCCGTCATGCGCGTAGAACGGCACCTCGGGCCACAGCAAATCGTGCGTGACCACGTCGCAATGCGCTCCAATCGCATCCCGCACCGCAGCCTCGAAAACCGCCGAAGTGATGAATTGATCACCGATGGCAGCAATCTTGAGTTTTTCCATGTTGTCCTCCTGATTGTTACAAATAACTTGACTGATATTAATTTCATGTCAAGTTTCTTTATGCGAAGATTGGTCCGGGAGGAAACAGGGCCAGGTTCCAAAGGGAGGAAAATATGAAACCTGATATTCAGACAGAAAATTCGATTTCGGGCACAGCCGTGACGCGCCGCCAGATTCTTGGTGGCGGGATGAGCCTGGCCGTCGGCGCCGCTCTGGGCAGCGGCGCGCTCTCGGCACGTGCCTATGCGCAAGCGGGTGAGACCATCACCGTGCTGATGTCCCAGCCTCAGGTGGGCGGTGCCCGAATTGTCGCCGCAGCTTTCGAGGCCGAAACCGGCGTGAAGGTGGACATCGTCCCCGTGCCACTCGACCAGATTCAGCAGCAACTCACCCTCGACCTGCAATCTGGCGCGAAGCGGTTCGACGCCTTTGACTATTGGTACATTTCGAAAGGGTCTCTGGTCGAAACCGGTGTCCTCGAAGACATCACCGACCGGATTGAGGCCGACGCGGACGACATCATGCCGGAAGATTTCATTTCGACCGTCTACGATCCCTACAGCCTCTATAATGACCGTCGTTACGCCCTACCGTTCGACGGTGACACCCATGCGCTGTTCTACAACACTGAAATTTTCGAGCGAAACGGTCTGACGCCCCCGAAAACATGGGACGAGGTCATCACCACATCCGAGGCCATTACCAAGGCCGAAAGCGCCAATGGCATCTATGGCATGGCCTTGATGGGCATTCGCGCCCCGCTTCAGAACATTTCCGTCTTTGCCAACCGCCTTGCCAACTACGGTGGCGAGTTTCTCGATGCGGATGGGCGTCCGGCGCTCGACAGCGACGCCGCGCTCATGGCGGCCCGGAACCTTGTCGCCACGGTGCCCTCGGCTCTGCCGACCCCGGCAGAAACCGGCTTTGATCAGGCGCTCACCGCCTTTGTCGGCGGGCGCGCCGCAATGACCGAAGGCTGGATCGACCTCGGCGCCTATTCCGAAGACAATGAGACCTCGAAGATCGCCGGCAAATGGGACGTGGTGCAACTGCCGGTCGGCGGTAGCCAGACCGAAAGCCGCGCGCCGCTCAACGCGGGATGGGCGCTTGGTATCGCGGCCTATGGCAGCAAGAAAGACCTCGCCTGGGAGTTCATCAAGCTGGCGTCGTCGGCGAAGATGCATCTCGATTTGCTGACCACCACCGGCTCCGGCATCGATCCGACCCGTATCTCCGCTCTGACCAGCTCGGTGTACAAGGCGTTCAACGCCCGCAGCCAACGGGCCGCGAGCGCCTCGCTCAACGGGGCGATGGCCTGGCCCACCGGACCGCAAGCGCCGCGCATGCTCGAAAGCCTGTCCGAGCAGCTTGCCATCATGATCTCTGGCGAAAGCACGCCGGAAGAGGCGATGGAGCTGGCACAGAAAAGCTGGGAACGCCTGCTGCGTTAAAGTCCCCTGCGGACAGGACCTGTCTCTTGGACGCGCATCCCGGATGCCGCGCCCAAGGGGTGTAATTTCATGGATTACAACACAGAGGAGGCCCCACGATGGCGACGCCACCGGCAGCTTCTTTCGGATCAGATCGCGGCGCAAGTCAGCGCAAGCGTGCGGAATGGAGCATGACCCTGCCCCTGATGGTCGGACTTGCGATTTTCGCGGGCTACCCTTTGGTCTACCTCGTGCTTCTGGCTTTTTCCCGCTCCGATCTCGGTCAACAGTTTCAGGGCTTTGTGGGCCTCGAGAATTTCGACTGGGCCCTCAGCGGCACGCATTTTTCGGGCTCCGTGGGCCATGCCATCCTGTTTGCGTTGATCGTATCCTTGGTGCAACTGGCGCTTGGGCTTTACCTTGCGGTGATCCTGAGCAAGATCGTGCGTGGCGGGCGGTGGCTTCGGACCATCGTGCTTTTGCCGCTGATGACACCGCCTGTGATGGTCGGGATCGCGTGGAAGCTGATCCTCAACCCGTCGGGCGGCTGGCTCAACGGCGTCCTGCTCCGCACCGGGCTGATCGACGATCCGATTTCGTTTTTCGGCAACCATGACCTCGCTTTTCCGGCAATCATGCTGGCGGACACATGGCAATGGACGCCGCTGATCGTGATCCTGTGCTTTGCGATCCTGCAAGGTGTGCCGCATGACGTCGAAGAGGCCGCCGCGCTCGATGGCGCCTATCCGAAACGGATTTTCTGGACCGTCACCCTGCCGATGATCGCGCCTGCGCTGCTCTCCGTCTACCTGCTTCGGGTGATCATGGCGCTCAAGACCTTTGATCTGGTCTATACGCTCACCTTCGGCGGGCCCGGCAATGCCACCAATATCGCCACGTTCGAGATCTGGAAAACCGCGTTGCGGGAATTCGATGTCGGCCTCGCTGCGGCCCAGACGCTGATGTTCGCGATCACCGTCTCTGTCGTCACCCTGCCCATCGTTTTGCTGCACAATCATCTGGAGAAACGTCGATGACCGCCTCTGTTCAGGACACCCGCACGGATCGCCTGATCCGGTTCGGCTTTCTGGCCGCGATGCTGGTCTTTTTCGCGCTGCCCATCGTCTACCTGTTCTCGACCTCGTTCAAAACGCCCGACGATGTGCTGCAAGGGCGGCTCTTGCCGGAGGCCGCAACGCTCAAGAATTACCCCAATGCTTTTGCGCATGTCCCGGTGCTGCGCATGATCTGGAACTCTGTCGCCGTGGCGCTTTTGAGCGGGGCGATCACGCTGGTGATCGCCGTGCCTGCGACCTATGCCACGATCAAACTCGGCGCCTTTCGCAGGACCGTACCCAACATCACGCTGGCCTCTTATGCCGCGCCACCGATCATCGCGCTGATCCCGCTGTTCTATCTGTTGCAAACCGCACAGTTGATGGACAGCATTCCGGGCCTTGCGCTGGTGCACGGGCTGATGAACCTGCCCGTCGCATTCTGGTTGCTCAAAAGTTTTATCAGCGACATCCCGGCAGAGATCGACGAAGCCGCCTGGATCGACGGCGCGGGCTATTGGCACACGCTCTTCGCGGTGATCCTGCCCCTGATTTTTCCCGGCATTCTGGCCACGGCGCTGATCTGTATCATCCTGTCCTACAACGAGTTTCTCTTTGCCTCGGCCCTGACGTTCAGCGAGGCGAGCCGCACGATCACAGTTGGCATGTCGCTCTTTCAGGGCGAGCGGCTGGTGAATTTCGGACAGATGGCGGCGGCGTCCTTCACCGGGATGGTGCCGATCTATCTCATCGCATTCCTGTTTCAGAAACATCTCGTCGGCGGCCTGACACAGGGAAGTATCAAATAAGTGCAGCATCAAATAACGCGCGCCCTGCGACGCCGCCATTCTTGGGAGGAGAACCCATGGTCTCAATCAACATCCAGAACCTCGAAAAACACTACGGCAAGGTCAAGGCCCTTCACGGGCTGAACCTTGAGATTGACGATGGCGAATTCATCGTACTCGTCGGCCCCTCGGGCTGTGGCAAGTCAACCCTGCTGCGCTGTGTGGCCGGGTTAAACCCGATCTCCGGCGGCGACATTCTGTTCGACGGCACGCCGGTCGGGCATCTGCCGCCGCAGGAGCGCGATCTGTCGATGGTGTTTCAGAATTATGCGCTTTACCCACATCTGACCGTGGCGCAAAATCTCGCCTTCGGTCTCAAGGTGCGCAAAACCCCCGCCGAAGAGATCGAAAAGCGGGTAAAATGGGCCGCAGACATTCTGGCGATCACCCCCTATCTCGACCGCCGCCCGCGCGCCTTATCCGGCGGGCAACGTCAACGAGTGGCCATGGGCCGCGCCATGGTCAAACATTCCAACGCCTTTCTGTTCGACGAACCGCTGTCGAACCTCGACGCCCAGCTCCGCGTCCAGATGCGCAAGGAAATCCGCGCCCTGCAACAACGGATCGGCGTGACCTCGATCTACGTGACCCATGATCAGGTCGAGGCGATGACCATGGGGGACCGTATCGTGGTGATGAAGGACGGGCGGATCGAACAGGTGGGCACCCCGTCGGAGCTTTACACCGCGCCGCAAACCCGCTTTGTAGCCGGCTTCATCGGCTCGCCTCAGATGAGCTTTGTCACGGCTCAGGCCGACGGGCACCGGATGCGCTTGAGCGACGGTACGTTCCTAACGAGCGCCACGGCGGCACAGGGACCGGTGACGCTCGGCATCCGGCCCGAACATTTCCTCGACAACGCCTCAGAGGCCAACCGGCTGACCCTCGATGTCACCAATCAACAGGTCGTTGGCACCTCAACGAGCTATTTCGCCACTCTCGGCGACGGCGAGATCGAGGTGATCCGGCAAGGCAGCGACACGGAGCGCCCCGCGACCCTTGCGCTCGGCATTCGGCCCGAACACATCATGGTCTTTGACAAAGACGATCATCGCATCGCGGCCTAAAGCGCCACAACGCGCCACAACGCGAGACATAAAAAAGCCCCCGCGTCGCGGGGGCTTTTTCTTGGAACCGGGATCGTTCACTCAGGGTATGTGCGGATCGGTTTGAGGTCGATGGCATGGCCGGTGCCGGATTCGAGGATCACTTTCAATTGCGGCTCGCTGTCGAGGTAATAGAACTCGATGGTCTCGCCGATGCGCCCGCCCATGAGCATCTTTGCCCCCGCCGCATCCATGTCCTTCTTGAACTGATCGGCCGCATCCTGACCGTGTTTCATCACGGCAACGTGGTGCAGACCTTCTCCATGCTCTTCGAGCCATTCTTTGTAGATCGAGTCGCCCTCAAGTGGCTGGATCAGCTCGTAACACATGTCGCCCACCATCACCTCGGCACAGAGCATCGAATAGGTCGCAGGCTTGCCGTGCAGATGGGTGTCATGCAGCACGGGAGCAGTGTGTTCGTAAACATTCCACGGCCCCCAGCCCAGAAGTTGGTGATACATTTTCATCGTCGCATCCAGATCGCGCACGACGACACCGATTTGAGTGATTTTGGTTTCCTCGGACATTCTTATCTCCTCCTTTGGAATGAAATTGCGGGCGGGGGATCAGCCCCGGCCCATTTTGCGTGTGATGGCATCGAGAGCGACGGCGATCACCACAATCGCGCCCGTGACCACCTGTTGCAGGTAGACGTCGACACCGCCCAGCACGATCACATTGCCGATCACCGCGATGATCGCCGCGCCCAGAAGCGCGCCCCAGATCGTGCCGATGCCGCCCGTAGTGGCGATCCCGCCGATGACAGGCGCGGCAATCGACGGCAAAAGCCAGGATTGCCCCATCGAGGCCTGCGCCGACACAAGGCGAAAGCACAAAAGCATCCCGGCCAGCCCGGCCAGCGCCCCCGCCACGGCATAGGCGGTGATGCGGACACGTTGTTCGTGGATGCCGATGATCTTGGCGGCTTCGCGGCTGTTGCCGACCGCATAAAGACGCCGCCCGTAGACCGTTTTCGTGGTCAGGAACAGGATCACAAGAAACACGCCCGCCATGATATAGACCGGCACGGGCACCCCCATAAGCGTACCGCCGCCCAGAACCGTCACCTCTTTCGGTAGGCCCACGATGGTGCGGCCCTTGGTGATCCAGAGGTTCAGACCCGAATAGACACTGAGCATGCCAATGGT
Source organism: Abyssibacter sp. (assembly GCA_964220165.1). Taxonomy (GTDB): domain Bacteria; phylum Pseudomonadota; class Alphaproteobacteria; order Rhodobacterales; family Rhodobacteraceae; genus Celeribacter. The sequence continues at coordinate 62,730 of CAXPTW010000023.1, forward strand.
CACCACCAGTGAGTTCAGGTTGAACATGGTGATGATCGTGCCATTCACGGCGCCGGCGATGGCTCCCACCGCCAGCCCCGCCGAGATGGCGAGCACCGGATCGAGCTGCGCATCGACCAGAAGTTTGGTGCAGACGATGCCGCATAGCCCTGCGATTGCGCCGATGGAGACGTCGATGTCCCCGAGCAAAAGCAACATGCCCTGCGCGATGGCCACGATGCCGATAAAGGCAAGATCGCGGGAAATGATCGTCATGTTGTAGCTTGTCAGGAATTGCGGCGCGACCAGAGACGCAACCACACAAATCACTAAAAAAGCGATCAGAACCCCGACGATCTGGCCGCCGCCTTTCAAATTGAAACCTCGTCTCTGCGTCACATTCACCAGCCCGTCAGACATGGGCATCCTCCCTGTTTGCGGCCGTCGCATCAGAGGCGCCGCCCGTATTGATAATCGAGGACAGCAAGCGTTCTTCGCTCAACTCCTCCGCCGCAATCTCTGCATTGATCCGCCCGTCATAGAGGCTCAGAACCCGATTGCTGCATTTCAAAAGCTCTTCGATTTCCGAGGAAATCAGCACCACCGCGATTTGTTGATCCTCGGCGACCTGTTGCATCAGGCGGTAAATTTCGTCCTTGGCGTTGACGTCGATGCCGCGCGTCGGCTCATCGAAAATCATCACCCGCGGGTTGGCCATGAGGCCCCGCCCGATCAGCACCTTTTGCTGGTTGCCACCGCTCAGGTTCATGATCTTTGTCTCGGACGAGGCGGTCTTGACCCTGTAGTCGCCGATGATCTTGGCTGTGGCCTCTGCCTCGCGCGCATTGGACACCACCCCCAGCCGCGCCACATCGCGCAACAGCCCTGCGCCGACGTTCTGGCGCACTGACATTTGCGGGAAAATCCCATGTGCCTTGCGTTCCTCAGAGAGATACATCACCCCCTTTGAAATCGCCCGGGCCGGTTTGTTGAACACCCATGGCTCGCCGTCGAACCACGCCTGCCCCGCTGTCGGTTTGCGCATCCCGAAGAGCGTTTGCAGCACTTCGGAACGCCCGGCGCCCACCAGCCCGGCAAAGCCCAGAACCTCACCCGCGTGAAGATCGAAAGAAACCTCTTCGAAGCCGTCACCAGACAGCCCCTCGACCCGGAACACAGGGGCGCCACGCGGGGTGCGCGGACGGTAGAGCGTGCTCAGGTCCATCTCCTTGCCGGTCATCTTGGAGACGATCCAGGCCTCTGAGACCTCCTCTCCATCGGAATTTCCGACGACACAGCCGTTGCGCAGCACAGAGACCACGGAATGCAGCCGCATCACCTCGTCGAGCCGATGGGTGATAAAGACAATCGCCGTGCCGCGCGCCTGCAGCTCTTCGACAATCGCAAAGAGCCGTTCGATTTCCGTCGCGGTCAAAGAAGCGGTCGGCTCATCGAGGATGAGAATATCGGATCGGCGGCTCGCCAGGGCGCGGGCGATTTGCAAAAGCTGCTTTTCAGCCACCGAAATGTCGCGCACCAGATCCTCCGGCGCACAGGTCATTTTCAAATCCTTGAGAAAAGGACGCGCCGCCTCTTCAAGCGTCTTGCGCCGGAACAGCGCGCCGTTTTCCAGCGGTAGGAACATGTTTTCCGCCACGGTCATATGGTCGAAGAGGTTCAACTCCTGTGGCACATAGCCGATCGCCGGAGGAGTCTCGCCATCGTAGTGCAGATCGCCCTCATCGGGGCGGTAGATGCCGGTCAGAACCTTGACCAATGTGCTTTTCCCCGCGCCGTTCTCACCAACGATGCAATGCACTTCGCCGCGTTCGAACCGCAAATCCACCGCATCCAGCGCGACCACGCCGGGAAAGCGTTTGGTGATGCCACGGGCTTCCAAAAGACTCATATCGATCTCCCTGAGATTGGCCTGAAAATGAGACCGGGGGCATCACAGGATGCGCCCGGTCGATGTTCTGAAACCGGATCTTAGAAGCCGTCGATATTGCCTTCGGCCACCATGTCAGGCGTCATGTAGCCGATGCCCGTGTCGATCCAGGACGGCGTTTCCACGCCCATGTTCTGAAGCATCAGCGCCACTGTGGACCATTCGCCGATCATGCGCGGGCGCGTGGCAATCGACAGATCGAGCACCCCGTCACGCATCAGTTCCTGAAGCTGCGGCACATCGTCGATGCCGACGAATTGCACCTCACCGACACGCCCCGCTTCGCGCAGCGCGAGCCCCACGCCAACGGGACCGGCGGCATCCACCACGGCGATGGCATCAAGATCGGCATTGGCGGCCAACATGCGCGAGGCTTCGGTCTGAGCCTTTTGCACATCGTCATAATCGAAGCCCTCATCGACGATCTCGACATCCGGGTATTGCGCGAACAGATCCTTGAGCGCGTCATAGCGGTCCGCATGGGCGGAGTTGGTCGGCACACCGTGCAGGATCGCGATCTTGCCCTTGTTGTCGATGCGCTTCAAAAGCTCCTCGCCCAAAATCCGCCCCTGATCGTAGAAATCATTGGAGATATAGGTGAATTGCGACCCCTGAGGTGCCGTCGAGACAAAAAGCACGACCGGGATGCCGCGATCACGGGCTTCGTTGAGGATCGGCATGCTGGCATTTACGTCGATAGCATCGATGGCGATGCCGTCGGGTTTCGTCGCGATGGCGCGCTCCAAAAGCGTGTTTTGTTCGACCAGATCGGCCTGGGCCGGCGCTTGGTAATCGATGGTGATCTTGGTGCCGAGCTGGGCGCTCAACTGCTCCGCCGAGTCCGCCGCCGCGTCGTGAACGATGTCGAACCACGCCTGCGCCAAAATCGGAATCATCACAAAGCGATATTCGTCCTTGATCTCAGGAACGGCGTCTTGGGCCGACACGCTTGTCGTGCCCACAGTTGCGCCAAACACGATACCACAGGCTGCGGCCGAAAGACCGCGCATAAGTTTTCTCATAGTTTCCTCCCATTGCGAGCATGCGTCCATGCATGCTCAATTTCAGGCCCCTCTCCTCAAGAGAAACCAACTCCAAACCCGCGCCGGATATGCGCGTCTCTCGCCGAGGCTCCTCTCCCCTACGCGAGTCTTTGTCTGTTATTTATTTCATAAATGTTATTTATATATATCCGTCTGTCAAGGAACATTCTGAAGTGGTCCCAGAAACCTGGACAGTCAGCTAAGGCGTATCCCAAACCCTTGCAGGGATACGAGGATGGCGAAGCTACGGAAATTTACAGATCAGTTTCAAGCCAAGGTAGCATTGGAAGCGCTGCCTGCCTGTTGATTTCCGCTGAGA